>JADJQX010000001.1:2100000-2310000 GCA_016712525.1 Myxococcales bacterium
GCCTCGTCGCCCGCGCGGGGGCCGGGGATCGTTCCGAAACTATTGCCCATTTTGCCCAGTGTGGGCGAGCGTGAGGCCTTCTTCACGTCGAACGTCGCGAGGCAGAAGCAGGCCGGGTACGCCCGCGTGACCGTGACGTTGCCGCTCGGCGACGCGAGCTCGGGCCAGGTGCGCGCGCTCGCGCGGATCGCACGCGCCTACTCGGACGGCACGGCCCGCACGACCCACGCACAGAACGTCGTGCTCCACTGGGTTCGTGAGGCCGACCTCGACGCGGTCTTCGCGGCCCTCGCGCGCATCGGCCTCTCGCGCCCGCACGCCGACACCCTCGCCGATCCCACGAGCTGCCAGGGAGCCGAGACCTGCAAGCTCGCCGTCACTCAATCGCGAGGGCTCGCCGCCGCGCTCTCGGACCTCACGCGCTCGCGCCCCGACGTGCTCGCCGCCGCGCGAGGCACGGTGATCAAGGTGAGCGGGTGCCCGAACGGGTGCGGGCTCCACCACGTGGCCGGCATCGGATTCCAGGGCGGGATGCGGCGCGTGGGGGAGCGCGCGGCTCCGCACTACTTCCTCTACGTGGGCGGAGATCCGCGCGGCGAGGCGGCCGCGTTCGGGCGATTCGTTGCGAAAATCCCTGCGAAGCGCGTGCCCGCGGCCGTCACTCGCATCGTCACTCTCTACGAGGCGGGCCGCCGCGACGGCGAGCTCTTGCTCGACTACCTGAAGCGCGTCGACCCGAAGCTCCTCGCGAAGGAGCTCGCCGACCTCGCGTCCCTCGACGCGGGGAACGCGACGGAGGACGACTTCGTCGACTACGCCGAGACCACCGCGTTTCGTGTGATCGACGAGGAATAGCTCGACGTCGGTCGGGCCCTTCGTCGCGGGGCTCGCGCCGACGCACGAAGAGACGCGCTTCGGTCCTGGTGCGAGGGCCGAAAACGTGCGATCTCGAGGGCCATGAAGCGGGTCTTCTCGTGGGTCGCGGCGGGTCTCCTCTTGGCCTCGGGAGGGAGCGCACACGCGTTCCCTCAGTCCGGGCATCCGGCGATGCTGGACCCTTCGAAGGCCAAGGAGAAGGCGCCCGACACCTTCAAAGCCAAGTTCGAGACGACCAAGGGCGACATCGTGTTCGAGTGCACCCGCGACTGGGCGCCGAACGGCGTGGATCGTTTCTATAATCTCGTAAAGATTGGCTTTTTCGACGACGTGGCCTTCTTCCGGGTCGTGAAGGGGTTCGTCGTGCAGTGGGGCATCCACGGCGATCCGAAGGTGTCGGCGGTGTGGAGCGACGCGAACCTCCCGCCCGACCCGCCGAAGCAGTCGAACAAGCGCGGCATGCTCACGTACGCGATGGCGGGGCGCCCCGACACGCGCTCGACGCAGCTCTTCGTCAACTACAAGGACAACACGAGCCTCGACGCCATGGGCTTCGCGCCCATCTGCAAGGTCGCCGAGGGGATGGAGATCGCCGACAAGCTCTTCGGCGGCTACGACGAGAACGTCACGGACAAGCAGGGCGAGATCCAGGCGGAGGGCAACGACTACCTCCGCGCGAAGTGGCCCGAGCTCGACTACGTGAAGACGGCCGTGATCGTGGGTGAGCCGCTCTCCGCCGATCGCAAGACGAAGGCCGAAGGCGACACGAAGGCCGGCAAAGAAGACTCCGGCGACAAGGTCGTGCTCGGTGTGGTCGCTGCCATTTTGGGCGGCGGCGCCGCGATGCTCTTCCTCACGCGAAAGAAGGACGCGCCTGCCCCCGCGCCGAAGGCTCCGGTGAAAGAGGCCGAGGCCGCAGCACCCGCGAAGAAGAAGAAGAAAAAGAGCGAAGAGAAGGCCGACGCGGACGAGGCTCCGAAAGACGACGCGTGATTCGGGGCGGTCGTCCGGCGCGTCGGGCACGTAGGGACGACGCCGAAAATCGGGTAGGGTAGGGGCGTGTGGCATTCGGCATATCTGGCTGTTTCGGCCGCGCTCGGCCTCTCCGTCGACGACGCCGAGGCGGGCATCCTGGGCCCCCTCGACGCCGAGGGGCGCGCCGTCTCCGCGGGGCTTCGCTCGCCCGAGCGTCGTGATCGCACCCTCGCCCTCGCGCGGCCGCTCGCGCAGGTGAACCGCGCGGTCGACGCGGCGAGACTCCAATGAGCTTGCCGCGCGGGCGGATCCTTCGTCATGCCACGGGAGCACGGCCCGAGCTCACGCGCCCCTACGCGGTCCGCCTGCCGGCCGAGGTGGCCGCGGCCCACGCCGAGGCTGCCCGGATCGTCGCGCGCGCCGAGGCCGAGGGGCACGCCGTGTTGATGCGCGCGAAGGAGACCGTCGATGCACGCGCCGCCATCGCGGCCGCCGAGGCGCGTGAGGCCGAGCTCCTTCGTCTCGTCGCCGTCGCCGCCCGCCTCGAGGCACGAGAGCGCGCGCTGGCCGAGGGAGAGATCGAGCGCATCACGCTCTTGGCGCGCCTCCTCGCCGAGCGGGTGATCCACGCCGAGGTCGCGGCGAGCCCCGCCACGCTCGGCGTGATGGCGCGAGAGCTCGTCGCCGAGGCGCGTGGCGCCCGCGCCGTCGTCGTGAACGTGTCCCCGGGCGACGTGGTCGAGGTCGAACGCGCGATGCGGGTGATGGGGAACGCGGCGGTCACCGTGCGCGCCGACACGACCCTCGGGCCCGGCTCGATGGTCGTCACGAGCGACGTGGGGACGGTCGACGGGCGTCTCGAGGTGCTCCTACCGAGGCTCGTCTCCGTGCTCGTCGAGGCGCTGAAGCATGGCTGACGGCGAGCCTCGGGCCCCGCTCCCTTCGCCGCCCTGGCGCATGAACGCGCTTCTCTTCGCGGCGACGGTGGTGAGCGTCTTCGTGACGCAGCTCTCCTTCCAGAAGAGCGCGGCCGAGGCGGCGAGCCAAAAGATTGGAACGATCTCCAAAATACTGGCGTACGTCACCGAGCGCGAGGCGCTCTCCCAAGCGTTCGCCTTCACCGCCACGCTCCTCGGGATCCTCACGGCGCACGAGCTCGGGCACTACGTGGCCTCGCGTATTCACCGGGTCGACGCGAGCCTCCCGTTCTTCATCCCTCTCCCGATCCTCTCGCCGTTCGGGACCATGGGGGCCGTCATTCGCATGCGGGGCACGATCCCCACGCGGCGCGCCCTGCTCGACATCGGCGCTTCGGGGCCGCTCGCGGGCCTCGCGTTCGCGATCCCGCTCTACGCGTACGGCGCCGCGCACTCCGCCGTAGTGGCGGTGGGGGCGAGCGAGGACAGCGTCGAGCTCGGCGAGAGCCTCGTGGTCAAGCTGCTCGACAGGCTCGCGCACCCGGGGGTGCCGGCGGGCTCCGAGCTCTTCCTGTCGCCCGTGGCGTTCGGCGCGTGGGCCGGCATGTTCGTGACGATGGTGAACCTCTTGCCCGTGGGCCAGCTCGACGGGGGCCACGTCGCGTATGCGCTCTTCGGGAAGCGACAAGACACCTTCGCGCGGCTCGTGCACAGGAGCCTGCTCGGTGTCTTCTTCGTGCGGCTCGTGTGGCTCGTCACAGGCGACCTCGTCACGAACCACGGGCTCTCGCGGTTCGGTGTGCACCTCGGGAACTCGCTCTTTTGGCTCGTGTGGTTCCAGATCCTCGCGATCTTGGGCACCCTCTCGTCGCGCGAGGGGCCGCGGCCCGAGAAGAGCCTCTCGGTGGGGCACCGGGTGGCGATGACGTTCGCGCTCATCGTCACGGCGGGCGCCCTGCGCACACGGGACGACATGCCGTCGCTCGTCCTGCGC
The DNA here is from genome assembly GCA_016712525.1 of Myxococcales bacterium. NCBI lineage: Bacteria > Pseudomonadati > Myxococcota > Myxococcia > Myxococcales > Myxococcales bacterium. Next base: position 2,103,763 of record JADJQX010000001.1, read on the forward strand.
ATCGGGGTGTGGCCCGCGTACGTGGCGTGGTTCGGCCTGCTCTTCGCGATCTTGGCGATCGAGGCCACGCGCGGGGTGTTCCGCGATCCCGAGATGCTCTCGCACCCGCCGACGTCGGAGCTCCCCCTCGATCGCCCGCGCGTCGTGGTCGCCGTGGTCACGCTGCTCTTCTTCGTGGGCCTCTTCATGCCCACGCCGATCGCCATGTGAGGCGCCCGCGCTTCGGTGCGGTTTCAGCCCACGTCGACGAGCTCGACCTCGAACACCAGCGTCGCGTTCGGTGGGATGGGGCCTGCGCCGCGCTCGCCGTAGCCGAGGCTCGGGGGAATGACGAGTCGGCGCTTCTCACCCACCTTCATGCCCGCGACGCCCTCGTCCCAGCCGGCGATCACGCGGCCCGTGCCCAGCGTGAACGAGATGGGCTCGCCGCGGTCGAGGCTCGAGTCGAACTTGGTCCCGTTCGTGAGATAGCCTGTATAATGCACGGAGACGGTGGAGCCGGCCTTCGCCACCTTGCCGTCGGGTTTGCCGGGCGCGAGCACCGTGTATCCGAGCCCCGAGGGGGTCTTCGTGGTGCTCTCGGTCGAGATGGGGGCCGCGCTCGACTGGGTGGAGCCCGAGTCTTTGCAGGCGGCGAGCGAGAGGGCGACGAGGACGGAGGCGGCGAAGAGGCGCTTCATGCCCGAGACGTCTACCACGCCGGCTCCCGCGTGATGAGTCGCACGAGGTGGGCGGCTCAGGTGCGAAGGATCGCCTCGGCCACGCGTGTGCCTCCGATGGCCGTCGCGAGGGTGCTCTGACCGGGAAATACCGAGTCTCCGACGAGCCAGAGATCACGCGCGACGGGGCTCGGGACGAGCGACGCGTAGTGGGAGAGGCCCGCCCTCCTCGGGATGCCACCGACGTATCCCCCGCGACGCAACGTGAAGCGCTCGAAGGTGCGCGGGCTCCCGGGCATCGTGGAGACGATGGCCTGGTCGATCTCGGGGGCACGGTGGGCGATCGTTCGTCGCATGCTGGCCTGGACGTCGGCTATCGCACGCGCGCGCCCCTCCGGCCCGAGCGCGTCGAGCTGCTCCAAAGAGACGTGCGTCGAGACGGTGGCGGTCCTTCGTCCGTGAGGGGCGCGCTCCTCGTCGGCCGCTCCGACGCTCACGAAGACGTGGTTTCCATCGGTGAATGGCCGTGTGGTGTCTCCCACGAGCTCGAGGTGGAAGGCGTCGGGCTTCGTTGTCTTCGTCTCGTCCAGGGTGAGGTACAGCATCGTGGCGCCCCACCCGGAGCGCACCTCCCGGTCGAGCCGCGCGAGCGTGCCTTGAAGCGGCAGGCCGGCCATGGAGGCCACGTCCGCCGGGAGACGGTTCGCCACCACGTGGCGCGCGCGTACCTTGCCCTTGCGTCCTTCGAGCGTCCACGCGCCGGCCTCGCGCCGGAGCGTGTCGACACGAGAGGCGTACCGCACGCTCCCGGAGAGGCGTTCGATCGCGCGCGCGAGCTCGTGAGCGAGCACCCCGATGCCGCCGTGCACGTGTCCGGTGCCCCGAAAATAGTAGTCCATCGTCGCCATGGCGAAGGGCGCTTCGGCCTCGCGTGCGCTCGTCTGCACGGTGATTTGGCACACGGCGTCGAGGTAGGTGCGGAGCGCCGCGTGCTCGACGAGCCCGTGTTTCTCGAGCGCGCGCTCGAGGGGGCGCCCGACCCAAGGGACGAGCGGGAGGTACGCGGGGACCCGAGCGACGTGCGCGAGGAGCTCGGCTCCGCCGAACGGCGGGAGGAGGCGAGGGTCCTCGAAGATGCTCCAGAGCGCGTCGGCGACGGCGAGCTGCTCGCGGAAGAAGGCGCGGACACGCTCACCTAGGGCGCCCGAGCGGGCGACCCACGCCTCGACGAACGCGGCGCGATCGTTCGGCACCTCGATCACCCCGTGCCCCGACCGGAGCTCGACCACGGGCGACAAGAAGCGCACGTCGACCTTCAGGTCATGCCGTCGAATCCACGTGTCGAAGAGGTGACCCTTGGCGAAGCCCGAGAAAAGCGTCGCGCCCGACTCGTACCGCGCTCGCCCGCGCGTGAAGGTCGAGGCGCATCCCCCCGGGTAGGTGAGCGCCTCGAGCACGACCACCTTCGCGCCTCGCTCGGCCAACGACAGCGCCGCGCCGAGCCCACCGAAGCCGGTGCCCACGATGGCCACGTCGAAGAGGTCCGGAGGCGTCACGACCGTCGGATGCCCGAAGCGCCTCGTGCGTCGCGCCGAAGAGAGTGTGGCGAAAGTAGAGCGCAGCGAAGGGATGCCCACCACGGAGCCGCGGCGACGCTCCGCCCTCCCGCCTCACGAAGCCCGAGAACGGGACCTCACCGCTTCTTTCCAGGCGCCTTGCGAGTCGGTTCGTGTACGCGCTTCTTGGCGCTCTTCGCGGCCTTCGCCTGCGGTGCGGGCGTGGTTGGCGGCGGGAGTCGCGACTCTGCCAAGCCCTCCTTGACGGCCCTAGCGAACCCCGCCCCGCGACTTTGCCGAAGGCGCGTCTTGGCATCGCTGAACTTGGTCGCATCCGAGAGCGCGCGCTCGAGCCTCTCCACGGCATCGCCACCGATCACCCGGAGGCAGGCGTCGGCCTGCTCGAGGCCGAGCTTGCGCCCTAGGAAGCTGTAGAACGCACGAATCTCCTCGACGATCCCGGCCGCCAAGGTGGCGTCGACGTCGACGACGGCGGGGAGGATGTCGAACACGATTTCGCGCAGATCTTCGGCCTCGAGCGTCGCGATGCTGACGTCGAAGTAGTCTCCGGCGAGGTCCATCAGGAGCTCGCACGACCTGGCGTCCTCGAGCGCTTCGGCCTCGGGGGAGGCCACGAACTTCCGAACGAGCGCGGCCTCGAGTGGCCTCCGTGCGTCGGGGTCGATCGGCGCATCTCGCCCGTCGAGCTCGACGAGCGCTGCGAGCAGGTCGTCGGGAAGGTCGACGTCGTCGCCCCCGGGGGCGCGGACCATGACCTCGAAGTCTCCCGTGTGTGCGGCGACTACGACGGTGCGTTCCACGCGCTCGCCACCCTCCCATGCGGAGCGGAGCGCCGCCTTTTCTCGAAGGACTTCGGGCAGCGCGAGCGCGACGGCTTCGACGGTCGCGAGCTCGGTCGGCGTAGGCGGTCTCCCGAGGACGTTCTCGTCGATGGCGACGACCCACGGGTACGCCTTGGCTTCGGCTACCTCCCACCCGTGCGTCGCGATCTCTTTTCGGAGCGTGTCGTCCAGATCGGCGCCGCGATCGAAGTTGAGGGCGAGGTGAGGTGGCACGTTCATGCTTTCGCCGCGCTGGATGGCTTCGGCCGCGGCGAGGAAGTCGTCGAAGTCGGCGGCGCTCGAGAACAAGAGGAACCCGAGGCTCTCCCCCAACTGCCCGACGATCGAGAGCACCGCGTCGTGGACGCCGAGCCCGTCGATCCGGATCGAGAAGAGGCACTGGTCGTTCGGGACGACCTTCCAAGGTTTCGCCCGGTAGAGGCGCGCCGCGGCTCGAAAGAGGGCCGCCATCGCGTCGGCGTCGAGGCCGGGCGTGAGGTAGGTCGGCCTCTCGGTCTCGGCCAGACTGTCGCGCATCTTGGAGAACGTCATGTCGATTTCGGGGGTCGCCTCGCAGACGACGTCGATGGCGGGCCATCCGGCGCGCAGCACTTCGGCGAGCGCGGGCGAAGCGACGCGGACGCGATCGGGGGTGTGAGCTCCTCCCACCATGGGGCTCTCGATGGTGCGACGCAGGCTCTCGCACGCGCTCGAGAGGACCTCCCCCGGCCTGCCCACCTCGTGGCCGAGGACGAGCCCGTCCGTCCGCAACCAGAGGAGCATCTCCGGTTGGAACGGCGCCCCTTCGCCGGTCACGTACGTGGGGAGAGTCACGAGCCCGCCCACCCACTCGACCTCTGCTCGCTTCTTCCGTGTAGCCATCGACCGCCCTCTCGATTCGTCTCGCGTCGCTCCCGCACCGTCTCGCCGCGCGCATTGGCCGTGCCGTGGCTCGGGGACGACGGGGCGGATCACTCTGGGCGAGAAGCCCGAGGATGTCGAGCGTTGGTGAGCTCGCCTCGCCCGGCCTATTTGGGCCCGTGTCCGATGAACTCGCGCAGGATCGAGCTCGAGGGCACATACCCCGGCTCGAGCCCCACGTAGCCGTCGAGCAGCTCTCGCAGGCGGCACGCCTCGACGAAACCAGGATCGTCGCGGCGAACCTCGAGGAGGCAGCGCTCGGCGAGGATCTTCAGGACACATGGCTCGTACGCGAGCGCGGTGTCGAACACGTGATCCGCGAACGGGAGCCGCGCGAACACGTGCCGCTCCTCTCCGCGCCGCACCGAAGGCCAGCGGGCGATCGTCTCCTTCGCGCGGTAGCCCCGTGTGTGTCGGTCGCGGACGATGCGGCGGAGGAGGCGGAGATCGGTCGGCGCGAGCGTCGTGAGCCTGTCCATCGGCAACGTAGTGGCCGGGTGCACGAAGATGCCGAGCGACTCGTGCGCGAACGTCCCGGGGATCATCTGCGGCTCGAGCGCGTGCAGTCCCTCGACGAGCAACAGATCGCCCGGACCGAGCGCGACCTCGGGCCCTCCGTCGTGCAGGCTCTTGCCGGTGAGAAAGTCGTAGCGAGCCACCTTGAGCTTCTCTCCGCGCACGAGCCGCTCGAGCTGCGCCCGGAAGAGCTCCGCGTCGATCGCGAGGGGAGACTCGAAGTCGTACTCTCCGGCCTCGTCGCGTACGGTCTTCTCGCGGTCGACATAGTAGTCGTCGAGGGACAGGCCCACGGTGCGGAGGCCCACGAGCGACAGCGCCACGGTGAGCCGTCGAATGAAGGTCGTCTTGCCCGACGACGAGGGCCCGGCCACCCGGAGCACACGAAGGCCTGCGCTCGCTCGGCGGGCCACGTCGTCGGCGATGCGACCGAGCGCCTTCTCGTGGAAGGCCTCCCCGCCAGCACCAAATCGCCGATTTTTCCCGAGGTGGCGAGGGCCGTGAGCTCACCGACCGAGCCCGCCCCGAACGCGGCGAGCCAGCGCCGATGCTCTTCGGCCATGGGGCTGCCGTAGCGAGGTGCCGCGCGTTCTCTCTCGAGGGAGTCGTCGCTCTCGTGGGCCTTGCGGGCTCGCCCGACGTCGACGACGAGCCCTCGCGGGTGGGGAGCGATCCCGAGGGGACCGATGTCACGCGTGGTCGACACGCACGGGCCGAACGCGAGCGCGTACGTTTGCCCACAACGTGAGAGGGTCACGGTTGCCTGCGGGCGATGGTCGAGGAGCGTCGCGGCGTCGTGAGAACCGCGCTCGGTGAAGTACGCGCGGGCTTCCTCGATCGTCCACAGCTCCTCGGAGAACGCGACGGGGCTCGCGAGGCGACGCTCGGTGGCCATGGACACGTCCGACGCGAGCTGCGCGCGATTCTCGTCGTGGATCTCGAGGACGACGGCTCCGTCGATAGGAGGGAGGACACGCCCGCGCGCCTTGGGTCGCACCTCGGCGAGCACGTCGAGCATCGCGAGCCCGACGCTCCGGGTGAGCACGTCGTCGCCGCCCTCGGTCCCCTCGACGATGGGGCTCACCACGGCGTCCGCGGCGAGGCGCGTGTCGAGCATGACGGGCCTCCCGTCGAGCTTCGCGGCGAGCACGGTGGGCGCGATGCCCGGGAGAGTCCGCGACCTCCAGAGCTCCGCGATCGTGGTCCCCGTCGGCACGTGGCGTTCTTCGCGCCCGAGGCGAACACGCACGTCGGCCGCGCGAGGGGTGCTGCGCTCGCGGACCAACGCGCGCAACCTGTCGGCGAGCACGGTCACGTCGTCGGTCGCGGTGGCGGCGATGGCTCGAACCAGGTCGAGGGCCACACGCGGGTGTTTTTGCGCGAGCGACTCGAAGCGGCCGAGGGTGAGCCTCGCGACGCGCACGTCCGTCTCGGTCACGACCTGGAAGGGCGAGACCTGCTGGCGGAGCAGCACGCGCTCCCCGTAGTGATCCCCCGCGCCGAGGCGCCCGACCTGCACGTCCCCTCGTACGAGGCGCGCGTACCCTTCGAGGAGGAAGCCCACGTGACGAGGTCCGTCCTCCCCGAGGGTGACGAGATCGCGCCCGGGCGGTACGGCGAGCTGATCGAGCGCGTCGAAGAAGAACGAGATCTCCTTCACGTCGAGCGCGCGGAGGAGCCGGCTCTGCGAGAGCGTGGCGAGATCTTCGAGCCGCTTGCCAAGGAAGAACGGGAGAGGCGCGACGTCGCTTGGGCCTTGGCTCATAGGACCTCGAAGCGTACGCAATGCGCGTGCCTCGTGTCTCCCCCCTGCGCCTCGTCGTGGTCGCCCGCCGGCGCCGCAATCGGTGCGTGGGGGGTGCAATCGGTGCTAGGACCCAAAAAGGAAACTGCCCGAGGCGCGTACGCCCCGGGCAGCCGGAAATGGACCGTGCTCGCGCTCGCGTTCAGAAGTCGAACTTGCCGAAGCTTCCCAGGTCTTTGCAGGCCTCGACGACGCGGGACATGACGCCCTTCTCGCCGAGGTGGAGCCAGGCGCGCGGGTCGATGTACTTCTTGTTGGGCTTGTCGGCGCCCTCGGGGTTGCCGAGCTGGCTCTTCAGGTAGGCGTCCTTCTCGTCCATGTACTTCTTGATGGGCGAGGTGAAGGCCCACTGCGTGTCGGTGTCGATGTTCATCTTGACGACGCCGTACGAGACCGCCTCGCGGATCTCTTCCTTGGTGGAGCCGGAGCCGCCGTGGAACACGAAATCGACCGGTTTTTTGCCGGTGTTTCGCACCTTCTCGATGTGGTCCTGGCTGTTCGCCAGGATCTTCGGGGTGAGCTTCACGTTGCCCGGGGCGTACACGCCGTGGGTGTTCCCGAAGGACGCCGCCACCGTGAACGCGCCCACCGACTGGAGCGCGTCGTAGGCGGCGAGCACGTCGGCCGGCTGGGTGTAGAGCTTGGCGTTGTCGACGCCCGAGTTGTCGACGCCGTCTTCTTCGCCGCCCGTCACTCCGAGCTCGATCTCGAGGGCCATGCCGATCTTGGCCATGCGCGCGAGGAAGGTGCGGCTGATCTCGAGGTTCTCGTGGAGAGGCTCCTCGGAGAGATCGAGCATGTGCGAGCTGAAGAGCGGGACGCCGTTCTTCGCGTGGTACTCCTCGCCGGCCTTGATGAGGCCGTCGACCCACGGAAGCAGCTTCTTCGCGCAGTGATCCGTGTGCAAGATCACCGGGACGCCGTACGCCTCGGCGAGCACACGGACGTGGTGCGCGCCGGCGATGGCGCCCATGATCGACGCCGCGTGCGAGGCGTTGTCGAGGAACTTACCGGCGTTGAACTGCGCGCCGGTGTGCGAGTACTGCACGATGACGGGGCTCTTCGCTTGGCGCGCGGCCTCGAGGAGCGCGTTCGTCGAGTGGCTGCCGATCACGTTGACCGCGGGCAGCGCGCACGACTCGCTCTTGCAGTAGTCGAAGACTTCGCGGAGGGCATTGCCGACGAGGACGCCGGGCTTCAGCTTGAGGTTTCCCATGGGCGGGTAACCTACCACGGGCGCGCCGGCTTTCGAGGCCTCGGTGCGCGCCTCGTGGGTGGCCCTGTACGGCCGTTCCTGCGTTGCGTGGGCGCGCGTGGAGGAGTACGGATACTCGCGAAATGACCGAGGTTTCCGAAGCCGGTGGGCCGAAGTCGACGGTGAGCCTGGGGATCTCGGGCATGACGTGCGCGAGCTGCGTGGGGCGGGTCGAGCGCGCGATCGCCAAGGTGCCGGGGGTGAGCGCGGTCGCCGTGAACCTCGCGACCGAGTCGGCCACGATCACGACCGACGGCTCCGTTGACGCCGTGGCGCTCGCCGAGGTCGTGCGCGACGCGGGGTACGAGGCCGAGGAGAAGAAGGCCGACTCTCCCGTGGTGCCACACGCCCAGCCGGGCCTCGATCTCGACACGTGGGTGGCCCTCGTGGTGACGGCGCCGCTCGTGACGTTCACCATGCTCCCCATGGCGATCCCGAGCCTCCACGGCGGCCCGCTCGGCGCGCTGATGCACGCGCTCATGGGCAAGGCCGGCCTCGTGCTCGCGCTCCCCGTGCAGCTCTTCTCGGGTCGGCGCTTCTACTTCCAGGCGGCGGCCGAGGTCAGGCATCGGTCGCTCGGCATGAGCACGCTCGTCGCGCTCGGGAGCACGGCGGCGTTTGTGTATTCTGCACTTGTCGTCGCGGCGCCGGGGCTCTTCCCCGAGGGGACGGCCCACACGTACTTCGAGGCGTGCACGTCGATCGTGACGCTCGTGCTCCTCGGGAAGGCCATGGAAGCCCGGGCGCGTGGTCGTACGGCGGCGGCGCTCGAGAAGCTCGTCTCCCTCCGGCCGAAGGTCGCCCACGTGGTGCGCTCGGGGACGGAGGTCGACGTCCCGCTGGCCGAGGTGCGCCCCGGAGACCTCGTGGCGCTCCGGCCCGGGGAGACCGTGCCCGTCGACGGGACCGTGGTCTCCGGGGAGAGCCACGTCGACGAGTCGTCGATCACGGGCGAGCCCATGCCGGCCGCGAAGCGCGAAGGTGCGCAGGTCTTCGCGGGGACGGTGAACGATCGGGGCGCCCTCGTCCTGACGGCGACCCGGGTCGGCGAGGACACCACGCTCGGTCAGGTGATTCGACTCGTGCAGAATGCACAGAGTGGCAAGAGCGAATCGCAGGTCATGGCCGACCGTGTGGCGAGCGTGTTCGTGCCGATCATCCTGTCGATCGCGCTCGTCACCGTCGTCGTGTGGCTCGTTTTCGGCCCGGCGCCGGCGCTGTCGAGGGCGCTCGTCTCGGGGGTCTCCGTGCTCGTCGCGGCCTGCCCGTGCGCCATGGGCCTCGCGACGCCGGCCGCCATGATGGTGACGACGGGGCGCGCCGCCGAGCTCGGGCTCCTCGTCCGAAAGACGACGGCGCTCGAGGTGCTCGCGCGCGTCTCGGTCCTCGTGTTCGACAAGACCGGTACGCTGACTCACGGCAAACCCGAGGTCGTCGGCGCCGAGATCCACGGGGACGAGGCGCGTGTGCTCGCGGCCGTCGGTGCCCTCGAGGCGAAGAGCGAGCACCCCGTCGGGCGCGCGCTGCTCGCGTACACGAAGTCGAAGGGCGGGGAGCCCGGCGCGCCGCTCGTCGTCGAGGGCTTTCGCGCCGAGGTGGGGGCGGGCGCCGAGGCGCGCGTCGCCGGGGAGCGTGTGCTCGTGGGCACGGCGCGCTTCCTCGAGGCGGCCGGCGTCGACGTCGCGGCCTTCGCGGCCCACGTCGAGGACGGCGCGAAGGCGGGGCGTACCCCGGTGCTCGTCGCGATCGGAGGGCGCGCCGTGGCCTGGTTCGCGCTCTCGGACACCCCGAAGAGCGAAGCGCGCGCGGCGATCGACGCCCTCCGCGAGCTCGGCGTCACGAGCGTGATGGCCTCGGGGGACGTCGCCGCGTCGGCCGCGGCCATCGCGAAGGAGCTCGGGATCGACGACGTCCGCGCGGGGCTCCGCCCGACCGACAAGGCCAAAGAGGTGTCCGAGCTGCGCGCGTCCGGCAAGGTCGTGGGCTTCGTGGGGGACGGCGTGAACGACGCCGCGGCGCTCGCGTCGGCGGACGTCGGCGTGGCCATGGGCACGGGCTCGGACATCGCCGTCGACGCCGGAGATCTGGTCGCGATGCGCGGGGACCTCTTCGCCATCGTGGACGCCGTTCGCCTCGCGCGTGCGAGCCACCGCGTGGTTCGACAGAATTTCTTCTGGGCGTACGCCTACAACGCGGCGCTCGTCCCGCTGGCCGCAGGCGCGCTCTATCCGGTGTTGGGTGTGCTCTTCTCGCCGGTGCTCGCCGCGGCGGCCATGGCCGCGAGCAGCCTCTTCGTGCTCGGCAATAGCCTGCGCCTGCGCTCGTTCGGGCGTGTCGCGCGGCCTCTCGTGGCGGCATCCGAAGCCTGAGCTCCGACCCTGCTCGGGGCGGCACGTCGCGCCGGAAGATCCTTACGACGACGCGTGCGCTACGCTACGTTCGCGAAAATGGCCGCATTCACCGCCGAAGCCACGGCGCCCGTCGAGCATGGCGACCCTCGCGTGAAGGGGGCGGGCTCCCCCTGCGACGTGCTGTACCTCGCCCTCGAGGGGCAGCGCCCGCTCGCGTGCGGCGCGCGTTATTCGTTGCGTGGGGTCCGCGAGGTCACGTTCGGTCGAGGTGCGATGCTCTCGGCAAAACGCGAGGGCGACAGGCTGGTCGTCACGCTCCCCGACGATCGGGTGTCGTCTCGCCACGCGACGCTCTCGCGTTCCGGCTCCGGGTTCGTGCTGACCGACCAGGGCTCCAAGAACGGGACGTTCGTCGGCCTCGCGCGTCACGCGGCGGGCCCCGTCACGGTCGGCGCGACCTTCTCGCTCGGCGCGTGCCTGTTCGTCCTCGACGAGGCGGTGCTCCCCGAAGACGAGCGCGAGACGACCGGGCTCGGCCTCGCCGGGCGTCGTGAGGGCGTCGCGTCGCTCGTGCCCCACGTGGCCGCCGGGCTCGGTCGGCTCGTGAAGATCGCGGCTTCCGATCTGCCGGTGCTCCTGCTCGGCGAGAGCGGTACGGGCAAAGAGGTCCTCGCGCGTGCGGTGCACACGCTGTCGATGCGAGGCGAAGGGCCGTTCGTGGCGGTGAACTCGGGGGCGCTCACCCAGACGCTCGTCGAGGCGCAGCTCTTCGGGCACGTGAAGGGCGCGTTCTCCGGGGCCGTGCGTGACGAACCGGGCTATTTTCGCGCGGCCGCGGGGGGTACTCTCCTCCTCGACGAGATCGGGGATCTGCCGGAGGGTGCGCAGGCGGTGCTCCTTCGCGCCCTCGAGACGTCCGAGGTGACCCCGGTCGGAGCGACGCGCCCCATCAAGGTCGACGTGAGGGTCGTCTCGGCGACGCTGCGGCCCGTCGAGGCTCTTCGAGAGGACCTACGCATGCGACTTGCGGGATACACGCATCGCCTCGTCCCTCTGCGGGAGCGGCGGGCCGACTTGGGCATCGTGATCGCGGAGCTGCTCCCCCGCATCGCGCCAGGGCGAGAGCGTGCGATTCGGCTCTCGGCCGAGGCCGTGCGCGCGATCGGAGCGCACCCGTTCCGCCTCAACGTGCGGGAGCTCTTCCAGGTGCTGAAGAGCGCCGTCGTCTTGGCGGGCGAGGCGGGGATCGTGAGGGCCGCGGACCTCCCCGAGGGCTTCGGCACGGAGGCGCCGTCTCCCGTCGAGAAGGTCGTTCCTCCGGCGAAGGCCGTGGCCACCAAGGCACCCGTGCCGGCCGAGGAGCGCAAGAAGGTGCTCCTCGCGCTCCTCGCCGAGCACCACGGGAACCTCAGCGAGGTCGCGCGCCGCATGGACACGACGCGCGTCCAGGTGCACCGTTGGATCGACAAATTCGCGATTGATGTCGAAGTGTTCCGTGCGGGTGGCGCCGGCGGCTCGGGCGAGGGCTGAGCATGCCGAGGCTCCCGCCTGCGCCCGACGATCGTGTCACGCCCCAGGTGCGCCTCGTTCGTCCGCTCGGCGCGGGGGGCATGGGGCACGTGTGGGTCGCGCGGCACGAGGCCTTGGGGATCGACGTCGCCGTGAAGCTGCTCGCGCCCGAGGCCGCGCCGAGCGAGCGGATGCGCAGGCGCTTCGAGCGGGAGGCCGCGCTGCTCGCGAAGGTCCGCAGCCCGCACGTGGTCGCGGTGCTCGACGCTGGCGCTCACGACTCGCTCGGCCCCTTCCTCGTCATGGAGCTCCTCGACGGTCACGATCTCGCGAAGGAGCTCGAGGCCCGCGGCAGGCTCCCGCTCGCCGAGGTCGTCGACCTCGTGACCCAAGCCGCGACGGGGCTCGCGAAGGCGCACGAGCGCGGCCTCGTCCACCGTGACGTGAAGCTCGAGAACCTCGTGCTCGCGAAGGATGGCGCGCGCACCGTGCTCAAGGTGGTCGACTTCGGCGTCGCGCTCGACGAGGACGAAGGCGAGCGCCTCACCGGGCTCGGCGTCGCGATCGGCACACGGTCGACGATGAGCCCCGAGCAAGCCGCGGGAGGGCCGATCGACGCGCGCAGTGACCTCTATTCGCTCGCGCTCGTCTTCTTCCGGCTGCTCACCGGGGAGCCGGCCATCTCGCGTGCGTCGCTCGACGCGCTCGGGCTCGCGGCCTACCGCGCCGAGCGCCCTCGCCCCTCGGCGCTCGTCCCGGGGGTGCCTGCCGAGGTCGACGCGTGGTTCTCGAAGGCCACGAGCTTTGCACCGGACGCGCGGTTCCCCGACGCGCAAGCCTTCGTACGTGCGCTCGAGGTGGCGTCGCGCGGTGAGGCCGCGGCGGCCCCGAGCGGCGGTCCGAGCCCGGGGACCGTCGACGACGCCCCGGCGCTCGGCACGGTCGACGACGCCGACGCGTTGGATAACGACGCGCCGCCCGCTCCCCGACAAGGCGTCGCTCCGGGCTCGTCGAGGCCTCGGGCGCGCGCGTCGGGAGCCCCCGCGCCGCTGCGCCCCGGATCGGCGTCGCCCGCGCCCTCGCGAGGCCCCGCGCTCGTGGTCGTCGCGGGTATTCTCGCGGCCGGCGCGCTCGTCGCCTACGGGCTCCGCGCCATGGTGTCGCGTTCGGGGCACGCGCCTCTTCCCAGCGCCTCGCTCGTGGCCAGTGGAGATGCCGCCGCGCCTGCTCCTCCGCTCCGCCTCGCGCTGCTCATGGACGTCTCGGGAGACAACCGGCGACGTGGCCAGGAGCTCGAGCGGGCGACGCGCACGGCGCTCACGATGATCGGCGAGGCCGGGGGAGTCCGTGGTCGCGCCGTCGCGCTCTCGGTGGTCGACGATCAGGGCGCCCTCGGGCCCTTCCTCGCGGCGCGCGCCGACGAAGCGGCGAAGCTCGGCACGGTGCCGGTGGTGCTCGGCCCGCTCCTGAGCCCGCAGGTGCACGAGGTGCGTGAGCTCTTGGATTCTCGAGCGATTCTCGAGGTTTCCGGCACGGCGACGGCGACGGCGCTCACCGCGGGAGCTCGTTCGGGGTCGTTCCTCGCCCTCGCCCCGGACGACGACGCGCAGGCCGCGGCGCTCGCCTCGGCCCTCCGTGGGACGAGCCCACGCGCTGCCCCGTGCGCGCGTGTGGCGATCGTCGCGTCGACGGATGCGCATGGGGCGCCGTTCGCGACCGCGCTCGCCGCGAGCCTCGCGCGCGCGCCCGCCGTGCCGACGAAGACCCACGCGGTCGACGCGGCGGCCAAGCGCGACTACGCGGACCTCGCGCGCGCGGTCGAGGGGGACCGGGCCGACTGCGTGGCGCTGCTCGTTCCCCCGAAGGTCGGGGCTCGTGTCCTCGGCTCGTTCTCGGCGCCGCTTCGAGACAAGCTGCGCACCTTCGGGGGGGACACGCTCGCCTCGGAGGACTTCGTCGAGTTCTCGCTTCGCGAGTCGGGCGAGGGCAAGCTCGTGGCCGAGGGGCTCACGGGGGTCAAGGTGGCCGTCGCGCCTCCGTCGCGCCCCGAGCTCGTCACGTTCGCCCGAAAATTCCAGGCGATCACGGGCTCCGAGCCGAAGGACCCCTTCGCGGCGCGCCAGTTCGACGCGACCATCGTGGTGGCGCTCGGGCTCGCCGCGGCAGGTGTCGACGCGAAGGCCCCCGAGATCCGCAAGGCTGCCATCGCGGCGACGCGCGGCAAGGCCGGCTACGGGCCCGACGACCTCGAGCGCCTCTTCCGCGCCGCGGCCCGAGGCGAAGATGTGCGCTACGAAGGTGCCTCGGGGGACGTGTCGCTCGGCGACGACGGGCGCGTGATACCCGCGTTCGAGCTCTACGGCATCCGTGGCGGCGCGCTCGTCCCCCTCACGCCGAAGTGAGCGAGAAGAGCGCGCGCACGCGCCGCGAGAGCATGTCGACGATCCCATGGACCGCAAACCCGAGGAGGGCGCCGGCCAGGAGGAAATCGAACATGGTGCACCGCTTCGTGGAGGGGGAGCTGTCGTGGCTCATCGCCTCGAAGTCTGCGTCCTCGTCCGTCGGGTGCTCGCAACGGCTCCGTCACGATCGTGCCAGGCGAGGGGGCTCGCGGTGGGGCCGCGATTCGCAGTATCGTCCCGCGCGATGCGCACCATCGCGCTCTCGACGTTGTTCCACGAGCGGGCCAAGCTCGTCTTCGCGGTGCTCGCCGTCGGCGCCGTGGTGACGCTCGTGCTGCTCCAGTCGGGGCTCTACGCCGGGTTTCGGCGCGCGGCGTCGCAGGTCGTTCGGCGCGCCGGGGGCGACGTGTGGGTCCACAAGTCGGGCACACGTTCGTTCGACGACGCGCAGCCCATCCTCGTGCCTCCGACGCTCGATCCGGCGTGCGCGACGCGTGTACGGCGTGTGGTGCTCGACTTCGCCCAGGTGAAGCGCAAAGACGACGTGCCGGTCGGCGTTCAGGTCGTCGGCGTCGACCCCGTCGTGGGGCGCGAGCTCCCGTGGAACCTCGAGGTCGGTCATGCCGCCGACCTCACCGACGAGGTGGTCGCCGTCGACAGGCTCGACGCGGAGGAGCTCGGCGTCGCAGCTTCGGGCGACGTGCTCGAGGTGAACGGCGAGAAGGTCCGCGTCGGCGCGTTCTCGCGGGGCGTGAGGCCCTTCACGCTCACCCCCTACGTCTTCCTAAGGCCCGAGGGCGCGAACACGCTCCTCCACCTCCCGAAGGGCGCGACGACCTATTTCGTCGTCGATACGGCGAGCGCCGCGTGCCGCGAGAAGCTCGTCTCGGGGCTCCCGAAAGGGCTCCGCGCGACCCTGTCGGAGGACTTCGCCCGCGCCACCGAGAAGCGCTGGGTCGAAGACTCGGGCATCGGCGTCATGCTCCGCGTGGGCGCGCTGCTCTCTCTCTTCGTCGGCGCCATCGTGCTCGCGCAGACGCTCCACGCGCTCGTCGCGAGCCACAGGAAAGAGCTCGCGACGCTCAAGGCGCTCGGCGCGACCACGGGCGAGCTCTTGGGGTTCGTCGCATGGCAAGGCGCGGTGCTCGCCGGGGCGGGGCTCGCTGTCGGCCTGGTCGCGTCGTTCGCGACGGCCGCGGCGCTCGGACAGCTGGGCATCGCCGTGGTGCTCGACGCGGGCACCCTCGCGACCGGCGTCGTCGGGGCCCTGGTCGTGACGCTGCTCGCCGGCCTCTTCGCCGCGCGTCCGGTGCTCTCGCTCGATCCGACCGAGGTGCTCGCGTGATCCTCGAGGCGAAGGGTGTATCGTTCACGTACCCGCGGGGCGGGGCCGTCTTCTCCGAGCTCGACGTGTCGCTCGCGAAGGGCGAAATGGTGTCGCTCGAGGGGCCGTCGGGCTCCGGGAAGACGACGCTGCTCACCGTGCTCGCGGGGCTCGTGCGCCCAACGGCCGGCACCGTGACCCTCGCGGGCAGCCGCCTCGACACGCTCGACGACCGCGGGCGTGCGCGTGCGCGGAGGGACCACGTGGGCTTCGTGTTCCAGGGCTATCACCTGCTCACCGCGCTCACCGCGCGCCAGAACGTGGTCGAGCCCATGGTGCTCGCCGGGCGCCCCCGAAAGGACGCCGAGGCGCGCGCCGACGCCACCTTGGAGCGCCTCGGTCTCCGCGCGCTCGCGTCGCAGAGGCCCGCGGAGCTCTCGGGAGGTGAGAAACAACGTGTGGCGGTCGCGCGGGCGATCGCGCCCTCGCCCGACGTGGTGTTCGCCGACGAGCCCACGGCCGCGCTGGATTTCCGCACGGGGCAGGTGGTCGTCGGGCTCTTGCGCGACTTCGCGACCGCGGGCGGTACGGTGCTGCTCGTCACGCACGACACGCGCCTCCGACCGTTCGTCGACCGCCTGCTCACGATGGAGGATGGTCGGCTCTCCGCGCCGGAGCTCTCCCACGAAGGGCGAACATGACGGGAGGCGCCGCGCTTCCGAGCCCCCGCGGAGTCAGATCCATCCCACCTCTCCCACCACGCACCTACCCACAAGAAGGCCGAACCAGGACATCCCCCATGGGAACCAGGACATCCCGTACGGGAACCAGGACATCCCCCCATGGTCCCCGGGACATGCCCCAAGGCTCCCGGGACACGCCCCAAGGCTCCCGGGACACGCCCCAAGGCTCCCGGGACACGCCCCAAGGCTCCCGGGACACGCCCCAAGGCTCCCGGGACATGCCTTGAAGGGGGCCCGTCGGGGCCGCCCCTCGCTCGTCCGGTCGCGCTGCGTCGCTTGCCCTACGGCGACGCGGCGGCTTCGGTCACCGCGTTCGTGCGTGGATCGAAGGCGAGCACGTCGCTCCTCGGTGTGGGGGAGCCGCCGCCACGACGGATCGCTCCTCCGGCGACGTACACACGGCCGTCGGCGCCTCGCGCGCATGCGTGCCATCCACGCGGGTCGGGCAGCGTCGCGGCCTTGCGGAACGCGCCGTCGCGGAGGACCTCGATCGTGTCCGAGAACCCAGAAGAGGTCGTTCCCCCGATCGTCACGAGCGTCCCGTCGGCGAGCGCCGCGGCGCAGAGCCAATACCGCGCTTCGACGAGGCTCGGCTCCGTGCGAAAGGTCTTCGTCACCGTGTCGTAGGACTCCACCGCGGCGACCGGGACGTCCGTCGCGTCGCGCCCGCCGACGAGGTAGACACGCGAGCCCGCGACGACGGTGGCGAACGCGAGCCTGCGAGAGGGCATCTTCGGCCCACGCGACCACGTGCGCGCCCGCGTGTCGTACACGAGCATCTCGTCCGCGGTCGCACCGTTCGGCCCCCGGCCTCCGAAGACGAGGACCTCGTCTCCCACGACCGCTGCGCCCAACCCGAGCCGAGCCTCCGGCATGTCCGGGAGCTCCGCGCTCGTGCTCGTGCCCGGGTCGACGAGGCTCGCGCTCGCGATCGGTGTGGAGCCGTCACGCGTCCCGCCGAGGACATAGAGGCTCCCTGCGGCGTCGACCGCGGCGCCGTGGCCGTACCGAGGGACCACGTCCTCTCCGGCCATGCGCCACGTGTTGCGCGCCGGGTCGAGCACGTCGATCGCGTCGAGCACGGCCGCGGACAGCCCTCCCACCGCGACGAGCCCGTGGGGGGTCGCGCTGAGGGAGAAGAGAACGCGCGGACCGCCCATCGGCGCGATGGCCGTCGGCTTCGAGGCGTCGGTCGCGCCGGCCTCGTTCGGCGTGGGCGATCCGGCCTCCGGTGTCGGGGAGGCTCCTTCCTCCGCGGCGTCGGCCGAGACCACGGCCGTAGGCCCCGCGCTGCACGCCGCGAACGTGGCGAGCGAGAAGGGAACGAGGGAGGCGATGGCGGCGTGGACGGCGCGACGGGCGAGGCTCATGGCCGACACCCTACGGAGGCAGGGACGAGCGCGCGCGGCGTCCCGTGCGGATCGTGCCGCGTTTCGTGCCGCGTCCCCGTCAGGGGACGCACGGACGGCCAATTCCTCCGTAAATTCGCAGGCATGCGGGTTGCAGTCCGCGAAGGATGATCCACGCCTCTACCCAGCCGCTCTCGGCGACGTCCCACGTCCGGACCTGGCGTTGCACGAGCCCTGTCCGTGGCGCGGCCACCGCGCATCGAGGCCTCGAGCTCGCGTGGCTCGATGCAGGGGCGGCGCGCTACGGCGGTCCCGGTGGTGAGGTCGTGGCGAGCCCCGGCGCTTTCGTCGTCGTCCCTCCTGGCGTGGAGCACGTGACCGCGCTCGATGAGGGCCTCCGCGGGACGGTCGTCGAGCTCGACGCCTCGACCGTGCGCGAGGTCGCGTCCGCAACTTCGATGGCCTCTCGTCGCTTCGACCGTGTCGTCGTGGTCCCGGACGACGGAGGCATCGTCGCGCTCGGTGGGCTGCTCGCGCGCGAGGCGAGCTCGGGGGCCCGAGATCGGGAGCTCGTCGTCGACGCGCTGGTCGAGGCTCTCGTCGTGAAGCTCCTCCGCCTCGATGTCTGGGAGGCTCGGCCCGTTCGCGCGCGGGATCCGCGCCTGCTCGCGGCCATCGACTACGCCCACGCTCACGCGTGCGACCCCTCGCTCGACGTCGCGCGGCTCGCGGCGGCCGCGGGCATGAGCCGGTACCACTTCAGCCGCGCATTTCGAGGTGCGCTCGGCGTCGCGCCGCACGCGTTCGTCCTCGACCTCCGCGCGCGGCACGCGGCGTCCCTCCTGCGGCGTGGTCGTCGGAGCGTCACGGAGGCCGCGTTCGCGTCGGGCTTCGGAGATCTCGGGCGGTTCCGCGCGGCCTTCCGTCGGACCTTCGGGGTGGGGCCGTCCGAGTATGTCGCGGCGACTCGGGTGGGGTGACGCACGGGGCGCGGCTTCGCCACGACGGATCCATCGTGGGGTGGAAAGGCCTAGCTTTTCTCGCGAGCCCGGGCTCTCTGTCTCGAGACCATCATGACGAAGCCCCGCATCACCGGCGTCGACGGCACGTTCGAGCTCTACCGCGCCGAGTACTCGAAGCGTCCACGAAAGATCGTGCCCATCGACGGCGAGCCTCGCGACGTCACCGCCACGGTGGGGCTCGTCTCGTCCCTCCTCGCGCTGCTCGGCGATCCGGAGGAGCGGGTCACGCACCTCGTCTACGCCTTCGACAACCCGATCCGCTCCTTCCGTAACGATCTCTTTGCAGGATACAAAGACGACTCCGGCGTGCCGGACGACCTCCGGCGTCAGTTCGATCTCGTGGAGCGCGTGGTGCGTTCCTTGGGCATCGCCGTCCTCACGATGCGCGAGCACGAAGCGGACGACGGCCTCGGGACCCTCGCGCGCGCCTTCGCCGACCACGAGGTCAGGCTGCTCTCTCCGGACAAGGACCTCGGCCAATGCCTCGAGGAGAGCGGCCGCGTCGTCACGGTGGACCGCATCCGCAAGCGCGAGATCCGCTACGCCGACTTCGTGGCACAGAAGGGCTTTTTGCCAAGGTTTTTGCCCGATTTTCTGGGCCTTACGGGCGACCCGCAGGACGGTATCCCGGGCATCCCCGGGTTCGGAGAGAAGACGGCCTCGGCGCTGCTCGCGGCGTTCCCTGGGCTCTCTGCGATCCCGGACGACGGCGCGTCGTGGCCGGCGAGCATCCGTGGCCGTGAGAAGCTCGCGCGCGCCCTCGCCGACGCAAGGGGCGACGCGCTCCTCTACACCAAGCTCGCGACGCTCGTGACCGACGTGCCCCTCGGGCTCACGCTCGACACGATCCGCGTGCCCACCGAGGTGCCCGAGGCGTTCGTCCGCGAGGTCCTCGCCCTCGCGTCCCCCGATCTCGCCGAGCGTGCCGCGAAGGTGCTCGCGGCGCGCGCGCACGGCTGACCGCGGCGAAGGGCTCCCGCAACTTCTGCGTCGTCACGCGCCAAGCCTGCACGGTTCCCCGCGAAAATGGCCTCTCCTAGCGCGCGTTCGCCGGAGGAATCGTTCTTGCTCGTGCCTCGGCATGACGTCCGTCGGTCCGAAGGTCTCCGCGCTCCTCCTTCCTGCCCTTGGAACGCTCCTCGCCGCCGAGCTCTTGGTCTCTGCGTGCAGCGACACGCCGGCGACGGCCGACGGCGGCGGAACGGACGCTGGGAGCGACGCGGCCGTGGTCGGTGACAACGTCCGCCCGCCGACCGGCACGGGCAACACGCTCGTCGACAGGCTCGGGGCGGCCGCAGCGAAGTGTGGCTCCCAGAGCTCGCTCACGGTGCCCGGCGGGTGGCAGCTCACGGCCATTGGCGACAAAGGGTGCATGGTGCACGTGCCTCCGGGGTGGAAGGTCGTGGGGGCCTTCGGGCCGACCGTGTCGGCGTTTCGGGACGACACGGGAAGCGAGGGGTTCGTCGGTCTCGCCGGGGCCGCGCAAGCCTCGGCGTGCAACCCGGTCGCCGTGCGCGACGGCGTGCTCCAAGGGTTCGTCGACAACGGCTACGCCTCTCCGAAGGTGCTCTGGAACGCCGAGCGGAACGAGCCGTTCGGTGGCTCGACCTGGCCGACGGGGCACACCGTGTTCTCGCTCACGCGGGGCGCAACGCCGCTCGTCGGGTATTTGTGGCTCCTCACCACGCAGACCGTCGTGGCTTGCGACGTCGTAGGCTTGGGCTTCTGGGAGCCCGAGAGCGCGATCGAGGCCGACACGTGCACGCTCACGCAGATCGTCCAGTCGGTGCGCTGCCCGAGCGGTGGCGGCAAAGAAGACGGGGGCTGAAGGTCGAGGAACGCGCCGTTCCTCACGACGTCCGAGCGTCGAGCATCGTGGTCATGCGCCGCGGGTGCGGTATCTTCAGGGGATGCGTCGCTCGTGGCTCGTCGCGCTCTCTCTCCTCGTCGCGTGCACGAGCACGCCTCCCGCGCCTGCTCCCGCGGCGAGCACGCCCGTCCCCGTGCCCACCGTCTCCGGCACGGCGCCTGCCCCCGAGGACGCGTCGGCCCCCATCGACGCGGCTACCCCCGTCGACGCGTCCGAGCCGCTCACGCTCACGGCGTACCCGAGGCGAGGCTCGCAGGTGGACGACACGAGCGCGCCGAAGGGGCCGGGGCTCGTGATGATGGGCGGCGGGCCCGACGTCGACGCGGCCTTCGTGTGGGCGCACGATCTCGTGGTCGGCTCGAAGGCGCGCGGCGCCGACGTGGTGGTGCTGCGGGCCACCGGCGCCGACGGGTACGACGCCTACCTCGACGGGCTCGCGCAGTTCAACTCGGTGCAGACGCTGAAGATCCCCGCGAAGGCCACGTCGACCGATCTCGCGTTCGCCGCCCGTGTCGTCGGCGCGGCCGAGATCGTGTTCTTCGCCGGCGGAAACCAGGGCGACTACGTGGCGTGGGCCGGCTCGCCGCTCATGCGCGCCGTGCAAGGGGTCTACGATCGCGGGGGCGTCGTGGGGGGCACCTCCGCCGGCACGGCCATCCTAGGCGCATCGGTCAACGACGCGACGCTCGCCATCTCCGAGTCGATCACGTCGAAGACGATGATGACCGACCCGTACGACCCGAGCGTGCACTTTACACAGAACATGCTCGTCTTCCCGCCGCTCGCGCGCACCATCACCGACATGCACTTCGCCGAACGCGATCGCATGGGCAGGCTCGTCGGGTTCATGGCGCGGCAGGTGGCCGACGGCGTCGTCCCAGGTCCGTTGCCCACGGTGTACGGCGTCGCGGTCGACGAGGACACGGCGCTCGTGATCGATCCCGCGCGCTCGGGCCGGATCTTTCGCCAGCGCGGGGCGGGGGCCGTGTACGTGGTCCGCGGGGGCGCGCCCGACCGGGCCGTGCGTGGCCAGCCGCTCGTCTACCGCGACCTCACCGTGCACAAGCTCGACTCGGACGCCGCGCGCTACGATTTCGCCCGCCACTGCGGCACGGGCCGGACCTTCCCGCTCACGGCCGTCGGCTCGGCCACGTCGTACGAGTACACGCCCACGAGCCCGTACGCGGCCCAAGGCAACGTCGACACGTGCCCGTGACCGTCGAGCACGACTAAGCTCTCCTCCGTGGGTCACCTCCTCAGCGTCACGAAGAAGCCCGGCATGCCCACGGAGGGCGCCTTCCCGTGGTCCGTCCCGGCGGTGCGCGCGTTCGAGCGCCTCGAGCTCTCCCCGGGGGTCACGTTCTTCGTCGGCGAGAACGGCTCGGGCAAGTCGACGTTGCTCGAGGCCATCGCGCTCGCGGCTGAAATACCGGGGCTCGCTCCCGCCCCTCCCGAAGCCGACGTCACCCTGGCGAAGCAGCTCGAGCTCGCGCGGTACCTGCGCCTCGCGTGGACGGCGCGCTCGCGTCGCGGCCTCTACCTCCGCGCCGAGAGCTACTACCTCGCGCTCCACGCGCAGGCACGGAACGAGGCGCGCGTCCTCCGTGAGCGCGTGCAAGCTGAGAACCCCGCGTGGATGCCGGCCCGTGTGCCGCTCCCCGGGGAGGCGGTGCACGTGGACGAGCTCTCGGCCGAGCCCTACTTCGCGGCGATGGACGCGCGCTCCCACGGCGAGTCGTTCCTCGGCACCCTCGAACGAAAGGTGTCGGGCCCCGGGCTCTACCTCCTGGACGAGCCCGAGAGCCCCCTCTCTCCGAAGCGCCAGATCACGCTGCTCAAGCACCTCCGCGCGGCGGTTCGGGGTGGCTCCCAGATCGTCATCGCGACGCACTCGCCCATCTTGCTCGCGCTGCCGGGCGCCAAGATCGTGTCGTTCGACACCGTGCCGCCGAGCGTGGTCGCCTACGAGGACCTCGAGCACGTGAAGGTCGTCCGAGACTTCTTGCGCGATCCGGCGGCCGCCCTCGAGGAGTGACTCCCAACGAAAACGGCTGGATTCGTGGCGTTTGGTCGTCTCCGAAGCACAGCCGGTGGTGCCTTGAAGCACAGCCGGAGGTGCCTTGGAGCACACCCGGAGGTGCGCTCGCGCTTCAGAGATCGAGCCTCGCTCGAAGCGCGTCGAGGTCTCCTGCGGAAGAACCGTGACCGAGCGCCGCGAGGGCGGCGAGGAGCGTCTTGGCCTCGGCGCGGTTCTCCTTGGCCGAGAGCGCCCGTCGCGTCGCAGGAAGACGAAAGGCCGCGGCCACCGTGCGCGCGAGCAGAGCTACCGGCGTACGCGCTACGAGATCGAGCGTCGATGGCTCGATCGCGAAGCCCTCGCGCGCGATCGCGAGCCCCGCGTGCATCGCGCGAGCGACGAGCCGCGCGTCGTCTCCCGTGAGCCCGCGCGGACCTGCGAGGGCCCCGGCCGCCATCAGCGGGGCCATGAACGCCGCATGGGTCGTGAGCCACGCCTCGATGTCGTGCGCGCGCGCCGTCGGGATGCCGGCGGCCTCCAGGGTTGCCTCGAGCTCCGAGAGCCCCAGAGGATCGTCCGACCCGAGCGCACCCACCGTGGTGATCTGCGCGAAGCGGAGCGCCCTCGGGACGACGTGCGCGTCGAGGATCCCGTCGTCGTCGAGCGAGGCCACGATCGCCGGGAAAACCCAGGCTCCACGCGCGGCTCCCGCCGCACGCCGGGCCGCGTCGAGGGGGCCCACCGCGTTCACGACGAAGGCGACGAGCGGGGCCCGCGACCGCGCCGCGATAGGCAACGCGGCCTCGAGGCTCTGCGCGCGCACGGCGACGATCAGCGCGTCGTCGGAGACGGATGGCTCGTCGACCTCGGTGGACACGGTGACCCGCGCCTCGAGGCCGTCACGCGTGACGATGGCCCCGGCCGCACGCCGGAGCGCTTCGAGCCTCGGGCCGCGCGCGACGAGCGTGACCTGTGCTCCGGCCCGGGCGAGCCGATGTGCGAAGGTCGTCCCGATCGCGCCCGCGCCGAGGATGCGGACACGCACGGCTCAGTACGGCTTGCGGCCGTTGAAGTTGCCGGGCGGGCTGTAGTTGCAGACCCAAAACTCCCACGCGCCGCCGCCGAACGGGCTGTTCGTCGTGCAGCGCTGGGCCGCGCAGCCGACCTTCACGCTCTCGCGCCAGACGACCTGCGTGTAGTGTCCACATACCCCGGAGCACTGGTTCGTGGCGTAGGTGTAGTTCTTCGCCTCGCTCGCCCAGCTGTCGACCACGGCCTTCGGCGACTTCATCGTGCTGCCGCCGCCGCCGGCCGCGTAGATGTTCTCGCCGCGCTGCCCGCGCTGCGGGTTGTGGGCGAACACGCATTTGGCGGCGTAGGCCTTCGCGACGGCGGCGTCCTCGTCGGACCACTGCATGTTCGCGAGGGGCGGGCTCGCCGCGGGCTGCACCCCCGCGCGGACGGCGTTGTGCGCGGCGACGATGCCGTTCAACGCGGCGTCACTCGGCTCTGCGCCCGGAGGCGTAGGCGGGGCGGGCGGCGTCGTGCCGGTGCCGGTCGGGGTCGTCGTGGGGTTCGCGGTGGGGTTCGACGTCGGGGTGCCCGGCGCGTCCGTGCCCGTGGCCGTCGCGGTGGGCGAGGTCCCTCCTCCACCGAGCAGCGTGGGATCGTCGCTGCATGCGACCAGAACGACCGACACGACCAGGATCGAAGCGGCGACGCGAGGCATACCCATGAGACTCAGGATAGAGGGCCGCGGTCCGCACGCCAGGACCGAATGGTGCCCCTCGGGTCACCGATGCGTCTCATAGGGGCCAATGTAGGACAGGCGGAAAATTCCGTTGTCTCGCTACTTTGCGCACCCTCCCGCGACGACCGGCGCGAGCAGCCGGGCCGGATCCTCGTGGGGGCGCGCCTTCTGGAACGTGGGCTTCGCGGCGACGAGCGTCTTCATGAAGCGCGGCCAGGAAGCACCGCAGGTGGCGAACAAGGCCTCGAGCTCCTTCTGCCCCGAGCCGTACGTCTCGTACTGCACGAGCGAGGCGTTGGTGAGCTCGCGCCGCGCGTGGGTCGCTTCGCGGAGCTTCGTGAGGACGTCGAGCTTCTTCGCGAGCTTCTCGGCGGGTGTGGCGCGCGACGCGTAGATCCCCTCGAGCTCTTTGTAGGCCGCGCTCATCTTTGCGCCGCGCTCGTCGATGAAGGCCTCGAGCTCGTCGTACGCGCGGAGCTCCGAAGAGCTCGGGCCGCGCGCCTCCGTGAGGAAGACGCGCGCCAAGTGCTCCCCGACGAACGACGCGACGCTCTCGTTGAGCGTGCTCTGCCCCGGGACGAAGTACGTCGCGTGGAGAGACTCGTGCAAGATCGTGTCGGCGAGCTCCCCGAGCGCGGCGTCTCCCTCGACGAACATGGTCGAGATGACCGGGTCGTCGAAGAAGCCGAGCGTCGAGTAGGCCGGCGCGGGCCGCATGTCGACGTCCCACCCTTCGTGGGCGAGCTCGGTCGCGTAGGCGCGGGCCTCGTCCTTCTTGAACCAACCGAGGTAGGTGATGCTCCCCGTGATCGGGAACGACCAGGTCTTCGACAGGAAGGACAGCGGCTCGCACGCCGACACGACCCACACCACCGCGTCGCGTTCGAGGTGCACGTAGGTGCGGTAGCTCTCGGTCGCCCGCAGCCCGTGTCGCTCGCCGAACGCCTTGATGGGCCCGACGGCGGCGAGCAGCTCGCGCGTGCGTCGCGAGAAGCGTTTTTCGCGGACGATGCGGTCGATGTCGACCTGGCGGTCCATGAGATCGGCCTGCCCCGCCGAGGCCTGCGTGAGGTAGCGGAGCTCGGTGCAGCCCGCGCCGAGCACGAGGGCCGAGACCGCGACGAGGGCACGAGCGATGGCCGAAGCGTGGGCACGAGGCACCCGACCAAGATACCGCGCCTCGCCCGTGGCATCGTACCGGCATGATCCCCTCGCGCCCCTTTTCACGCCCCTTGGCCGGGCCTTGACGGCGTTCGCGCCCAAGAAGGTCTTCGGGGTCGACTTCAGCGGGGCTCGGCTCGCAGGGAAAACGGCCTTCCTCGCCACGCTCGAGCTCGGCGAACGTCCGCGGTTCACGTCTCTCGCGTCCCTCGGGGAGCGCGCCGGGAGCGACGAGCGCGACGTCGTGATGCCCTGGCTCGTCGCCGCCATTCGAGCCGAGCGCGATCTCCTCGTCGGCATCGACGCCCCGTTCTCTCTCCCTTCGGCCCTCGAGAAGGGGGCCACGTACGCCGAGGAGCTCGCCTACGTCGCGACGTTCCCCGATGCGCAGACCCTCGGCCGCACCCTCGCCGAAGAGGCCCGTGCCCGGTTCGGAAGGCCCCACGTCAGGCGTCGCACCGACGCCCTCGCGCGCACCCCGTTCGACTCGTACCACTACCGCATCGTGCACCAGACGTTCGTCGTCATGCGCGACGTGTGCCGACCTCTCTTGCATGATGCACGTACCACGCTCCTGCCCTTCGCCTACGAGGGGCTCGCGAAGGCGGATCGGGTCGTGCTCGAGACGTGCCCGAGCTCGACGCTGAAGCGGCTGGGCCTCCCGTTTCGCGGCTACAAAGACCCCGGCAAGGCGAGCCCGTCCCCCGAGAAGGTCGCTGTTCGTCGGGGCATCCTCGCGGCCATCGAGGCCCGCGCGCGTGTGCCCCGTGGGCTCGCCGAGCGCGCCATGCAGGACCCTGGAGGCGACGCGCTCGACGCGATGCTCGCGGCCCTCGGGGCGCTCGAGGGCTTCACCCGTGAGGACCATCGCGCCCTCGCCGAGGACGCGTCCCTCGTGCGCGAAGGCTGGGTCTACGCGTAACCTGGCTCGGCATGTACCGATCGTCACCCGCCCTCGCCCCTCTCGTCATCGCCGCCCTCGGCCACCGCGTCGTCGCGCTCGAGCGCCAGTCGGGCAGGCGCGTGTGGGAGTGGCAAGATCCGGACGGCACGGACTTTTCGCGCATCGAGGTCGACGCCACCGACGTGCTGGTCGGTGGGGGAGCGAAGGTCGTGCGGCTCGTGCACGCGACCGGGGCCGTGGTGTGGCGCGCGCACGTGCCGGTGCCCGTGTCGACCTGGCTCGTCGACGGGCCGCACGTGTTCCTTGGCTCCGGTGGAGAGGTCGCGTGCCTCGATCGAGAGACGGGGCGCGTGCTCTGGCACGACCCGTTCCCGGGCTACGGGCTCTCCCAAGTGGCGCTCGGCGTGGTCGGCGCGGCGAGCGACGTCGACAGGTTCTGAGCGCGAGCGGCGTTCTGCGGGAGGTCAGTCTTTTCGGCAGACGAGGGCCTTGCCGCCGTCGCGGGTCGACTCGTCCTTGCACTCGTAGTTCGCGCGGCACTCGTCGTTGCGGGTGCACTCGGGGAGGCAGACGCCGCTGTCCTTGTCGACGCAGCGCGAGCCCGTGGGGCAGTCGACGTCGCGGTTGCAGTTCACGACGCACATGCCTTGCGGGTACGAGCCGCTCGTGATGCACCGCGAGGTCGAGGCGCAGTCGGCGTTGGCCGCGCACGGGCCACCGACGGCCGTGCCCTCGGCGCCGACCCCACCTCCGCACGCGAGCACGACCGCGGAGACGAAGGCAGCGGCGAGAGCAGAGCGGAGAGGAGCATCCATGAGACAACGATACGAGACGCCGCCCGGTCTGTCGCGTGCGCATTCGTGAGCGATCTCGATGCGATGCGAGATGTAGGAGAACGTCTCTCGGTGTGGGCCGAGCCATTCGACGTAGCGACGACGGCCGCGCCTTTTCGGAGCTTGGGTTCGCGGTAAAGTAGGTCGGATGAAGCTCTCTCCGTTCGCGGTGCTCGTGTGCCTCGGGGTCGTGTCCGTCGCGGCGTGCCGCGAAGAAGAGCCGTTCGACACCGATCCCATCCAGCCCGACGGCGGCACCTCGAGCGATGGCAGCACCACCAAGACCGACTCGGGCACCCAACCCACGGACGGCGGCACGCGCCCCGACGCCTCGGACGGCGGAAGCACGCCCGCGGGTCGCCAGCTCACCGCGGGGGAGATCGAGATCCTCTCGACCCTCGCCGACGGCACCATCGTGTTCCGTCGCTACGCCGCCAAGGTGAGCCTCGAGGCCATCGCGCCCACGGGCGGCGCGCCGACGGTCATCGCCCCCGACCTCGTCCTCGAAGGCGAGGACACCGACGACGTGGTGGTCGTCATCGGCGGCGCGGTCGGCCTGTGGACGGGCGTCAACGCCGACACGGGCATCGGCAAGCTGTCCATTTGGACGAAGGCGAACGGCTTGAAAGAAGCCGCGGCGCAGTCGCCCATCTACGAGGTCGACGCGTCGAACGACGGCGCGCGCGTGGCGTTCGTCCGTCAGATGGGCGCCGACCTCCAGCTCGTGACCGCCCCGTCGACGCTCGCCGGACAGCCCACCGTCGTGCAAGACGCGCTCGGCGACGGCAGCCAGGCGAACCCGTGCCCCGCGTTCTACACGTTCGTCGCTCAGAACCTCTTCACCTCCACGTGCACCGGCGCCGGCATCACGGCCACCGCGCGGCGCACGGATCCGGCGGGCGCGCAGGTGCAGATCGACACCGGCCTCGCGCCGTACTTCCTCTCGGTCTCGGCCAACGGGGACAAGGTCTTCTCGGCGAAGCGCATCACCGCCGGTGGCACGGGTGGCGCGGCCGCGGTCTACAACGTCGGCGCGACGGTCACCGAGGTCGCCATCGAGGCGGCGGGCGTGGCCGAGGGCTCGATCTCGCGCGATGGCTCGACGGTCGTCTACCGCACGCGGCTCGGCGCGCTGAAGAAGGCGGCCACGGCGGCCCCGGTGAACGCGACCGAGCTCGCCGCGAACGGGAGCCTCATGGGCATCCTCGCCACCTCGCCCGACTCGAAGGCGGTGCTCTCGCACAAGCTCGCGCCGGGAGGGGATTTCGGCGGGCTCTACGATTTGCAGCTCTCGGGCACGGCCACGCCCGCGGCCCCCACGACGCTCGTCGCCACCGCGACCGCGATCGAGTTCGGGTTCTCGCTCGGTAGCAAGTACGCCTTCTGGGTCCCGAATCCGGCGATGCCGCAAGTGAAGGCGCGCGCCGCGGCCGGAGGGGGCGCCGACATCGATCTCGGCCCGGCCCAGGTGTTCCTCGGCAAGATCGACGGCTCCGATAAAATCGTGCTGGGCGAGAACGAACGCGAGATCACCGTCGATGGGCGCAAGGTCTCCGTGGTCGACTTCAAGCTCCGCGATCCGGCCGCTCCCGCGAGCTCCGTCGTGCTCGCTCAGGGCGCCGAGGTCGGTGGCCTCGTCATGCCCGGCGGCAAACAGCTCCTCTACACCGAGGCCGCGAAGGGCCTCTTCATCCGCGACATTCCCTGATCGTGACGGCGCGACGAGCGCCTGGCCTCGCGCGTCCCTCGGGCACATCGTCCGAGGTGACGCGCGTCGTGCTTCGATCGACGTGAGCCGCTCTCACGCGTCGGAGGTGTCAGCGCACTTCGTGCATCGCGACGGCGTCGTCCTCGGCGCTCCACGCGTACATGAGCGACGTGAAGCTCGAGAGGATCGAGAAGAACAGGAGGGCGCGCCGGAACGTCATGCCCTCTCCAAAAGCAACGGTTGGGCCATTCGTAAGTGCCCGAAACAACGATGAATGTCGGCGGTGGAGGGGCGCAGGCCCGACCGGAGAGACCAGCCGCCGCGCCCCATGATCCCGCCGATCCCACGCCTCACTTCGTGACGACCGTCACCGTGTACGGCGTGCGCCACGAGGTGGGCACGGCGACGTTCGGCCCCGCGCTCGCCTCCTCGCTGTTCGCGAGGCCTGCCTTGATCCAATACCGGCCGGGGCCGAGGCTCGTCGTGCAGGTCGTGAACGCCTCCTTCGTCTCCGTTCCGGGCATCTCGACGCCGAAGTTGGGATCGTCGCACCGGACGACCTCGTCCTTCGCGTCGCGGAGCTGGAAGTACGCGGTGCTCTCACCCGGGATCGCGATCGACAGAGACACCTTCTTCGCCTCGGTCAGCTCGAACGTGTACCAGTCGTCGCCGCTCGGACCGACGAGCCGGCTGTCGTTCGGCCCGATCCCCGCGTGGAGGTAGGCCGTGATCGCGCGATCGGTGGGGATGCGCTTGGCCGCCGCGCGTGAGTCGTTGCCCTCGTAACAATCGACGAGCGCCTCGTACTTCGCCTCGACGCCGTAGCCGTTCGGTTTGTCGGCCCTGAAATCGAGCGGCGTGAGACGGAGCTCGTAGGCCTTCCCTCCCGCGAGGCGCGCCGTGTACGACGCCGTGCCGTCCGCGGCTACGTCGGCCTCGGTGCGTTGCTCCGACGCCTTGTCACCCTCGAGCAACCAGACGCCCACCTCGAACGGTTGGGACGTGGCCTTCATCGTGATCGTGAGCAGCCCGCCGCCCGCGTCGGTCGGAGGCAACGCAATCTTCACCACGTCCTCGGCGGACGCAAACTGGCCGGATTTGCTCGTGTCCAGCTTGGCGGGGGTGTACTCGGTGCACTCGCCGCGGTCGGTGGTCGCGCCGGAGTCCGCGGCGGTCACGTCGGGCGAGGCCGAAGCGTCGGACGCGCCGCCGGTCGTCGTGACGGTGCAGCCGCCGTAGGCGAACGGGGCGAGGGCCATGAGCGAAGAGGCGAAGACGAGCGTCGTGAGGGAAGCGCGGCGTAAGGTCACTGTGGGGCTCCTTCGTGAAGGCGAGGCGTGGCTCGCGAGCCTCGAACCCTAAGGAGCCCGCGCGCATCGTCGCTACCCACCCGGGGGGGTAGCCCGCGGTGGCTCGAGGCCGCGGACGTGAGCTCAGCCTCGCCGCGGGAGATGGCGCCGGAGGTCGAAGGTGAGCGCGCGCGCCTGCGTGTCCAGCGTGGTCGCGAGCTCGGACGCGCTGTTCACGCCGAGGCGGACGTAGAGGCTCTTCTGGTACGATTTCAGCGTGGACGCGCTCACGCCGAGCTTCTCTCGGATGGTGTGCGCAGGCTCGTTTTGCCAGATGGCCAGGGCGAGCCGCTGCTGTTGCGTCGAGAGCCCCGCGAGGTGGAGCGCCGTGCGTACGCGGAGCCCGCGGCTCATCTCGAGCGAGAGCTGCACCCCGAAGTGGTCTCCGCCGTCGGTCTCCCCGTCGGCCGCGAGGCCATAGGCGCGCATGCGGAGCCTGCCTCCGGCGAGCGGCAGCGTGAGCGTCGGGACGATCCCCTTCCCACGTCGAGCGGCGTCGAGCATGGCGCCGAGCGCGCGGCAGGCTTCGGGGAGGTGAGAGGGTCTGTCCATGAGGCGACCTCGTTCGGGGCCGGCGGACGCGTCCTCGAGCCACGCGCGCGCGCCCGGCGACGCCCACACGACGAGGCCCGACCGCTTCACCACGAGCAGGCCGCTGTCGACCTCGTCGTACTCCAAGAGCCCGCGCGACTCCTCTCGTGACGCGGCGCCGCGGTGGGCCGCGAACGCGTGCACGAGCCAAGGGTAGAGCTCGGCGGCGATGTCGACGTCGGCCTGTCGGAAGCGCGGGGCGCGCAGCTCTCGGAAAATCCCCAGGATACCCAGCGGGCCGCCGCGATCGCGGATGGCGACGTCGAGGACGTGGTGGATGCCGTTCCGCGCGAAGAGGTGCTGGTAGGTCGCGCCCGTGACGAAGGCCTCGCCCCCTTCGATGAGCGTCCCGTACGGCCTTCGCCCCGGGGCGAGCAGGTTGCCGAAGGCAGCGGGGTCGTCCGTCGCGGCCGAGAAGGCGTGCCCGCTCTCGGCGAAGAGCCGGTGGCTCACCTCGTCGAAATGCTCGCTGTAGTGGTGCCTCGGCGCGCAGCGCTCGTCGACGCGGATCATGGAGAGGCTGAACGACGGCACGAGCCGCTTCATCGCCTCGGAGACCGCCGGCATCTGGGTCATGAGGTCGAGCCCCGACGTCAGCAGGCTCTCCAGGAACACGAGCTCACGTTTCCGCGCCATCGCTCCTCTCCGAGGCTCGCATCCCCAAAGGGTAGGCGCTGAGAGGGAGAGAGAGAAGCTCTAACGAGATGAAACTACGACAGTTTTCGGCGTGACTAGGCTCTGCCGTGGGCTCGGGGTCCGCACCTCGCGCCTCACGGGCACGTCCGTGGCGGCCGTGCTATCCACCCCGCGGCTACGGCGCTTCGGGTGCCAGCTTGTAATTGAAAACTGTTTTCAATAAGGTGTCTCCCATGCGCTCGCCGACCCTCGTCCTCCTGCTCGCGGTCCTCGCCGCGGCCTGCTCGTCCACCACGGTCCCGGAGACACCGGCCGGTCCCGACTCGGGCGCCGAGGTCCCCGCGACGGCCGCGCTCGGGCTCAACGACGTGTCGGTGCTCGTCCCGATCCCGGCCTCTCCCGCCGCGCCCGGCGCTCTCGGGCCCACGGACGCGGGCGCGCGCGGGGAGCTCCTGACACAGGCCATCTACGACAAGATCCCGAAGTTCGGCGTGAAGCCCGCGCAGGGCCTCGACTACGCCCGCATGCGCGCCGTGGCGATCCGGTTCGACGGCTGTTTTCCCGGCAAATCCGGCTGCGAAGAGCAGATCCGCATCGTGATGCAGCCCATCACCGACGACGGCAAGACGCTCGACTCCGCGCTCCACCTCTTCTACCGCCTCACGCCCGACGAGCTTCCCTCCCTCGTGCAAGAGCTCCGCCGCATGCGCACGCTCGCCCCCGAGGTGAAAGACGCGCCGCTCGACGTGCACGCCGCGCTCGCCGCGCAAGGCCTCGAAGGGGCGTACGGCAAGGCGCTCCGCGATCTCGTCTTGAAGCGCTGCGGCGAGCAGAACTTCGTGCGGATGACCTTCTTCCTCCGCGCGCCGCCCCGCCAAGAAGAGTGGTTCTTCGGCGGCTTCGATCGCGATCCGGCCGACGGCAAGATGACCCAGCTCGACATCGTCGGCGTGGGCAAACAGAACCAGCGCGTCGACCGCCCGATCACGCCCGAGGGCTACACGTACACGTTCACGCCCTCCCCCAAGACGCCCGAGGACATCGACGTGCTCCTCACGAGCGAGGCCGCCAAAGCCGCGACCCCCGAGGCGAGGCAGGCCGCCCTCGCAGGGCTCATGCGCATCGAAAACCCCGGAAAATACGGGCCGGATCAGCTCTCGTGCGCGGGGTGCCACGTGGCGACCTTCGTGCGCGAGGCGACGAACAAAGCCTTCGGTCTCGACGGCGCGAAGCTCCCCGACGCGTTCACCTCGTCCCGTGACCTCAGCCTCCGCGGAGAGTCGCGAAGCACGGTGTCGTCGCTCCGAGCGTTCGGCTACTTCGACGACAAGCCGATGATAGCGAACCGCATCGTGAACGAGTCCGCCGCGGTGGTCGACGACCTCGAGAAGCGCTTCCCCCCGAAGAAGTAGCCCACGGCGAAAGGCTCACGCGCAGCGCGTCATGCCGCTTTTCGCGGTTCCGCGCGCGCGGCGCTTTGGTACCTTCGAGGGCCTCGTCGCGCCGTCGCGGCGAGCAGAGACCCTTCGAAGGAGAGTAGGCCCATGGCAGCTACCGTGATCCGTGGCGGGACCGTCGTCACCGCCGAGTCCGAGTCCCGCGCCGACGTGCTCGTCATCGACGAGAAGATCCACGCCGTCGGCAAGGACGTGGAGGCCCCGGCCGGAGCGCGTGTGATCGACGCGTCGGGCGCGTACGTCATGCCCGGCGGCATCGACCCGCACACGCACATGGAGCTCCCGTTCATGGGCACCGTGGCCTCGGAGGACTTCTTCACCGGCACGAGCGCGGCCGCGGCCGGCGGCACCACGTCGATCATCGATTTCGTCATCCCGAGCCCGAAAGAGCGCGTCCTCGACGCCTACAAAAAGTGGCGCGGATGGGCCGAAAAGGCCGCGGCCGACTACGCGCTCCACGTCGCCATCACCTGGTGGGACGAGACCGTGCACGCCGACATGGGCGCGCTCGTGAAGGAGCACGGGGTGAGCTCCTTCAAGCACTTCATGGCGTACAAAAACGCCATCATGGCCGACGACGAGATCCTCGTCTCGAGCTTCTCCCGCGCGAAGGAGCTCGGTGCACTCTGCACGGTTCACGCCGAGAACGGCGAGCTCGTCTTCCGTCTCCAGAAAGAGATCTTCGAAAAGGGCTTCACTGGCCCCGAGGGCCACCCGCTCTCGCGGCCCCCGGAGGTCGAGGGCGAGGCGGCGAACCGCGCCATTCGCATCGCCGAGGTGCTCGGGTGCCCGATCTACCTCGTGCACACGTCGTGCGCCGACGCGCTCGAGGCCATCTCGCGCGCGCGCCTCGAGGGTCAGCGTGTCTTCGCCGAGGTGCTCGCGCAGCACCTCGTCATCGACGACAGCGTCTACCGGAACCCGGACTGGAACGCGGCCGCCCACTACGTGATGAGCCCGCCCTTCCGCGCGAAGGAGCACCAGGCTGCCCTCTGGCGAGGCCTCCAGGCCGGCATGCTCCAGACCACGGCGACCGATCACTGCTGCTTCTGCACCCCGCAAAAACAGGCAGGGATCGACGATTTTCGAAAGATCCCGAACGGCACGGGCGGCGTCGAGGATCGCATGGGTGTGCTCTGGCACCACGGCGTGCGCACGGGCCGCCTCACGCCGAGCGAGTTCGTCGCCGTCACGAGCACGAACGCCGCCAAGATCTTCAACATGCACCCGAAGAAGGGCAACCTCTCGCCCGGCGCCGACGCCGACCTCGTCGTGTGGGATCCCGAGAAGACGCGCACCATCTCGGCGAAGACGCACCACCAGAACATCGACTTCAACATCTACGAGGGCATGACCATCACCGGGAACGCGGCGGTCACCCTCTCGCGCGGCGCGGTCGTGTGGGAAAACGATCAGCTGAAGACGGTGAAGGGCGCGGGGCGCTACGTCGAGCGGCCGCCCACGTCGGCGTACTTTGCGTCGCAAGAGAAGCGCAACGCCACGAACGTGCCGACGCCCGTGAAGCGCGAGCGCCCCGCGGTCGCCGCGAAGTAGGCGAAGTCGCCAACGCTGGCACGCGCGAGCCCCGACCGAGGCTCGCGCGTGTCACCTTTTCGAAGGCCGCGCACCGGAGAATCTTCCGTTCTTCCATGGGGTTACGAAGAGCCGGGTGGTACGCTGCGGGCATGGACCCCAAAGAGATCGCCGCCCGCATCGACGCCATGCACGAGGGCACGTTCGCCGGTGAGCTCGGCCTCGTCATGGTGTCCGCGAGCCGCGACGAGGTCCGCGCCAAGCTCACCGTCACGTCGAAGCACCACCAGCCCTACGGCATCGTGCACGGCGGGGTGTACGCGAGCGTCATCGAGTCGGTGACGTCGATCGGGGCCGGCGTCGACGTGTTCGAGAAGGGGAAGGGGATCGTGGGCCTCGAGAACCACACGTCGTTCGTGCGCGCCGTCCGCGAGGGCACGCTCGACATCGTCGCGACGCCGCTCACGCGTGGCCGTCGCTCGCAGCTTTGGGAGGCCACGATCCGCACGGCCGAGGGCGCGCTCGTCGCGACGGGGCGCGTGCGGCTCCTCGTGGTCGACGGGGACACCGAGCTCGCCGGAAAAAAGGTCGAGCCCGGCCTCTGATCGCGCGCCGCGCGAGCGCCGTGAGGAGGCGCCGTCCTTACTTTTGGGCGTACTTGACGCTGCAGCCGTAGGCGCGGGTCTCGGGCTTCGCGACGGGGCGCTTGGCGGCGAGGTCGGCCAAGGTCGCGTCCACGTACGACACGAGCTTGCCGCCCTCGGGCGACTCGCCCTCGCCGTCGGGGGAGTTGTCCGCGGCGCCGCGGTAGACGAGCGTCCCCGCCTCGTCGACGATCATGATGTGCGGCGTGTTCGTCGCACCGTACGCGTGCCCGACCGCGCCCGACTCGTCGAGCAAGACGGGGTGCGCGACGTCGAACGCCTTCTTGCCCGCGCGGTTCGCCTCGGCGCCGAACCCTTGTTTTCCCTCGCCGTTCGAGTTCACGGCGAGCCACACGACGCCCTTCTTCGTGGCGTCCTTCGCGGCGGTCTTGAGCGAGCCCTTCGTGTGCGCGGCCTTCACGAAGGGGCAGCCCGGGTTCCACCACTCGAGCACCACGACCTTGCCCTTGAACGACGAGAGCTTCACGCTCGCGCCCTCGGTGTCCTTGAGCTCGAAGTCGGGCGCGGGCTTGCCCACCTCGGCCTTCGCGATCGCAGGGCCCTCGGCGGGAGCTTGGGGAGCCGTGGCCGCGAGCGCGGCGGACGCGGCGGTCGTCGCCGACGTGGGCTCGGTCTTCGGAGCGGGCTTCGGTTCGTTGCACGCGCCGAGCGCGGCGATGCTCGAGACGAAGAGGGCGAGACACACGAGGCGAGGGGAGCGAACGGAGTGCGTGTGGGACATCGTAGGTGGGTTCGATGGTGCACGAGCTTCGGGCGTTGCACGCAGGAAATTCGCTGCAATTTGGGCTTTACAACGAAGGGTCGAGCTTTCAGTCTTCGCCGCATGGTGCGCGCGATTCGCTCGGGTCTCTTGGTCTTGTCGATGTCGGCGGCCGCGGTCGCCTGCGGCGGCTCTCTCGCCGACATCCCCGATCCCGACGGCGACGGAGGCGCGAACGACGTCCCCACCGCCTCGCCTCCTTCGACCGGCACGGGCCTCCCCACCCCTGACGCGTCGCCGCCTCCTCCCTTCGACGCGGGCCGACCCGACGGCAGTCGACCCGACGGTGGCCGCCCCGATGGTGGCCGCCCCGATGGTGGCCCGTTCCCGATCGACGCGAGCCTCCCCCCGATCGACGCGGGTCCTCCACCGGTCGACGCCGCGCCGCCGCCCGGGCCCATCGCGTGTGGCGCTTCGTCGTGCGACTCGGCCACGCAGACCTGCTGCATCCAGCAGGGTGGCGCGACCTGCATCGCCAAGGGTGCCACGTGCCAGGGCGGCGCGCTCGCGTGCTCGAGCGCTTCGAGCTGCGGCGCGGGCGAGGTGTGTTGCGCGTCGCTCGGTGGCGCGGGCGGCGGAGGCGCGGCGTGCCGCACCACGTGTGGCCCGACGGGCATCCAGCTCTGCGACAGCGACGCCGAGTGCACCGCCCCCGAGACCTGCCAACCCGCCGTGCTCGGCCTGAAGACGTGCCGCCGCACGTTCGGTCCGCCGCCCCCGCCCCCGCCTCCTCCCCCGTTCTGAGGGCGCACGTCGCGGTTGGGCGCGCGGATATTTAAGCAAAATCATGCGGTTGTCGGCGTGGAGAGATCTACGCCCGTCGGCGGCGATTACGTGTTCGCGCGTCACGCGCTCCGACCGTAGACTTGCACCCATGCGAGTTGCGCAGATGGGGGTGTGGGGCGCGCTGGTCGTCGCGACGTTGACGTCGGCAGGTATCGCTCGAGCGGAGATCGCCGAGCGCATCATCGCCGAGGAGATCACCTCGGATGGCGTAGCTCCCGGCGACGAGGCGACCTGTCTCGCGATCGGTGGCGTGTGGGTGGCCGCCCCGCCGCACTGCGAGGTCTCGGAGAAGACGGCCGACGCCGACCTCGGCTGGGATTGGTCCACCTTCGGAGACGCGGACGCCGATCGCGCGGTGAAGGTCGCGGCGGCCTGGCGAGGCTACTTCGAGGGGCTCGTGCGCGGGCCGAAGCTCTACGCGAAGCCCTTCTTGCTTACGACCGCCGCGTTCGTGACCAAGGTCGACGCGGCCCTCGCGCGCGCCGCCAAGGCCGACGCGGCCGACATGGCCTCGAAGGACCCGCGCGCCTCTGCGCGACGGATCGCGCGTCGTCGTGCCGTCGCCACGTGGGCCGCCCTTCGGGCCGACGTCGTCGCCGTGGAGGCCGCGGTGCGAAAGAAGCTGCCCACACCCCCGCGCCCCGCCGCCAAGTAACGCGGTACGGCACATCTGCTCAGGAGAGCGGCCGGTGCTTCGGCGCTCTCGGTGCGCACGGTTTCATGGTATGCGAGTCCCTTCCTCGGAGGGAATCCATGCTCACGCGCCGCGTTTTTTCGCTCGTTGCCGTCTCTGCTGCCGTCCTCGCCGTCACCGGCTCGACCGGCTGCGAGAAAAAGAGCGACGACCTCGTCGTGGGCGCGTTCCTCTCGCTGTCGGGCAGCGACGCGACCTTCGGCGAGGACACGAAAGAGGGCATCGAGCTCGCCGTCGAAGAGCTCAACAAGGCCGGCGGCATCAAGAACAAGAAGGTGAAGGTGCTCTTCGAGGACGACAAGTCGCTCCCGCAAGAGGCCTCCAACAAGGTCCGCCAGCTCATCGACCGCGACAACGTGCTCGCGATCTTGGGCGAGGTCGCCTCGAGCCGCACGATGTCGGGCGGGCTCATCGCCAACACCAAGAAGGTGCCGCTCGTCACGCCTTCGTCCACCGCGGTCGAGGTCACGAAGGACCGCGACTACGTCTTCCGCGTCTGCTTCACGGACGACCAGCAGGGCGACGTCGCCGCGCGCTTCGTCTGGGAGACGCTCAAGAAAAAGAAGGCCGGCCTCTTCTACGCCGCCCAAGACAACTACTCGTCGGGCCTGGCCGCCTCGTTCAAGGAGCACTTCAAGAAGCTCGGCGGCGAGATCGTCGTCGACAAGGGCTACCAAAAGAACGAGACGAACTTCACGACGTACCTCTCGGAGCTCAAGTCCAAAGAGCCGGAAATCCTTTTCGTTCCGGTCTATTACAACGAGATGGTCCAGATCGCGCGGCAGGCCAAGCAGGCCGGCATCCCGGGCACCATGTTCCTCGGCGGCGACGGGTGGGACTCGCACGAGCTCATCGACGGCGCGGGCGCCGAGCTCGAGGGCGCCTACTTCACGAACCACTACGCGCCCGACGTGCCCTGGCCGAACTCGGCGTCGTTCGTGGCGGCGTACAAAGCCAAGTACACCTACCAGGGCAAACCGAAGGAGCCCACGAGCCTCGCGGCCCAAGGGTACGACGCGGCCAAGCTCCTCTTCGACGCCATGAAGCGCGCCCCCGAGCCCACGCGCGAGGCCATCAAGGTCGCCCTCTCCGAGACGAAAGACTTCGCCGGCGCCACGGGCTCGCTCACGATCGACAAGAACCACAACGCGAACAAGCCGATCGTCGTGGTCCAAATCAAAGACAAGAAGTTCCGCTACACCGCCCAGCTCATGAGCCAGTGAAGATGGCCACCGCGACGCCCGCACCGAGCCCGAAATTCTCTCCTGCCCGCGCGGCCATGCTCGCCCTCGGCGTCGTCATGCTGCTCGGGCTCGCGTCCGTCGTGCGCACGGCCGGCGCGGGAAAAGTAGGCGAGGCGCTCGTCACGGGCCTCACGCAGGGCGCCATGATCGCCCTCGTCGCGCTCGGCTACACGATGGTGTACGGCGTGCTGAAGCTCATCAACTTCGCGCACAGCGAGGTCTTCATGATGGGCGCGTACGTAGGCGTCTTCGTGCTCGGCGCGATGGGCATCGACAACCCCATGCTCTCGGGTGCGGCGGCGGTCGTCGTGGCCATGCTCGGGTCGGCCATGATCGGCGTCACGGTCGAGCGTGTCGCGTACCGCCCGCTCCGTGGGCGCGGAAAGGGCGCGCTCGTGCGTGTCACGCCGCTCGTCACGGCCCTCGGCGTGTCGGTGCTCCTCCAGAACGCCGCGCAGCTCCTCTTCTCGGCGCGGTACCGCTCCTACCCGCAGCTCATCGTCGGCAGCGTCGATCTGCCCGTCGTGGGTCACGTGGGCAAGTCTCGCCTCGTCATCCTGCTCGTCGCCGTGGTCGTCATGGTCGGGCTCGAGCTCATCGTCAAGAAGACGTGGTTCGGCAAGGCCATGCGCGCCTTGTCCGCCAACGAAGAGGCCGCGCGGCTCATGGGGATCCGCACCTCGCGTGTCATCTCGGCGACGTTCGCGCTCGGCTCTTCTCTCGCGGCGATCGGCGCGGTCCTCTTTTGCGTCGATCAGTCCAGCGTGTACCCCACCATGGGCACCGCCATCGGCACGCGCGCCTTCGTGGCCGCGGTGCTCGGGGGCATCGGCAGCATCCCGGGGGCCATGCTCGGTGGGCTCCTGCTCGGCGTGCTCGGCGAGATGATGAAGCTCTCGAGCTACTCGGGAAGCATCGACGCTCCCGTGTTCGTCGTGCTCATCGCGGTGCTGCTCGTCCGCCCCGCCGGTCTTCTCGGGTCGAATCGCGCCGAGAAGGTGTGATGAATCAGGGGCCGAAGGGCCTCGAACCTCGGCGGATCGAGGCCACGTCGGCTTTTGAGTCGATGGCGTAATCGCCCGGCGCTCATCGTTCGCCCGAGCCCACGGGAAGCCGGCTACGCTGACATCGTGGGGATGGAAGTTTCGTACTCCGGCCAAGTGATCGCGAACCGCTTCGAGGTCTCCGCGTCCATCGGCGAGGGTGCGTGCGGAACGGTGTGGATGGCGCACGACCGTGTGCTCGGCATCCACGTCGCGGTGAAGGTGCTGCGCGACGCGATGCGCCGCGACCCGAAGCGGCTGGCGGCCTTCGAACGGGAGGCGCTCGTGTGCCTACGCATGTTGAGCCCGAACATCGTCCGCGTGCTCGCGTTCGGTGCCGAGGCCGACGAGCTCCCGTTCATCGCCTACGAGCTCTTGCCCGGCGAGACGCTCGAGCAGCGGCTCGGGCGCGCCCCGAAGCTCACGATCGACGAGGTCGAGAACGCCGTCGTCCAGATCGCGCGTGGCCTCGGCCGTGCTCACACGCTCGGTGTCGTCCACCGCGACATCAAGCCGTCGAACGTGTTCCTCACGAAGGACGATCGCGAGAAGAGCCTCGCGAAGGTGCTCGACTTCGGCATCGCGACGCTCCGCGGGAAACGCGACACGCAAGGCAACGACGTGTACGGCACCCTCGAGTACATCGCGCCCGAGCTCGTCTTCCAGACCCACGAGCCCGACGCGAGGGCGGATCTCTATTCGCTGACGGCGCTCGCGTACGAGTGCCTCACCGGGCGGCCGCCGTTTCGTGTCGGGTCGGTGCCCGAGCTCATCGCCAGGCTCGCGCGTGGGCCATCTTCCCCGGACTCGGTCGCGCCCATCGTCGGCGCTGCGGCGGCCGTGGCCCTCGACGACTTCTTCGAGCGAGGGCTTTCGAAGGACCCGTCCGAGCGGTTCCAGTCCGCGCGAGAGCTCGCCGAAGAGCTCCATCGTGTGATCAAGGCGGCCAAGGTCGCGAACCCGGCCCTCGTTCCGGTGCGCCCGAGCATGATGTCGCTCCCCGCCGTCGAGATGCCCACGGGGGACTCGGCCTCGAAGGTCGCCGTGGCACCGAAGCCGCCGCCGATGCGCCCACGTGCGCAGAGCTTCGTGTTCGGCATCGAGGACGAGATCGACATGACCAACGGCGGCGCCCCTTCGAGCGGCCGCGGGCGCGATCCGCGACGCGAGTAGGGCTCGCGGTCCTCAGCGGGATAGCGCGCGCTCGAGGCCGTCGAGGAAGAGCCCGAGGCCGAGCTCGAAGTCCGTGGTCCCGGGCCCGTGGTCCGCGGTCGCCCGTGCGGTGAGAAAGTCCATCATTTCGACGAGATGCGGGTAGTCGGCGCGAGAGAGCGTGGCCGCGCCCTCGCGGGGTGACGTGGGCTCTCGGGGGCCCGCCGACTCCTGCAGGGTGAACCCGTACGTGTAGCTGTCGACCGCGAGCAGCGTGCCGTACGACAGCTCGAGCGAGAAGCCCGCGTCGCGCAGCGCGCCCACCACCGCGTCGTTCGTTCGCAGGCGCGCCGCGGTCGGTGTCGTGCGTGACTCGACGAGGCCCACGGCCCACCTGTGGCGGAGGAGCACGCTCCGCATCACGAGCGCGCGCGCCCTCACGAGCTCCCTCCACCCGAGGCGGCGATCGGGCAAGGTCACCTCGCCCATGACGGTCTCGACCATCCCGTCGAGGATGTCGTCTTTGTTCGCCACGTGTTTGTAGAGCGACATCGCCTCGACCCCGAGGCGCTCGGCGACCGCGCGTAGCGTGACCGCCTCGAGCCCGCCCCCGTCGGCGAGGGTCATCGCGGTCTCGACGATCCGCGCTCGGCTCAGCGGGAGGCGCTTCGCCTTGCCACGGGGCACGGGGGCCCTGCGCGCCGGCGCTTTCGAGGAGGCTCGCGAAGAGGGCTTCGTCACGGCCCTTTTTCGCAGATCTCCGGGCGATCGCGCAAGCCGAGACGCCCCGATCCTTGACGGGCATACGGTGTAAGCTTACGGTGTAAGCCTCGCCGGGGTGTGGTGCTCCGGCGGAGCCCTTGGGGCCATCGAGGTGCCGTCATGATCGAACGTTCTCGTCCCCCCGCGCGCCGCCCGCGGGCCATCGGGGTGGTGCTCGTCGCGCTCCCGGTGCTGTTCCTGGTGATGCCGTCGGTGACTCGGCTCGTCACGCTCGCCGCAGGCAAACCACCGGCCGACGCGGGCGACGTCGCGTTCTCGGAGCACGCGGCCGTGGGGCTCTCTCACGTCGTGCTCGGCCTCGTGATGGCCCTGCTCGTTCCCCTCCAGCTCTCGGCGCGCGTCCGGACGCTGTGGCCTCGCGTGCATCGCGCCTTCGGGTGGACCTTCGTGCTCGCGGCGTCGGTCACCGTCGCCTCGGGCCTCGTCATGAACGTGGTCTTCCCGCCGGTCGGGGGCATAGCGAAGCAGATCGCGATCGTGGTGACGGGCCTCGGGTTCGTCGGGTCGCTCGGGCTCTCGGTCCGGGCGATCCTCCGCCGCGACGTCGCCTCGCACCGCGCGTTCGTGCTGCGGAGCCTCGCGTTCGGGCTCGCCGGGGGCACGGCCGCGGTGGTCCTCTTCCCGTATTTTCTCGTGTTCGGCCAGCCGAGCGACACGGTGGTCGCGCTCGGGCGTTGGCTCTCTCTCCTGGTCGACGTGGCGATCGTCGAGCTCGTCGTGCTCCGCCGCGCCACGCCCCGCATGGTGCTCGGGTGAGGGCCGCCGTCTGCCATCGCTACGGTCCGCCCGAGGTCGTCGTCGTGGAAGAGCGGCCCGCGCCCAAGCTCCGTGCCGGGGAGATCCTCGTGCGCGTCGAGGCCACGACCGTCACCACGGCCGACGCGCGTCTCCGTGCCCTGCGTGTGCCCTCGGGCTTCGGCTGCCTCGCGCCCGCGCTCTTCGGG
The DNA here is from genome assembly GCA_016712525.1 of Myxococcales bacterium. Taxonomy (NCBI): domain Bacteria; kingdom Pseudomonadati; phylum Myxococcota; class Myxococcia; order Myxococcales; species Myxococcales bacterium. The sequence goes on from JADJQX010000001.1 coordinate 2,145,896, forward strand.
TTCGGCGCGCCTCGCCGCGCGACGCTCGGGGTGGAGTGTGCCGGTGTGGTCGACGCCGTCTCGGGGACGGGCTCGCGTTTTCGTGTCGGAGACCGCGTGGTCGGAATGGACGGCGTGTCGATGGGGTGCCACGCCGAATACAAGGTGTTCTCGTTCGGCAGCGCGCTCGTCCCCATGCCGCCCGGCCTCACGTTCGTCGAGGCCGCCTCGCTTCCGTTCGGAGGATTGACCGCGCTCGATTTTCTTCGTCGTGGGCGTCTCGTCGCGGGCGAACGCCTGCTCGTCGTCGGGGCGGCGGGCTCGGTGGGCTCCGCGGCGGTGCAGCTCGCGAAGGCCACCCGGGCGCACGTGACGGGCGTGTGCAGGGCAGCGAACCGCGAGCTCGTGCTTGGCCTCGGCGCGGACGCGACCATCGACTACACCCGCGAGGACATGACGAAGCTCGGGGAGCGCTACGACGTCGTGCTCGACACCGTGGGGAGCGCATCGATCGCAGAGCTCGCTTCGATTTTGCGCCCGGGAGGTCGGCTCCTCCTCGTCGTGGCCTCGCTCTGGCAGATGCTCGCCGGGCCATGGGTGAGCCTCTTCGGGCGCGCGCACGTCGTCGCGGGCCCATCGGCCGAGCGGCTCGACGACCTCGAGCAGCTCGTGGCGCTCGTCAACCGAAGGCGTCTCGCGCCCGTGATCGACGACGTCCTACCCTTCGAGCGGATCGCCGAGGCCCACGCGCGTGTCGATGGCGGTCACAAACGAGGCAGCGTGGTCCTCGCGGTCGGGGCAGAGGCGCGCGACGGCCTCCATGGACGGCGCTGCGAACCCGCGCGTTTCGGACTATGACGTCGCCATGCACCCGCAGCACACGATCTTCCTCGACGCCATCGCCCACAAGCGCCGCCTCTCGGTGCGGTTCTTCGACAAGAAAACGGGCAAAGAGCGCACCCGTGTCTGCGCGCCCCTCGACTTCGGCCCCCTCCGCGGCGCGACCGACACGCGCGACCGGTACCAGCTCTGGGACCTCGAGGGGAAACGCAAGCCCCTCAACATTCCGCTCCTCGAAGAGGACATGCTCGAGATCACGGTGCTCGACGCGACCTTCGACCCTGCCGACATCGTGACGTGGGCGTTCAAGCCCGGATCGTGGAAGATCGCGCGTGAGTGGGGAACCTTCAGCTGAGAAGAAACACTGAGCGGTTGGCGCATCCCATGCCACGCTGTGCCGTACTGTGACACTCGAAGGGCCGACGCTGCCGAAAATCTCGAGAGATTGCGTACGGCACGGTCGATGCAACTAGCCCAAGCATGAAAAACGCCCTTGTTGCCTCGACGACCCTCGTCGCCACCCTCGCCCTGGCCCTCGCCTCGCGGAGCGCCGACGCCTGCTCGGCGCCGATGTGTTTCGGGTCGAAGGCCTACGTGCTCCCTGCGAATGGCGGCACCGTCCCGGCGAACGCCGCGGCGCTCCCCGTGTTCGCGCCCGCGTTGCCCTATCCGCTGACGGTCACCCTCGAGAAGGTCGGGGCCGGCGGGAGCACACCCGTCACGATCGAGCGCGGGACCGACGCGGCGCGCCCCGACGTGCTCCTCCCGAGCGGGCTCGAGGCGGGGGCCTCCGACAAGCTCACCGCCGTCGTGGCGGATCGCGACCCCGAGAGCGCCTGCGGGTCCACCTCCGTCACGACGTTCACCGCCGGCCCCTCCGCGCCGAAGCCGACGACGCTCGGCGCCCTGAAAATCAAGGCGAGCGGGCTCACGAAGCTCGGCCTCGCGGCGGGCGGGCGGTGCTCGGCCGTCGTCGAGGTCGCGCGCGCGGAGCTCGAGATCGAGCCCTCCGCCGAGGCCGCACCCTGGGCGGGCGTCCTTCGTTACGAGACCTACGTCGACGGCAAGAAGTGGTTCGCGAGCAACGACGCGGGCATGCAGGTGCATCGCGCGGGGAGCTGGGTCGGCATCGGGAAAGACGTGGTCTACGCGGCCTGCGAGACGAACCCGGAGACGTTCGCCGGCGTGAGCCAAGGCCGTCACTCGGTCGTGATGAAGGCTTTCCTCGCGGGCGACCCCTCGCTCGTGCTCGAGTCCGCCCCGGCGACGATCGAGCTCACGTGCCCCTCTTCGGGAGATGCGGGCGCAGGGGGACCCGACGGTGGTGCCGTCGATGCCGGCGCGGCTGACGATGGCGGAGGTCCTGCGGGGCCCAACGCGAACCCCTCCGGCGTGAGTGGGGGTGGGTGCTCGAGCACGGGCCCCTCGGGCGCGGCCGCGGGCGCCCCGGGCGCGCTCATGGCCTTCGTCGCGGTGGCCGTCGCGCGCGCGCGTCGTCGTCGCCGCTAGCGGGGGAGGCGGTCGCCCCTTCGTGCGATACCAGGTACGCTCTCGGCATGTCCGACAGCGTCCTCGTCTTCGTCGCCGACGAGCACGGGCGGTGGCTCGCGAAGCTCCGCATGGGGTTCGTGCCGCGCGAGGGGGAGCGGATCGCGTTCATGTCCCAGGGTCGCGCGAAGCCGCGCTCGTACCAGGTGCTGAGCGTGCTCTGGACGTTCGAAACGCCCTCTTCTCAGGGAGGGACCACCCTCATCCACGTCACGGTCACGGCCCGCGCCCTCGACGACGGCGAAGGGCCGTACCGGTGACCACGACCTGACGGGGGAGGCTCGCGCGCGTGGCCTCGGGTTCACGATCGGCCCGAACGAGGCTATTTTTCGCGGGAGATGGCGATCCTCGGCCGTGGCCCGGCCATTGCCTGACAGGCTTCGCTTCCCTCCGAAACCCGAGCTACTCTAAAGGCGCCATGCGTTTCACCCGTCTGCTCCCGGTCGCGCTCCTCGTCCTCGCGGCCCCCTCCGTGGCCGCGGCGTTGCCACCCCTCCCGGGCTCGGGGGCTCCCGCTGCCCCGCCGGCGGCGGCCTCGTCCGCCAAACCCGCCGCCCCGGCCGACACCACGGCCGACGCGCTCCGTCGAGGGGTCGTCGCGATCGAGGTCGCCGGCAAGCCCGTCGCGATCGGCACCGTGCTCGCCAACGATGGTCGCGTGCTCACCGCGCTCTCGGGCCTCGGGAGCGCCGAGACCGTGCAACTCCGCTACGCGGACAACTCCACGGTGCCCGCGAAGGTCGGCCACAAAGACGACGCGTGGGATCTCGCGCTGCTCGTGCCCCAGTCCGGCAAATGGAAAGAGGGGCTCTCCGCGAGCAGCCTCGAGCCGAACGTCACGGACCTCCGCCTCGTGCTGCCCACGCGCGGCAAGCTCGGGCCCGTCGCGGTGGCGCTCAAGGGCCGTCCCGACGCCAAATCCAAGGATGGAACGCCCCTCCTCAACACGCTCGACCTCGACCTGAAGGGTGCCCTCTCGGTCCCTGGCGCGCCGGTGATCGACGGCGCCGGCAAGGCCATCGGGGTGCTCGTGCGCGCCTGCCAAGTCAAGTCGACGGCCCCGTGCGCGCCCGTCTCCGTGGCCGCGCCCGTCTCGGCGATTCGCTCGTTCCTCATGCGCACACCGGCGACCGCCGTCGCGCCATCGCCTTGGCTCGGGCTGCGCGGCGCTCCTTCCCAGGCGGGCAGCATCAAGGGCGTTCGGGTGCTCGACCTCGCGCCCGGCTCACCCGCCGAGAAGGCCGGGCTCAAGCCCAACACCGACCCCGCCAAGAGCGACGTCATCGTCGCGGTCGACGGCGCCCCGGTCGAGACCCCGGAGCAGCTCGCCGAGCTGGTCGGTAAGAAGACCATCGGTGACTCTGCGAAATTGCTGGTTTTCGACGGCTCCAAGTTCCGCGAGGCCGTCGCCGTGCTGCGCGCCGCCCCGTGACGGTCCGTGGTGCTTCACGCGCGGGCCCCGAGCGCAATCGATTTCGCCCCAGCAAAGAATCGGCTGCCGTCGCAACTCATCGGTTGACACGACGGGCCCACATTCGTCACGATTTCGGGAGGTACCGCCCTTGAGCACCACCCAGCTCCGCATCGAGGTCGCCGGCGAAACGAACGTCGGCATGAAGCGCCAGCACAACGAGGACAATTTTTCGATCCTCGAAGAGTCTGGCCTGTACATCGTCGCGGACGGCATGGGCGGTCACGCCTCGGGCGAGGTCGCCAGCAAGATGGCCGTCGACGCCATGAAGGACTTCTTCGTGTCGACCGCGCAGGATCCCGAGCGCACCTGGCCCTACAAAATGGACCGGTCGCGAGGGTACGAGGAGAACCGCCTCATCACGGGCATCAAGCTCGCGAACCTGCGGATCTACGAGAGCGCCCAGCGCGACGTCCGTCAGCGCGGCATGGGCACCACGATCGTCGTGCTCTTCGCCGTCGAGGACGGTGTGTATTGTGCACACGTCGGCGACTCGCGCGGCTACCGCATCCGCGATGGCAAGATCGAGCAGCTCACCGAGGATCACTCGCTGCTGAACGACTACATCAAGATGAAGCGCCTCACGCCCGAGGAGATCGCCAACTTCCCGCACAAGAACGTCATCGTGCGGGCCCTCGGCATGAAGGACACGGTGAAGGTCGACACGCGCTTCGAGCCGTCCCGCGCGGACGACATCTACGTGCTCTGCTCCGACGGGCTCTCCGGCCCCGTGTCCGACGAAGAGCTCCTCGAGATCGTGCAGGGCGCCCCCGACCTGAAGGCCGCCGCGTCGCGCCTCATCCAGCGCGCGAACGAGAACGGCGGACCGGACAACATCACGGTCATCTTGGCCCGTTGGGTCTCCTGACGTCCTGATCGGGCACGGGCGATCGTCGCGCAGCGGCGCGGCGAGGTGACGCGGGGAAGGTTCGTGGAGATGGTCCCGTATGGCCTCCACGATGCGTACTCTTCGTGGCTCTCGGCTCTCGGTGCTCTCTCTCGTGCTGGCCGTCACGGCCGTGGCCTGCGGGGAGACGGTGGAAATCCCCGATATCTCTGGGGAAAACGGCGCCGATGCGGCCCCCTCGGCGGACGCGGGGCGCCCTCCTGGCGACCGCGACGCGGGCACGACGGACAGCGGCGGGTCCCGTGACGCGAGCGCCTCGACCGACGCGAGCACGGACGCGCGCGACGCGGGTGAGCCCTTGGACGCTTCGACCGACGCGGGGCCCTCGGACGCGGGATCCTCGGACGCGAGCACGACGACCGACGCGTCGGACGCGGGCCCAGGAACGACGTCGCTCCGGATCTATGCGGGTGGCTACCAGACGTGCGCGGTGCGCGGCCGTGCGGTCTACTGTTGGGGCTCGAACGACTTCGGTCAGCTCGGCTTCGGCGCGATCTCGGCGGACGTGACCACGCCGACCAAGGTGGGCGACTTCGACGTGCTCGACATGGGCCTCGGCTACGACGGCTCGTGCGTCGTACGCGCGCCCGGAAACGTGTATTGTGCAGGTCGTCTCTACGGCGCCACGTCGCGCCTCGTCGCGAGCGGCTTCTCGCGCGTGAGCCACGGGAGGGACCACGCGTGCGCGCTCGCCAACGACGGCACCGTGTGGTGCTGGGGGTCGAACGCGTCGGGCAAGCTCGGTCGGGGGACGTTCGGCGGCCCCGAGAGCAGCATCCCGGCGCAGGTCCAGGGCCTCTCGGGCGTGCAGGTCGTGGTCGCCGCGAGGACGCACACGTGCGCGCTCAAGCTCGACAAGACCGTGGTTTGCTGGGGCGGGAACTTCGACGGGCAGCTCGGCATCGGGCTCTCCGGGGGCGGCAACGATCGCAACGTGCCCACCGTGGTGCCCGGCCTCACCGACGTGGTCACGATCTCGGCGAACGCGCACCACACCTGCGCCACCAAGACCGACAAGTCGGTGTGGTGTTGGGGCGGGAACGCGTCGAGCCAGCTCGGCGTGGGAGACGCCCTCGATCGCACCGTGCCCACGCGCCTCACAGGGTTCTCGGCCGAGGTGGCCGTGGCGGGCAGCACGTTCTCGCTCGCGCGCTCGGGTGGCGCGATCTTCACGTTCGGGTCGAACACGAACAGCGAGCTCGGTCGCGGTGCCGTCGGGACGTCGCCCACACCCGCGCCGATCGTCGGCCTCGATCAGGTCACGTTCGCCGACGCCGGGTACTCCCACGCGTGCGTGGTGCGGCAAGGTGCCGTCTCCTGCTGGGGGGACAACGGCTCGGGGCAGCTCGGTCTCGGCGACAAAGCGAACCGCGCCGTTCCCGTCACGGTCACGCTGCCCTGAGGCTTGAGCCCCGGGCCCGACGGGGCGAGTATGCTGGGCTATGAAGCTCGGGCTCCTCGAGAATCTCCGCGTGAAGGGCAGCCGCCCCCTCGTCCGTCGCGTCTTCGCGTCGCCTTGGCTCCGCGGGGCGCTCCTCGCGAAGAAGCAGCGCGAGCTCGCGAAGGGCCTGGATCCCGACATCGCGCTCATGCTCGCCCTCGGCGAAAAGACGGGCGACGTCGAGCTCTCTGCGGGCTCCGCGTCGGCCGCGAGGCGGGGCATGCTCGCGGCGATCCGTGTCGTCGAGGACGACCCCGCGGGCGACGTGATCGTGCGGGAGCGCGAGGTGCCCGGTGCGGTCGGCGAGCTGCGTGCGCGCCTCTACGAGCCCGACGGTCTCCGCGCGCCCTCGCCGGGGCTCGTGTTCATCCACGGCGGGGGCTGGGTCACGGGCGACCTCGACACGCACGACACGCTCTGCAAACGCCTCGCGCTGACGGCGCGGATCCGCGTCATCGCCATCGAGCCGCGCCTCGCGCCCGAGCACCCGTTCCCGGCCGCCGTCGACGACTCGGTCGCCGCGTTCCGTCACGTCGCCGCGAACGCCGCGTCGTACGGCATCGAGTCGAAACGCCTCGGCGTCGGAGGCGACAGCGCGGGCGGAAACCTCTCGGCGCTCGTGGGCCTCGAGACCCGCGCCGACGCCGTCCGCCCCAAGATGACGTTGCTCGTGTACCCCGCGGTCGACGCGACGTGCTCGATGCCCTCGCACGCGGAGCTCGCGACGGGTTACCTGCTCACCCGCGCCTCGATCGCGTGGTACCTCGGTCACTACGCGGGCGCGACCCCTCGGGACACCCCGCGGCTCTCGCCGCTCTTCACCCCGGACGTCACCGGAGCTCCGCCCGCCCTCGTCGTGACGGCGGGGTTCGATCCGCTGCGTGACGAAGGCGAGGCCTACGCGAAGAAGCTCGCCGCCGCCGAGGTCCCCGTCGAGGTGCAGGCTTGTCCGAGCATGGTGCACGGGTTCGCGCTCATGACGCTCTCCCCTGCCGCCATGTCGGATACTGTGCGTTTCTGCGCACGGACCGGCGAGCTGCTGCGGGCGTAGCAAGCTCGCCCTCGGCCCGTTCACGCTGGGCAGGCGCGCCGATCAGGGCTCGAGTGGTCGCGCGGCGGCGTCGAGCGGCTTGCTGGCGATCGTCCTGGACCCCACCATGAAGAAAAGCGGCGGCGCTCCGTCATCACGAGTGGTGGATCGCATCGTGCAGTGAAGGGTCGTGCACGAGCCCCGGAATGTTCTCCGGGTCTCGCGCGTCGGGAGGACACGATGATCGCGAGCATGTTGGGGCTCATGATTCCGGTCGCAGGCGTGCTCGGCATCGTCGCGCTGTTCATGCATCTTCAGAAGCGGAACCGCGCCGAGTGGAACGCCGAGGAGGCCGTGGTCGCCGACCGCGCCGGAGCGTACCGAAGCTCGCAGAAGGCCGTCGGTATCGTCGAACGCATCCGCGACATCCCCTCCGAGGTGCAGGTCGCGGCCATCTTGGCCCTGTTCTTCGGCGTCATGTGGGTGCCCTCGATCCCCATCGTCGGCGTCGGCATCATGTTCGAGCTCGACGGCTCGCGGGGCATGCCCGGACTCGCGACCCTCTTCGGGACCACCGGAATTCCCCTCTCGATCGCCCACTTCGTGCTCGGCATCCGCTTCACGAAGCGCGACGCGTCGGCGCGGAGCTTGGCGCGTGGGGTGGCGGCCTGGTCGATCGTGCACAACGTGCTGCTCTTCCTGTTCGTCTTCGCCATGAACCTCGGCGGGCACCACGAGAAGGCTCACGAGACGGTGAGCCTCGAGCACGGGCTCGGGTTCGTTCCGCTCCTCTATGGCTGCGCGTCGATCGCCTACGCGGTGTATGCGCTCTACGCTGCGAAGGTGCACGAGGCGCTCGACGTGGCGGGTCGCGTCGATCCGGAGCTCGCGTACGCACGGCAGGTGCACGCGCCGATCCTGCCGGCGGTGCCGGGCGACGTCCCCCCGGGGATGGCCACGGCCGCGCCCGTCCCGGTGGGCGAGGCTCCCCCTTGGCCCTGAGGCTCGGGTAGTCTTCGACAGCTCCCGATGTGCGGCACGAACGCCGGTCGTGGCATCCCATCGTTACCCTCATGACGAACCCCAGCGAAACACCCACCTGGCGCGACATCGAGCGTTGGGCAAAAAGTGGCGGTCCACCTCCTCCCACGCGCGTCGAGCTCACGGCCGACGAGTGGCGCGCGCGGCTCACGCCCGAGCAGTTCCAGGTCATGCGCCTCGCCGGGACCGAGCGGCCTCACTCGTCCGCGATGTGCTCCGTGTTCGAGCCGGGGCGCTACCACTGCGCTGGCTGCGACACGCCCCTCTTCGACGCCACGCACAAGTTCGATAGCGGCACCGGGTGGCCGAGCTTCACGGCGCCCATCACGGCCGGCGTCGTCGGCTACCACTGGGACGAGAGCTACGGCATGGTCCGTGTCGAGACGGTGTGCGCGGTGTGCGACGCTCACCTCGGCCACGTCTTCCCCGACGGGCCCCCGCCCTCCCGTCTTCGGTACTGCATCAACGCGCTTTCGCTCGCGAAGAGCCACGGCTGACGCCCCTCACGGCGCGGCGGGCGCGTCGATTCGAGGGAAATCGCATATGCTCTTCTTCGTGGACCACGAAGCCTTCATGCGCGAGGCCATGGCCTCCGCCGAAGCGGCGCGCGGGCACACGGGCGACAACCCGTGGGTCGGGTGCGTCATCGTCGACGCCGCCGGCAAGATCGTCGCTCGCGGGTTCACCCGTGGCCCCGGCGAGGATCACGCGGAGATAGGCGCGCTCCGTGCGGCACGAGGCCTCGGCGTCGACCTGCGCGGAGGCACGCTCTACTCTACCCTCGAGCCCTGCTCCTTCCATGGTCGCACCCCTGCGTGCGCCAAAGTAGTCGCCGAGTGTGGGGTCGCGCGGCTCGTGTTCGCGATGCGTGATCCTCACCCCCGGGTCGACGGCAAAGGCGCGGCCATGGTGCGGGAGGCGGGCCTCGAGGTGCTCGAAGGCGTCGCCGAAGCCGACGTCCGGAGGCAGCTCGCGCCCTGGGTCCTCGCGCAGCACCCTCACGACATCGCGAGGCGCTTCCGGGACCTCGTCGCCGCGGGGCGCTCGGAGGACGAGGCCCTCGAGGCCCTCGCGGACGCCTTCGGGTTGAGCGAGACCGACCTTCGGACCGCGACGCAACACTCCGAGAAAACGTAATGAGATCCATTGGTTGCGTAGGTCTTCTCGTGGGTTGCCTGTGGAGTTGTGCGGGAGCGCTCGGGTGCGCAGGCGCACCTCCGCCGTGCCGCACGGGTCCCGAAGGCGACGTGGTCTTGGGCGCTCGCACGGGCGCCTCGGGCGTGAAGACGGGCGCGAAGACCGGGCTCGAGGGCCTGAAGACCGCGGGGAAGACCGCCGGTGGGCTCTTCTCGGGGGGCTCCGAGGGCGCTGGCGAGGCATGGCGTTCCGGCAAGCAAGCGACGCGCGAAGAGGCGAAGAAGGGCAGCGCCGAGGTGAAGGGCGAGGCCGAGGTCCCCCGCTGCGCGAAGTAGTCCGGGCGTTTTTCGGGTTCTCGCGTACCTTTCGGCGACGGAAGCGGCGACGTGTCACCAAGCACCACGTAGGCCCGTTGGCGCGTTCGCCGAGCGGCTCGCATCCGGTTCGCCACTTCGTTCGGAGTCCCCTCGATGAAAAACGCCCTGCTCGCCGCCCCCGCCCTCGCCCTGCTCGCCGCTTCGTTCGCGGCGGCGTGTGGTGGAAAGGTCATCTCGGGAGAGGACGACGGGGACTCGGGGGTCGTCGTGGTCACGCCGGCCGACGCGGCGCCGCCGCCCGTGGTCGACGCCTCTGCCGACGCTCGGGTCGATGCCGGCTCGGTGATTCCCGGGTTCGACGGTGGGCCGACGCAGCCGCTCGAGGTCCTCGAGCTCGGCGCGGTGACCGCCGGAGCGCCCGTCACCTTCGAGATCCCGAAGGGCACGCTCGGCTTTCACGTGACCGTCGAGAGCGACACCCCGAGCGAGTCGCTCGCGGTGCTCGAGGTCGTCGCTCCGAGCGGGGCAAAAGCCCACCAAAACGCGATCCCCGCGGGCGGTGTGCACCCGACGAGCGAGACCCTCTTCGGGACGACGGCGGCCGTCCAGATCCCGCAAGGCGAGCTCCCCGAGACGGCCGACGGCGTGGCCCCGGGTACGTGGCAGGTCACCTTCCGCGGTGAAGGAACGCTACGCGCGAAGGTTCAGGTGCAGACTACACCGGATGGGATCTTCCACGGAGGGACGCTCGATCTCGACGTGTACGTGCCCGACGGTCTCTCCATCGCGGGCACGCCGCCCGTGAGCGTGGGCACGGCCATCACGAACCGCGAGGTGCGCGATCGCATCGACGCGTTCTTCGGCGCGGCGCTCGAGCTTTATGGGCTCAAGAACGGCACGGTGCGGCTCCATGGCATCGCGAAGCGGTACACCTCGATCTCGGACGACGAGCTCTTCGACGTCTTCCGCGAGACGCGCGTGGCGCCGAAGGGGCAATCGCTCCACGTCGTGCTCTCCGAGGGCGACTCCGAGGCGTCCGAGTGGTGGGGGATCGCGGCGGGCATTCCGGGCGCGGCGAACGCCCCGGGGAACGAGCAGTCGGGGGTCGCGCTCGCGTCGCTCATGGAGGCCGACGCCGAGCTCGAGGGCTACGTGCTCGCCCACGAGGCCGGCCACTTCTTGGGTCTCAACCACACGACCGAGCTGTCGGGAGAAGCCGATCCGCTCTCCGATACGCCCGTCTGCACCGACATCTCGCGTCGAAATCTCGAGAACTGCCCCGACGTGAACAACGTCATGTTCGCGGCCGGCGCGGCCCTCGGTCGGCCGGTGGCGTCGCCGCTCCAGCGCCGCGTCGTGCAGGGCTCCCCCGTGTTCAAGGCGTTCCTCACCGGGACCGCGCCGACGCCGCGAGGGGTGCGAAAAGCGCCGGACTTCGGCAAGCTCTTCGGGCACCCCGGGGTCAGCCTCACGCGCGCCGAGTCGCTCGTCGTCGCGGGCATGTGCCGGCACACCTCGCACACGAAGCCCGTGCTCTCCGCCGCCGACCGCGTGGCGCTCGGCGCTCTCATGAAGGATACACGTATCTCGCCGCGTCTCCGTGGCGCCGGGCGTCGCATCCTCGCGGGAGAGTAAGGCCGCCGCCCGGGGTGGCGGCGTGCTCGTCCTACGCGGTCCCGTTCGCGCGCTCGTCCCTCACCAGATCTTCCACCAGGGCTTCTTCTTCGCGTTCGCGCGGGCAGCCTCGATCTTCGCGAGGGCGCGCTTGCCGTCCTTGTTGGTGGGGTCGATGTCGAGCAAGGTCTCGAGGGTCTCTTTGGCTTCGTCGAGGCGGCCGAGCAGCCCCTGTGCCCAAGCCCGATGGTAGAGCGCGCGGGTGTGCTCGGGCTCCTTCTCGAGGATGGCGTCGGCCGTGGCCATGGCGGCCTCGGGGTCTTCGAGCTCGTTCTCGGCGCGTGCCTTCTCGAGGAGGAGCGGCGTCGCGTCGGCCTCGCCCATGGCGGCGATCCCCCGTTCTACGACCTCGAGCGCGTCTCTCCACTTCTTTCGCTTGGTGAAGAGGCGCGAGAGGTTCTGGTAGTGGGCAATCCGGCCGGGCTCTCTCTCGATCGCGGCTTCGTAGTCCCTCTTCGCCGAATCGACGTCGTCCTTGGCTTCGTGGAGGTTGCCGCGGTTCGCGTGCGCCACCGCGGAGACCTCGGCGTCGTCGTGGTCCACGAGCTTGTCGTAGATGGCCTCGGCCGCGGCAGCGTCACCGGCGTCGGACCGGGCCACGGCCAGGGCGATCTCGACGATGGGATCGGGCTTGATCGCGAGGGCCTCCTCGTAGGCGTGCGCCGCCGCGACTGGCAATTTCAAAATTTGGAGCTGCGTGCCCTTCGCCTTCCACAACGCTACGTTGGGAGCCCTGCGAAGGAGGCTATCGACGATCGCGAACCCGTGGCGGAAGAGACCCTGGTCGAACGCGGCTTCGGCGTTCTCCAGCGTGCGCACCTTGGCGTCGTCGATACGGAGGAACCCGAGGGTCTCGGCCTCCGTCATGCCGCAGTCGGGGCAGGCCTTCTTGGGGTCGCGGTCCTTGCCACAATTGAGACACGAGCGCGCGGTCGGGGCCAAGGGGCCTGTCGGGCAGAGGTCGAGCGAGAGCTCTCCGCACTCGGGGCACCGCCATGTCACGCCATAGGTGGCCTCCTTGGGGTCGTCCTCGGGGTACTTGCCGGCGGCGACGAAGGAGGTCTCGATGTCGCAGGCTTCGCAACGGTAAGGTTGTGTCGACACGCGCGCAGCATAGCGATTTTTCGCGGCGAAGACCGCACGAACATAAATGTGCATTATGCACGCGCTACGGCCACAGGAACTGGAGGCCGCCCGTGGGCAAGAGGGACCACGACGTCTCTTCGTTGGTCCGCACGGGGAAAATCGCCGCGAGGCCGACCTGGAGCCTCACGCGATCGAACACCGAGGCCGCCACGTAGGCCTGCGCGGTGGGGCGCGAGCAGACGAGCGCGCGAGGGTCGGGACACGTCGACGTGGCGAAGCCGTCCTCGGTGGAGAAGAGGTAGCCGCCGCGGAGCCCGAGCCGTGGCTGGATGACGGGCCCCGAGATGGGGAGGATCTCTGCCTCGATGCCGGCCATAGGGGCCGCCGTGAGGTACGCGCCGCTCCCCGTGAAGCTCGAGAGGCCCCCGAGGTCCGCGGCGAGCGTCGCGCGGAGGAATCGGGACGCTCCGGCGCCGAGCCGGAAGCTCGCGCCCGCCTCGATCACGGGTCCTACGGCGACGTGCACGATGGCCGACGCGGGGACGTACGTGAGCGTTCCGAGCAAGGTGTGCCCGAGCGCCCCGATGGCCGCGCCGTTCTCGGGTTGCGCGCTCGCGAAGGTGTCGAGGGTCTCGCGGAGCCGCTCGTGGATCTCGCGCTCGACGCGCGCCGCGTCGACCTTGCCGAGACCGAGATCCTTGAAGACGAAGCCGTAACCCACGAGGAGCCGCACCGTGTACGCGAGCTCGGATTCTCCCGTTCGTTTGCGGTGAAAGCCCTGGGTCGCTCTAGGGGTGTCGGGGACGCGTTGGGGCTCTCCGCCGCGCATCGCTCGCTCGCACGCGCGGCTCTCTCCGAAGTCGCGGGAGCCCGCCTCTCGAGCCGCGGCGCACCCGTCGTAGAGCCGTGCGATCGAGGTCGCGAGCGCGGCTCGCAGCTCGGGTGCGACGGCCGCGCACGCCACCGCCGGATCTCCGACGTCGTCGAGCACGGCGCGGATGCAGTGATAGGGCTCGAGGTTCGTCGTCACGCCGTCTTCGTAGTGGACGATGGGCGGGCGTTCGCCGCGGATTTTGGCCAAACGAGCGGCGAGGCGGCCATCCATGAAGCGTCGCGCGGCGCGCATGCCGAGGTAGAAGTCGTGCTCTCGAAATCGGCTGTCGAAGAACCCGAAAAACGACGCGAGCGAGTGACTCACGGGCGGCACGTCGCTCGCGGCGATGGCCAGCCGATCGCGGAGCTCGGGGGTGGTCTCGAGGACGCTCGAGAGCTCTTTGGTTCGCGCCGACTCGACGAACGACTCGACGTAGTGGAGCCCCAAGGCCGAGGCGCTCCGCATGCGCTGGCTCTCGTCGGCGTTGGGTGGGCGAGAGAAGCTCGTGAGCTCGGGGTCGACGTAGACGAGGAGCGTGTCGTCGGGGGGCAGGGCGTTCTTTCGCACGAGGGGCGTGACGAAGCCCCCGCGCGCTTGCCCGGGTGGGAGGCCGTCACCGGCGATGCGCGCCGCGAGGCCGAGCGGCTGATTGTCGAACACGCCACCGTCGACGAAGTTCGCGCGGCTCGCGGTCGTGGCGTCGCACGGGGGCGTCGGGCCGCGGGGGCGGGTCATGCAGGTGGGGAGCGAGACGGGGGTGAAGGCGAACGGAAACGCGCTCGACGCGTAGAGCAGATCCCTTAGCAAGATCGCGTTGTTACGAGGGTCCGTGCCGAAGGGGAGCAGGGGCTGCGGGTACCCGTAGCTCGCGTCGACGTAGCTCTCGAACGTCGGTGGGCGCCCTACGCCCTCGCCGCGCATGCGCACGACGAAGCGCTCCTCGGCGCGCGGAAGATCGAGGCGCCCGTGAGCGCCGACGGCCTCGCGTGCGTTCGTGAGGCGCGTCGTCGTTACGCCGAGCACCACGTCGCACGAGGTGGGGAACCCTCGCGCGACGCGTTCGAGGATGCGGTCGGCCACGGCGTCGAGGGGGCGCCGCGAGAAGAGCGCGATCGCCGACGGGCGCGCCGGATCGTGCAGCCCGGGCAAGCCGATGGGGGTCCACGTCCCGTAAAAGAGGCTCTTCTTCGGATCGTCGTTCGGATCGTCGCAGCTCGCGAGCAGAGAGAGGAGCCCGTTGATGCTCCCGGCCGAGGCGCCCGTGGCGATGCGCACGTCGTAGAGCCCCGGGTTTCGCTTCATCGTCTCGACGAGGTAGTGGAGGAAGCCCGCCTCGTAGGCGCCGAGCGACACGCCCCCCGAGACCACGAACGCCACGGGAGAGGGACGACGCGCCGCCGCCGGGACCGACGGGGCCACATCGGTCCCGGAGGACGCGGAGGGCGCAGCGGACCCGGATGGCGCAGCGGGCGCGGGAGGTGCGGGGCTCGCGCCGGGGGGCTCGGCCGCGGCCGCGACGCTCGTGGCGACGAGCGTCACGACGATCGCGGCGTTTTGGGCGAGCTTTCGCACGGTCCTCTCAGGGTAGAGGAAGGCGCGGGCGAGAGGCGAAAATCACGGTCTCGCCCTCGTCGCTCAAGAGGCCGCGGCCGGGTCCATCCAGAGCACCTCCCAGTGGTGGTCGTCGAGGTCGTAGAACGTGCGGTAGTACATGAAGCCGTGGTCCTGCGCGGGCATGGCCTCTCGGCCGCCGTTCGCGAGCGCCTTGTCGGCGAGGGCGTCGACCTCGGCGCGGTTCGCGCACGACACGGCGACGAGCATCTCGGTCGCGCGAGATGCGTCGACGAGCTCACGCTTGGTGAACGTCGAGAAGAATCCTCTCTCGAGAAGCATCACGTACCCCTGCTCCGACAGCACCATGCATGCGGCCTTCGCGTCGGTGAACTTGGGGTTGAACTCGAACCCGAGCTTGGCGAAGAACGCCTTGGAGGCCTCGAGATCGCGAACGGGCATGTTGACGAAGATCTGGCGAGCCGTGCTCATGGACATTCCTCTCTTCAGGCCTTCTTCTCGGCACAATTGAACATCCAGGGGACACCGAATTTGTCGACCAGGGAGCCGAAGTAGTCGCCCCAGAACATCTCGGCGAGCGGCATGGTGACCCTGCCACCCGCGGAGAGCGCCGCGAAGATGCGCTCGGTCTCCGCGCGCGTGTCGGGCTGTACGTTGATGTGCATCGCGGTCCCGAACGACACGTTTTCCATCGAGGCGAGGGTGTCCGTCCCCATGAGCACGTGCCCGCCCGTGATCGGCAGCATGACGTGCATCACGAAGCCTTTTTCTCGCTCGGAGAGCTCCGGTCCGCCCGGAAAGGGGGGCACGTCCCGCATGCGCATGATCGGCCCGCCGAGCTCGGTGCGGAATACCGATTTGTAGAAGAGGAATGCCTCTTCGGTAGTGCCGGGGAAGTTCAAGTAGGTGCTCGTCGAGGCCATGCGCCAAGTCTCCGTGGGTAGATGGGGTGAAAGGTGAGATGAGTCGAAAGGAGGGCACGAGGCCTGAGACGCGGGTTCGGCAGGCAGGGAATCTCCTTTTCGAAAGGAGAGACTCGGCGCCGAAGCGAAACTCATCGCACCTTCGAAACAAAAGAGACGCGCCCCGAAAAACACGAAGCCCGCGCGCCCTGATGGGGGCGGCGGGCATCGAGGCATCACGCGCGGCTCGTGGCTACGGCTCTGCGGGCTTGGGCTCTGCGGGCTTGGGCTCCGCGGGCTTGGGCTCCGCGGGTTTGGGCTCGACGGGTTTGGGATCGGCGGGCTTGGGGTCGGCCGGTTTGGGATCGGCGGGCTTGGGATCGGCGGGCTTGGGGTCGGCCGGCTTGGGATCTTCGGGCTTGGGGTCTTCGGGCTTGGGGTCGGCGGGCTTCGGCTGAACCGGCGGAGGCCTGTAGACCGGCTTCGGTTTCTCGACCGAGGGGGCGGCCGAGGGCGCAGCCGACGCGGAGGTCGCGGGGGCTGCATCGGTCGTGGTGGCCGCCGTGACCGCGCTCGCGTCACCTGCCGTGTCGGCTCCGGCTTCGGCGCTCGGGGCGGCGGCTTCGGCGGGCTCGGCGGATGCGGACGGGGCGACGGAGGCCGACGGCGCGGCGGAAGGTGTGGCCGTCGCCGAGGCGGAAGGCTCGGGTTTCGGCCCGCCGAGCCCGAACGCGTGGGTCTTCCACGCCCACACGCCGCCGCCCGCCAGGCCCGTGAGGAGGAGCACGCCGGCCGCGATGGCGATCGCCCCACCCCCGCCTCCCTTCTTGGGCTGCGGGAGCGGACGAACCTGCTCTTCGACGGCGAGCGGGCGCTCGGGCGGGGCGAAGCTCGCGGCCGGCGGGGGAGCGCTCGCGTGCACCGGCGCCGGCGCGGGAGTGGGGGCGAGCGCGGGTGCGCCGTCGGGGGTGTAGGCCGGCATCGGCGCGTCGGGGGCGCGCATCACGGTCGGATCGTCGTGGCCGGCCTCGCCGCCGCCGCGAACCGCCGCCATCAGATCGTCGCTCGGCGCGTCGGCCACGGTGGGCCCCTCGGACCTGGCCGCCGCAGCGTTCTTGAAGAGCGGGTTGTCACCGATCTCGTCGAGGGAGCCGCCGGCCTCTCGGAGCGCCTCCTCGAGGAGCTCGGCGGCCTGCTTCATCACCGTAGGCTCGGGACGATCGACCTCGAACGTGGGGAGCTTCTTGGCGGGGTGCGCCTCTTGCGGGAACATGCCGCCCGCGACCGTCGGCATCTCGTCCTTCGAGGGGAGGCCGAGGGACGCGCGGTCGAGCGGCATCGTGTTCTCGAACTCACGGTTCCGAGGGACCGTGGGGGCATCCTTGGGCACCGCCGCGTCTCGCGCGCGGAGAGCCGCGTCGAAGTCGGGGAGCGCGCCCTTGTCGAGCGGAAGCGTGGCGCTGAAGCCCTGCGACTCGTCGGGGGAGGGGCGCGGGGGGCTCACCACCGTGGCCGCGAGCGAGGCTCCTCCCGCGGTCGGCGCTTCTTGGTTGTCGAACGGCGAGGGATACCCCGCGGGCTTGGCCGCCGGGGCCGCCGCGGCTGGCGCATCCAGCTTCTCGAGATGATTGAGAAAATCGAGATCGTCGTCGTCCGCGATGGAGCCGAGGGGTTGGGTCTGTGCGGCCTGGGGAACGGGCGGCTTCTGTTGGGACGCGAGCCCGAGGGGAACGCCGATGCCGGCCACGGTTTGGCGGCGGATGTCGGGTGCGCGCGCCGGCTCGGCCTTGGGGGCCTCGACTTTCGGCATCTCGGTCGACTTCGGGCGAGGCGCGGGGGCCGGAGCGGGGAGCGGTCCGCGCGCCGGGGGGACACTCGGCCTGGGGAGCGGAGCGGCTTGAGCAGGAGCGGGTTTCGGAGCGGGCGCTGCGGCCTGGGGCGCGGGCTTCGGCGCCGGTGCCGCGGCGGGAGCGGGAGCGGGTTTGGCTGCCGCAGGCTTCGGGACGACCTGAGCGGCGGCGGTGGGCTCTTCGGGCACCTCGGTGAAGGCGCGCCCGGCGTCGGCGTTCTCTTGCACGACCCGGTCGATCACCTGGCGGGAGGCGTCGTCGATCTTGATGAACTTGACGCCCATGCCGGCGGGGCGGTCGGCGCCGGCCTGGGTGGGCTCGCGCTTCCACACGACGCGGCCGACTCCGGCGATCACGGCCTTGTCGCCGGCCAACGCGAGCTCGAACTTGAGGAGCGTGCCCGGCGCGAACGGGGTCTGCGTTTTGACGAAGACGCCGCCGACGCTCACGTCGAACGCGTGGTTGTCGATGAACTCGTCGACGGTGGCGCTCTTGTAACGCACCGTTACGCTGACGATTTTCGCGCGCTTGTCCTTACGCGTATCGGAGGTCATGAACGAGCAGTCTCCCGACGGTTCGAGGCCCGAGCGGGGGCGTTCGGCCTCGTGCCCTCATGGTACCCGAGGTCTCGTGCAGATCGCCAACTCCATGGGGTCCGAAGCGGTCCTCGATGTGCCCGAGGGCCGGGCGCGAGCGGGAGGATCTCGTCCGCCCCTGGTTTCGTGGTACGGTTCGCGCACCGTGGAAAGGCCGCACCATTTTCGCTCCCACGCGAGGACGCACGTCCGCTACGCCGCGCAGGTGACGAGCGCCCGCGGCCTCGCGCGTGAAATGATGGTGGTCGACCTGAGCCTCGCCGGAGCGGGGCTCGAGTCGACCGAGATCCTCGCGGTCGGCGAGCACGTCACGGTGAGCTTCCAGTCGCCCTCGCGGTGGGATCCGGTCGTGGTCCCGGCTGTGGTGACCTGGTCGCGGCCGGGCACGCTCGCCCGCATCGGCGTCTCGTTCGAGCACCCGACCCCGGCGAGCGTGTATGCCCTCTTCGAGACCATGGCCACGCTCGAGTACGGCGCCTGACGGGCCAGCGCGCGATCGCGCCTCGGCTCACTTCATGTCGAAGTCGAGCGTGTTGCTCGTGAGCTGGCAGGGGATCGTGGCGCGCGCACGAGCGATCAGCGCTTCGTCGGCGGGGGGCGCGACGCCACGCAGCACCGCGCTCTCGGGGTCGTTGCGGTAGGTGGCTCGCAACGTGTGGTGGCCCTTCTCGGCGGCGATGGGCGATACCCACTCGAGCACCTTCGTCTGGCCGGGAGCCAACGTGAGGAGGTCCTCTTCGGCGAGGCCGTTCACGTTGCCGCACTCGCGGCGGGGCGGGTACACCTTCCCCGACAGCGTGAACGCGAGGGACGGGTTGCGCATGTCCTCGCTCGAGCCGTCTCCGGTCGCCATGAGCTTCACCGGTGATTTTCCGGTGTTTCGCAGCTCGAGCACCGGGAAGGCGTAGCCATCGCGGACGACGACCTTGGTGAGGACGAGCGTGACGCCCTCGCAACGCGACACGAAGGGGGTGGCGCTCGGCGCGGGCGAGGGCTTCTCCACCGTGTCGATCTTCGGCGGAGCCTTGGCCATGCCCGGCCCCCCTTCGGCGAGCACCTCGGGGACCACTTTCGTCTCGCGGTGCGAGCATCCCGCGGTGGAGCCGAGGCCAACTCCGACGAGCACGAAGAGCGCGCCGCTGGCTCGTGCACACACGGGGTGACGTCCGATCATGCATGCACCGTATCGCTCGAGGTCTCGCTGGGGAAGGGAGGCGTCGTCGTCCTGTCGGTCACCCGGCGCCGCTCTGGAAGGCCATGAGCGCCACTTGGGCGAGCACGATCTTGGCGATCGTCGCGAAGGGGTACACCGTGGCATACCCCACGTTGGGGAGCTCGGTCTGGCTCGTCTCGGCGGCCATGGCGAGCGCCGCGGGCTGCGTCTGCAGGCCCGAGAGCATCCCCATGAGCACGTCCTCCGGGATCTTGAGCCAGTACCTCCCGACCACGATCGTGGTCGCCACGGTCACGAGCGTGACGACGGCGCCGGCGCCGAGCATCGCGAGGCCTCCTCCCTGGCCGAGCGTGTGCACGAAGGCGTACCCCGAGCGCGTGCCTACCCCCGCGAGGAAGAGCAGGAGCCCGAGCTGTCGCAGCGTGAGGTTCGCGCTGTACGAGAGCGTCCACACGAGCTTGCCCGTGCGCCCGAGCCGCCCGAGCACGAGCCCCACGACGAGCGGACCGCCCGCGAAGCCGAGCTTTACGTGAGAGCCGCCCGGGATGGGGAAGGGGATGCTGCCGACCAGGAGCCCGAGCGCGATCCCGAGGCTGAACGTGATCACGTCGATCTCGCTGAGGGTCTTGTAGGAATCGCCAAAATATTTAGCAATTTCGGGCATTTTAGAGCGTGGTGCCACCACGCGCACGCGGTCCCCCAGGAGGAGCTCGGTCTCTCCGTCGGGCAAGAGCTCCACGTCGCCGCGGCGGATGCGGGTGACCAGCGCGCCGAAGCGCTCGGGGATGCCGAGCTCCGAGAGCGGCTTCTCGGTGATGGCCGAGCGCGACACGAAGATGCGCCGAAAGTCGAGCACGTGGCGATCGAGATCGAGCCGCTCGTCGGAGCGCTCGCCGAGCAGAGGCACCGCCCGGGTCACGTGTCGCCCTGCTCCGATCAGCGTCACGAGGTCTCCCGGCTCGAGGGTGACGTCGCTCGTGAGCAGCGACACGTCGTCGCCGTGTTTCATGCGCCCGAGCAGCACGGCGTGCCCATGCTCGCGGCACAGGGCGATGGCCTGGTCGCGTGTGATGCGCTTCTCCACGCGCACCGTGACGCTCTCGAGGGACTTCTCTCCGAGCTCGGCGAGCAGGCCCGATGGCGGGGGCTCGTCGGCCTTTCTCTTGGCCTTGAGCTTGGCCAGGACCCACACCCCCGCGAGGCTCCCGAGCACACCGAGGGGGTAGCTCACCGAGTAGGCGACGACGGGCTCCGAGAGCATGGCCTCTCGGGTGTCGGCCGGGGCGCGGGTCTTGATCGCCTCGAGCACGCTCGCGAGGGCGGGGGTGTTGGTCGTTCCCCCCGCGAAGAGCCCGGCGCCGAACGACGAGCGCAGCCCGAGCGCCTTCGAGAGCACGACGGCGAGCGCGGTGGCGAGCACGAGCACCCCGAGGACCGCGGCGTTGTCGCGGAGCGCGCCCTTGCGGAACGACGCGAAGAAGCCGGGGCCGCTGCTCTGGCCGATCGTGTACACGAAGAGCACGAGCCCGAAGAGGTAGACGAGCTCGGGCAGCTTCAAGTCGGGGTCGAGCGCGCCGATGCCGAGGCCGGCGAAGAGCACCGCGGCCACCCCCAGGCTCACGCCGGCGATCTTCACCTTGCCGACGAGGTAGCCGCTCGCCGCCACGAGGAAGAGCAGGAGGAGGGGGTTCTCTTTGAGGTAAGCGACGACGTGAGCGAGCATCGCGGCGTTCTTTTGCACGTCGCGTTCCGTGGGGTCGAAGAATCTTGCGATGGCGCAAGCCCGCGATTTCTCGAGGTCTCCTTGGTCTCGGGCCTCGATCGGGCCGCACCCCTTGCGCAACGCGCAACGCGTGCGAGGACAGATCCGGCCTTTTCGTGGCTCGTCGGCTCGGGATATGGTCGCTCCTCGTGAACGGATCGGACCACGACGGCCCCGGGGGGCGGGCTCACGCCGAGTACCGCGCTCTCTTCGACGACGCTCCCGACGGGGTGTTCGTGGCGGATGGCGATCTTCGCATCCTCGACGTGAACGCCCGCGGATGCGAGCTCGTCGGCCGCACGCGCGAACAGATCGTGGGCCAGCTCGCCGAGGATTTCCTCTTCGAGACCGATCTCTCGGTCGCGCCGATCAAGCGCCACCTGCTCGAGAGCGGCGGGCGCGTGCGAACCGAGCGCCGCTTTCGCCTGCCGACGGGCGAGCCCATGGTGGTCGAGATCCACGCGCGCAAGATCGCGAGCGGCAAGGTGGTCGGCTTCGTTCGAGACGTCACCGACCGTGAAGAGAAAGACGCCTCGCTCCGCCAGTCCCAGAGGAGCTTCCGCGCCCTGATCGACGCCTTCCCGGACGGAGTGCTCGTGCACGACAAGGGCGTCGTCGTCTACGCCAACCCGAGCCTCGAACGCATCCTCGGGCACCCCCTCGGCACCATGCTCGGCAGCAACATGCTCGAGGCCGTGCACCCGGACGACCGCGCCCTCATCGTGCAGCGCATGGCGCAGCTCGACGCCCCCGGGAAGAGCGTGCCGTTCGTGGAAGAGCGCCTCATCCACGCCGACGGTCACACGATCGTGTGCGAGGTCGCCGCCGTGCGTGTCTCGTTCGAAGGGCGCGAAGCCGCAGCCGCCATCATCCGTGACATCTCCGAGCGCATTCGCCTCCAGTCGGAGCTCGCTCGCGCCGACCGCATGACCACCGTCGGTCGCCTCGCCGCCGGCGTCGCGCACGAGATCGGCAACCCGCTCACGTTCGTGCTCTTGAACCTCGAGCATCAGATCCGAGTGCTCGAGTCGCACCTCGAGGGGGGCACCTCCCCCTCGATCGAGACCTTGCGCGTGCTCTCGCAGGGGGCGCGCTTCGCCCACGAGGGGACCGAGCGCGTTGCCAGAATCGTCAAAGATCTCAAAAACTTGAGCCGGCGAGAAGACGAGCCCGTGCTCTTGCTCGACGTGAACGAGCCCATCGAGGCGGCGGTGACGCTCGCGGCCCACGAGCTGGACGGGCGCGGGCGGCTCGAGCTCGATCTCGCGCCCCGTGCTACGGCGCTCGGGGCCGAGGGGCGCCTCTGTCAGGTGTTCGTGAACTTGCTCGTGAACGCCGCGCACGCGCTCGATCCGGCGAAGGCGAGCGAGAACGTCGTCGCCATCACGACTCGGGTCGAGGCCGACACGGTCACGATCTCCATTCGCGACACGGGCTCGGGGATCTCGTCGGCCGATCTCGAGCGCGTGTTCGTGCCCTTCTTTACGACCAAACCCGCCGGTCTCGGGACGGGCCTCGGCCTCCCCATCTCGCGCGACATCGTCGAGGCCTTTGGCGGCACCTTGACGCTCTCGAGCGTGCCGGGCGCGGGAACCACGGCGACCATCGTGCTTCGGCGCCAGGCCGACGCTCCCTCGGCGCGTCCCACCGAAGGCAAGGCACGTCGGCGGCTCCTCGTGGTCGACGACGACGACGCCGTCCTTGGAAGCACCGCGGAGCTTCTCGCGAGCACCTACGACGTGACCACGGCGACCTCGACCGGGCGGGCGAAGGAGCTGCTCGAGGCGGCGACGTTCGACGCGATCGTATGCGACGTGACTATGGGCGGGACCTCGGGCCCGGAGCTCGCGGCGTGGTCGAAGGCGCGAGGCATCGACGCTCCGTTCGTGTTGATGAGCGGTCAAGGCCCCGCGAGCGCGCGCGACGCCAAGCGCGTGCACGCCGTGTTCCTCGAGAAGCCGTTCCTGGAAGGTGTGCTCGTCGATGCCGTCGAGCGCGCGTTGCGCGGCAAGCCCGAGCGGGCCTGACCCTCGGCCCCAGCGCGTCTCGGCGAATCAGAGCCCTCGGAAGGCCTCGGGGCGGAGCGGCACGTCGCCCGCGAGCGCGCGATCGATCGTGCGGAGGATGCGCGCCTTGTCGACCGGGAGTGACCCGCCGAGGGGCAGGTAGTTCGAGGCGTGATTGGTGCGGAATACACACGACGTAGGGCTCGCGTGCTCGACCATGAGGCGCAGCTCCCGGAGCAGATCGGGCACGGGGGGCACGGCGAAGCGGCCCTTCGCGGAGAGCTTCGCGAGCGGGGTGCCCGGCACGACCGTGACCGTAAGTGCCGAGAAGTACGAAGGATTCATGGCGGTTACGAGCTCGCCCGTGGCCTTCGCGTGCGCCTCCCACCGGGCGCCTCCGATGCCGAGCAAGCCGATCACGCTGAGGCCCATGCCGGCCTCGTGCGCCCTCGTGGCGGCCTCGACGTGCGCGGCCGCGTCGTCGCCTTTGGCGATCGACTTCAGGGTGAGATCGTCGCCCGACTCGGGGCCGACGTAGAGCAGCGAGAGCCCTGCCTCGCGGAGCGCTCGGAGCTCGGCGGGCGACTTGTCGAGGACGTTGCGGGCCATGGCGTAACACGAGGCCCGCCGCAGGTTGGGGAAGAGCTCGCGCGCGCGGTCGAGCAGCGTACGCAGGTGATCCGTGGGGAGCACGAGCGCGTCGCCGTCGGCCAAGAAGAGCTTCTCGACGCGGTCGCCGAACGCCGCCGCGGCGGTCTCGAGATCGTCCAGGGCTTCGGCCACGGGGCGCACCCGGAAGGCCTTGTCGCTGTACATGTCGCAGTACGTGCAGTGGTTCCACGAGCACCCGATCGTGGCCTGCACGATGAGGGCATCGGCCTCGGACGGTGGGCGATAGAGCCTGCCTTCGTAGCGCATCGGCGCGGGTCTACCGCGAACGGGGCTCGTTCGCCACGCGGCTCACGTCCCGTCGAAGAACGCGATGGTCGCGCCGCCTCGGGCCTCGGTGCGCGTCACGCCACGAGCGCCTTGGACGACGAAGGGCTCCCCTCGGAGAATCGTCCGATAGAAGGCGCGCATGCCCTCGCCCTTTTGCCCCGAGGGGAGGTAGATCGCGTGGTCGACGTTCGCGCCGCCGAAGTCCGCATAGAGGACCCCGGGGGCGAGCGGCTCTTGCCCGATCGACCGCCCGAGCCGCGTCCCGCGCCCGGTGCCGGCCGCGAGCAGCACGTTGTCGTTTCCGTTCACCGAGACGTACGTCGCGCGGCCGAGCCCCGCTCGGGACAGCCACGTCGCGTGCCCCGCGAGCGCCGTCGCCGACGACCCCACGAGCACCGTATCGAACACGTCGCGGGGCAAGGTGCTCGTGCCGCCGACGGCGGCCTCGAGGACGAGGTTGCCCATGCTGTGGGCGAGGAGCACCACCTTGCGCGCGCCGAGCTTGTTCCCCGCGGTCGCGCGGTAGGCCGAGAGCACCTGCGTGAGGTAGGCGAGGGCCGGCCCTGCCGCTCGAGCTCGCGCCTCGGGGAAGCCGAGCGGGCACCCTTCGTCGGACCCTGGCCAAGAGAAGAGCACCACGGCCGACGACATGGTCCGTTCGAGCTCCGGCACGGCCTCGTCGAGCGACTTCTTCGGCTCGCCTCCACCTCCGCAGGACCGGCCGTGCACGAGCACGATCACCGACGCGGCGCCCGGCTGCTCGGTGACACGAGCGTCGATAGCGGCCCCGAAATCCGAGACCGGCATCTCTCGGTTGGGGAGGATAAAGAGGCGCGAAGGGAAGGGCAGGACGGGCACGCTCGTGCCCTTGGTCCCGGCGTCTCCGGTCGGCGGCGCGGAGGTCCCTGGGCTCGAGCTCGAGGGCATGCCGGGGCTCACCGTGGAGGGCGAGGGGGCTTCGCCGGATGCCGACGTCGAGGGCTCGAGCGGTGACTCCGAAGAGTTCGGGCCGCAGGCCAAGGTCGCGGCGACGAAGAACACGCGGACGATGCGCCAGGGGATCATGGGGGCCTCGGAGCGCGACGGGAGGTGCGCCAGGCCCCGAACCTACCCGCCGCTCCGAGGTAGGTGCCTAAGAAATCCTCATGAATTTCTGAGGGTTACGCTTGCCGTGACGGTGGAATTTTCCGGCCGCGCGGCCAGCGTCTCGACCGCGGAGGCACGAGCGGAGGAGTCCGCGAAGCCAAAGTCGACGGCGAGGGGGCGGGGGACCTCCGACGGCTCCTCGGGCCGTGGCGCCCGGCTTGCGAAAATGGGGCCCGAGCGCAATGCTTCGTCGTCCCATGAGCACCCACGGTGAGCCAAGGTCCGCGCTCGCGCGCCGCCCCCGAACGTTCGAGGAGCTCGCGCGCCTCGGTGATGCCGAGCTCGACGTCGCGACCGGCGCCGCGCTCATCGCGAAGGACGCCTACGGTGGCGTCGACGTCGACGCGCTCCTCTTGAAGGTAGCGCGGCTCGTCGAGCCGCTCGGTCCCGGATCCATCGAGGGCATGTCGACCCGTGAGCAGGCCGAGCTCCTCGCGGCGCACGTTCACGGCACCCTCGGCTTCCACGGCAACGAAGAAGACTACCACGACCCGCGCAATAGCCTCTTGTGCGACGTGCTCGAACGGCGAGTCGGTATCCCCATTTCGCTCGCGCTCGTCTACACCGAGGTTGCCCGCCACCTCGGGATCCGCGCGCGCGGAGTCGCCTTTCCTGGCCATTACCTCGTTCGGGTCGACGACAAGGCGAACCCCACCGCGCGCGACGAGCCCGCCGCCATCGTCGACCCGTTCTCGGGCAAGCTCCTCACGTGGGAGGCCGTCGAGCAGCTCCTCCGAAAGACGCTCGGCGAGAAGGCCAAGCTCTCGCCCATCCACCTGGTCCCGGCGAGCCCACGCGGGACGCTCGTGCGCATGCTCACGAACCTCAAGGTCGTGCACCTCGCGCGCCGCGATTTGGCGCGTGCCCACCTCGCGCTCGACCGCATCCTCTGCCTCACGCCGGCCTCCACGTCGGCCCTCCGCGAGCGTGCCGTGCTCGCCGTCCGGCTCGGCGCCACCCAGAGCGCTCGCGCCGACTTCGAGCGTGTCCTCGAGCTCGAGCCCGAGGCTCAAGACGCCGCCATCTTGAAACAGCACCTCGCGCGCCTCTCGTCGTCTCGCAAAGACCTGAACTGACGAGGTGCGTACACCGGTCACCGGAGTGGCCATAGGGCATGTCGAGCGCCATATGCCGATAGGGCACCGACGCTTGCCAGCGCTCCGTGGCTGAGGTTTGCTTGCTCCTTGGAGCAAGGTGCCGCCCTATGACGCGATCCGATACGGGTGATGGAGAGATCGCGAGGCGCGAGCGCCCCTCGAGCGTGCTCGTGGTCGAGGACGACGCGCTCCAACGGCGTGTACTCTGCAAACGACTCGCCGCGAGCGGCGTCGCGACGATCCACGAGGCCGAGCACGGCATCGAGGCCCTCGCGCTGCTCGCCGCGCACCCCGACGTCGAGGTCGTCGTGTCCGATCTGGCGATGCCCGAGATGGACGGACTGGACCTTTTGTGCGCGATGGCGACGCTCCCGAGCAAGGCATCGTTCGTGCTCCACTCGGCCATGGATCGCCAGCTCCTCGCGTGCATGGAGCTCATGGCCAAGGAACGTGGCATGAGCTTCTTGGGCATTCTCGAGAAGCCGGCCACCGTCGACGACATCCAGCGCGTCGTGCGGCGGCCCGAGCCGAAGGAGCGCCCGTCCCGCGAGACCCTGGTCTTCTCTCATGACGAGCTGAAGGAGGGCCTCGCGCTCGGGCAGTTCGTCCCTTACTTTCAGCCCAAGGTCTCCATGAAAGACGGGGCCATTCGAGGCGCCGAGGCCCTCGCTCGATGGGTGCACCCGCGCTACGGCGTGCTGCCTCCCGGGGTGTTCATCGACACCATGGAGCAGACGGGCCTCATCGGCTCGCTCACGCAGATCATCCTCGAGAAATCGATCCGCGCGGCCCGCACGTGGAACGATCTCGGGCGATCCATATCGGTGTCCGTCAACCTGTCGTTCTCGTTTTTGTCGACGCCGGGCGTGGCCGACAGCATCACCCGCCTCACGCGTGGCTCGGGCCTCGCCCCGGAGCGCCTCATCCTCGAGATCACCGAGAACGTGGCCATGGCCGACGCGGGCATCTGTCTCGAGAACATCGCGCGCCTCAAGGTGAGGGGATATCGACTCTCGATCGACGACTTCGGTGTCGGGTACTCGTCTCTCCAACAGCTCCTTCGAATACCGTTCGACGAGATCAAGATCGATAGGAGCTTCGTCGCCGGGGTGAAGCCGCTCTCACGTTCGGCCACCATGCTGGAGGCCACCCTCGGTATGGCGCAACGCCTCGACATGGTCTCCGTAGCCGAGGGCATCGAGACGCGGGAAGAGTGGGATTTTCTAGCCTCGGTCGGCACCGCGCTCGCGCAAGGCTACTTCGTCTCGCGCCCCATCTCGGGGGACGATCTCGAGGCGCGGCTCCGCGCGGGCACCGAGTGGGTGCCCCCACGGTGACCCCCGTACCCGAGCCCCCCGAGCCCGATTTCCCGCCTCCCGACGGAGACGACGCCCCCTCCCACCCCGGGCTCCGCGGAGCGGCGTTCGCGGCGGCATTTCCGTTCTACCTCGAGTGGGACGACTCCCTCGTCGTGACGCGCGTGGGGCCCCACGCCGCGAAGGTCGTCGTGGGGATCGCCCCGGGCGCGCGCCTCGTCGAGCACGTGGTCGCGCGCCGGCCGGCCGGCCCCATCACCCGCGGGCTCTTCGTCGCCGGGGCGGGGACGGCCATGTTGCTCGAGTGCAAATCGAGCGGCGCCGTGCTCCGAGGCCCTGTCGAGCGGATCGACGGGCGATACCTCTTCCTCGCGTCGCCCTGGCTCGCCGGGCCCGCCGAGCTCTCGGCGCGGGGGTATGTCGCGAGCGATTTCGCCCTCCACGACCAGACCTTCGAGCTGCTCGACGTGGTGCGGTCGCACGAGCTCGCGAACGACGATCTCAAGCGCCTCGCCGATCGGCTCACCCTCCAACGGGCTCAGCTCCGCGAGAAAGAGGCCGAGTCGGGCAAGCTCGCGCTCATCGCCTCGCGGAGCGCCAACGCCATCCTCATGACCGACGCGCTCGGTCGCATCGAGTGGACGAACGAGGGGTTTTCGCGGCTCTCCGGGTGGTCGCTCGAGGAGCTTCGCGGCAAGACGCTCACGTCGTTCCTCGAGTGGAGCGCCTCCGACATGAACGCGGTCGAGCACATGCGCGCCCAGATCCTGCGCGGGGAGGGCTTCCAGACCGAGACGCTCGCGTACGCGCGCGATGGTCGCCCCTACTGGGTGGCCGTCGACGCCCAGCCCATCTTCGTCGAGGGGCAGCTCGCGCACTTCGTGGCGATGGGGAACGACATCACCGAGCGCATCGTCGAACAGGATCGCCAGGCGTTGCAGATCGCCGCGTCGCGTGCGCTCGCCAAGGCGGGCGGCCTCGAAGCCGTCATGTTCGACGTGCTCGGCGTCGTCGGCTCGCGTATGGGATACACCCTCGGGGCCGCGTGGGCGCTCGACGGCGACTCGCCCAGCGCGCGCCTCCGCGTCGTCGCTTCGTGGGAGCGCGCCAAGGGCATGGCGGGGCCATTCTTCCTCTCGTCCGCGGCCGCGTCGTTCGGTGTCGGCGAGGGGCTCCCGGGGCGGGTGTGGGCCGAGGGAGGCACGGTCGTCGGGGCCGACCTTTCGGCCGTGCCGGGAGATCCGCGTGCGGCTACGGCGGTCGAGTGTGGGGTACGGTCCTACATGGCGGTCCCCATCGTCGACGGGGCGGCGTTCCTCGGCGTCCTCGAGCTGTTCGGCCCCGTGCGCGAAATACCTAATCCGAAGCTCGTCGACGCGCTCCGCGAGATTGGCCATCAGCTCGGCGCCTACGCCGTTAGAAAGCGCGCCGAGGAGTCCCTCCGCGAGGCCAAGGAGGCGGCCGAGGCGGCGAGCCGCGCGAAGAGCGAGTTCTTGGCCACGATGAGCCACGAGATCCGCACTCCCATGAACGGCGTGCTCGGCTTCGTGCAGCTCCTCCAGCAATCTCCCCTCACGAGCCAGCAGTCCGATTTCGTCGCCTCGATCCGGAGCAGCGCCGAGAGCCTCCTCAACGTCATCAACGACGTGCTCGATTTCTCCAAGATCGAGTCGGGGCACATGGAGATCGAGCGCGCTCCGTTCTCGCTCGAGCAGTGCGTCGAAGAGGCCGTCGAGACGGTGGCCATGGCGGCAGGAGAGAAGGGGCTCGATCTGGCCGCGCGCATCGACCCGGCCGTGCCCACCGGCGTGCTCGGTGACGTGCTCCGGGTGCGCCAGGTGCTCGTGAACCTGCTCGGGAATGCGGTGAAGTTCACGTCCCACGGCGAGGTCTCGCTCGAGGTGTCGAGCGACGCCCAAGCCCCCGACAAGGTGCGGTTCTCCGTGCGCGACACGGGGATCGGGATCCCGGCCTCGAAGCTCGAGTCCCTCTTTCAGCCGTTTCACCAGGTCGACAGCTCCACGTCGCGAAAATACGGTGGGACGGGCCTCGGGCTCGCCATTTGCCGGCGCCTCGTCGGCCTCATGGGTGGAGAGATCACGGCGGCGAGCGTCCCCGGTCGGGGCGCCGAGCTCTCGTTCGTGATCCCGCTGCCGCCGTCGCTCGGAGAGACCCGCTCCGCCCACTCGATGCAGGTGCCGTCGCTCGTGAGCCGCCGCGCGTACGTGGCCGACGCACACCCGCTCTCGCGCGGGGTGATCCGCGAGATGCTCGAGCGCTGGGGCATGGACGTGCGCTCGGGCGACTCGCTCCGTGACGCGAAGACGGAGGGGTGGTCGCCGCACGTGGTGCTGCTCGACTGCGACGTCCCTTCCGGGGAGTCGGTCGACGCCGTTCGGGGGCTCGCCGCCGGGGGCGCCACGGTGTTGCTCATGTGCAGCTCGGGCCGCGGCGCCAAGCTGCGAGAGTCCTATGGCGCGGCGATCTCCGCGACGCTCCTCAAGCCGCTCAAGGTGTCCCCTCTCTTCAACCTGCTCGTCTCGCACGCCGACCGCGCGGGAGACAAGAAGGTGTCTCGGAGCCGCATGGTGGCGCCCATCGTCGTCGGCAATCGGCCGCTGCGCCTCTTGCTCGTGGAGGACAACGCGGTCAATCGAAAGCTCGCCCTCGCGGCCTTGGCGCAGCTCGGGTGCAGCGCCGACGTGGCGCAGAACGGCAGAGAGGCCATTCGGGCGGTCAAGGCGACCCGCTACGATGCCATCTTCATGGATGTGCAAATGCCCGGGATGGACGGGCTCGAGGCCACTCGCGCGATACGCGTGTGGGAGAGCGACGCGGGGGCGAGGCCTGCGAGGATCGTGGCGCTGACGGCCAACGTGCTCTCGGGTGATCGCGAGAACTGCCTGCGCGCGGGTATGGACGACTACCTCCCCAAGCCGCTCCGGCTCGACGCGCTCCGGAGCTTCTTGCAGGCCGTATGCGACGGCCGCGACGCGCCGACCCACGAGTCGCCCGTGCCGCCCCCGCCGAGCTCCACCGTGCACGACGTGCTCCGCGATCTCGTCGCGGACGTGTCGCTCGACGAGGCCGTGCTGCTCGCGAAGGACTACGTGGGCTCCCTCGGCGACCAACTCGCCTCGCTTCGCCGGGCCATCGCCTCGGGCGATCTCGTAGTCGGCGCGAGGCTCGCGCACTCCCTGAAGGGCTCCGCCGCCATCTTCGGGCTCGATGCCACCAAGGCGTGTGCGGCCAAGGTCGAGGCGGCCTGCCGCGACGGGCGCTCCGACGAAGCCGTGAGCGCGACCTCCGCCCTCGAGGCCGCGAGCCGCGACGACGCCCACGAGCTCGACGTGGCCCTCGCGGCGCTCTCCGACTCCGTCGCCCGAATGAGCTGATCCGTCCCTGCGCCGCCTCGAGTGAATGTTCTCCTAGAGAGAACGATGTGGACCGGAATGGTGTACTTCCGAAAGGGAAGCAAGGTGCGCACGCTGCGGGCTCCACGGAAGGAACTCGCATGCTCTTCGATTCGACCACCCTCGCCGGCCTCTCGCTCAAGAACCGCTTCGTGATGGCTCCCATGACCCGGTCGCGCGCCGAGGGCAACGTCCCGAACGCGCTCATGGCCGAGTACTACGCGCAGCGCGCGGGCGCGGGCCTCATCGTCACCGAGGGCACCTCCCCGTCGCCGAACGGGCTCGGGTACTCGCGCATCCCTGGTCTCTTCTCGGCCGCGCAGGTCGAGGGGTGGAAGCTCGTCACCAAGGCCGTGCACGACAAGGGCGGCGCCATCTTCGCGCAGCTCATGCACACGGGCCGCGTCGGTCACGTGGCGAACCTCCCCGCCGGCGCCGAGGTCGTGGGGCCCACCGCCGTGGCCTGCCCGGGCGACATGTACACCGACGCCGAAGGCCCGAAGCCTCACTCCGCGCCGCGCGCGATGACCGACGCCGACATCGCGAAGGCCGTGGCCGAGCACCTGACGGCCGCGAAGAACGCGGTGGCCGCGGGCTTCGATGGCGTCGAGATCCACGGCGCAAATGGCTACTTGGTGGAGCAGTTCCTGAACGCCAACGTCAACACTCGCACGGACGGCTACGGCGGCTCGGCCGAGAACCGCAACCGCTTCGCGCTCGAGATCGTGCGCGCGGTCGCCGACGCGATCGGCAAGAACAAGGTGGGCATTCGCATCTCGCCACACGGCGCCTTCAACGCGACGGGTTCGTTCGACGGCGTCGACGCGCAGTACCTCGCGCTCGCCAAGGAGCTGTCGAAGCTCGGCATCGCCTATCTGCACTTCGTCGATCACTCGTCGATGGGCGCGCCGCCCGTGCCGGCCGAGCTGAAACGAGGCGTCCGCGAGGCGTTCGCGGGGGCTTTCGTTCTCTCGGGTGGGTACGACGCCGCGCGCGCCGAGGCCGATCTCGTCGAGAAGCGGGGAGACCTCGTCGCCTTCGGTCGCCCGTTCCTCGCGAACCCCGACCTCGTCGCGCGCTTCGCCAAGGGCGCGCCCCTGAACGACGTCGACATGGCCACGTTCTACACGCCCGGTCCGAAGGGCTACACGGACTACCCGGCCCTCTGACCGCCGCCTCGTGACTCCCCCGCCGTGCCCCGGGCCCCTCCCTCCCCGGGGCACGGCCCTTTTGTGATCTCGATTTCGTCCTTGGTTTCGCGGGGTTAGTCGCGGCGGTCCCTTGGGGCTGCGTCGAGACTGGAAGCGTGAGCTCGGCCATGTCATGACAGGGGCGAGCGTGTGGGTGGCAGGCTCCGTCCTCGCGCTCCAGAAAGGCCCCCATGCGCGCTCTCCCGTTTCGGTCGTCCGTCGTCGCGCCGCTCCTCGTCGCGCTCGTCGCGTGCAGCGACTCCGCGCCGCCGCAAGCCGACGTGGGCGCGACCGATCTCGCCTTCGCGAGCGCGCACGGCGTCCTCCTCGACTTCGAGTTCGATGGGGAGCTCACGTCGCCTTCGCAGGCTCCCACGACGCTCCGTGCGCAGATCGCGGCGCAGCTCATGTACACGGTCGGGCAGCTCAACGGGCAGAGCTCGGTCGGCCGCATGGAGCGGCTCGAGGTGACGAACCTCGTGGCCACGGCGAACGCCTCGGGTACGTACGACGTCACCTACCACGCGAAGCTCCCGGTCGCGTGGGGTCGCCCTACCCAGGTGCCTGCAAGCTACACATTTCGTGTCCCGAGGGACGCGACCACCGCAGGCCTCGACACGTGGGTCTCTACCTACAACACGACGTGCGTAGGCTCGGAGGGCAGCGGCGCCGACCGCTGGAGCTTCTGGTACTACTACCGCCCGGCCGTCGGGGCGTGTGTCCAGTCGCCGAGCGACACCGTCTTCGCGGCCGCCACGGTCACGCGCTCGCCCGACAACACCGTGGGCAAATATCCCGAGTACGACAAGGTGTGGAGCGACGGGTCGTTCAACGTCGTCGCGATGTTCGGCCGGAACGAGAGCGGCGCCACCGCCGACACGGACGCCGGAATTCGCGACTACAACACCTTCGTGTCGCAGGTGCGGAGCTACGTGCGCTCGGTCCAACCGGACGTCACCAAGATCACGGAGACCCCTGGCCTCACGAGCACGCCGGGCGTCGCCATGCCCCAGGTCACCATCTCGGCGACGTTGCCGCTCCTCGCGGGCGAGCTCACCGCGCGCACCTTGAAGGTCGACGTGATGCTCACCGGATACCGCATCTACCAAGACGGCGTCACCTTCGACACGTGGTACTCGGCGCTCACCCCCACGGCCGACATGGTGCTCTACAACGGGCACGCGGGCCTCGGCGAGAACGTGCGCACCCTCATGAACAAGGGCGAAATCGGCGCCGGCCAATACACGATTTGGATGGTGAACGGCTGCGACACCTTCGCCTACGTCGACCCGACGCTCGCGAACCGGGTGTCGGCCGCGAACGGCGGCGCGTCGCCCACGCTCTACCTCGACACCGTGTCGAACGCGATGCCGAGCTACTTCACGCGCACGCCCGGCGGCTCGATGACCATGATCCGCGCCCTCATGGACGTGCTCGCGCCGAAGACCTACCCCGAGATCTTCGCCAACATCGACCCGCTCCAGATCGTCGTGGTCACGGGCGAAGAAGACAACACGTTCGACAAGACCAAGACCGTGATCCCGGGGGTCCCTCCGGGTGGCCTGACCGACGCGGGCGCCGACGGCAGCAGTGACGCGGGGACCGGCACGGACGGGAGCAGCGACGCGGGGACCGGCACGGACGGGAGCAGCGACGCAGGGCTCACCGACGCGGGAACCACGAAGCCCGACGCCTCGACCCCTCCGCCTGCGCCGACGGGCACGGCGCCTCCCGCGCCGACGGGCACGGTGCCTCCCGCACCGACGGGTACGGCCGTCCCCGCTCCTGGCGCAGGCGGCGAACCGGGCAACGAGACGGGGTGCGCGTGTGAGACCGCCCCGGGCACCTCGGCTGGCGACGTCTCGGGGGCCTCGTTCGCGGCCTTCGGGCTCGTGGGTCTCTTCGCCGCCCGCCGCCGCCGAACGACGTCCGATCGGCGCTGAAGCGACCGGGTCAGCCGTATCCGCGCGGCGCGGGGGCCCCGGCGCTCGCGCCTTCGAAAAATACGCTCGAGAGCAGCGCCACGTACCCCTTGATGCGCTTGGGGCCGGCCGGCACGTGCCCGCTCACGAGGAGCGACGCGATGCCGTGCACGAGGGACCACGCGGCGAGGGCGAGCTCGCGGGCCGACAGATCCGTGCGAACTACACCCTTTTGGCGCCCCTCTTCGATCGCGCGCTCGAGCAGCGCGTAGCTCTCGGCGCCGCGCGCCTCGGGGCCGGCCTCCGCGATGGGGTACGTCAGCACGAGGCGAAACACGGCGGGCTCCCCCACCGCGAACCGGACGTAGGCCTCACCGAGGGCCGCGACGCGGGCGCGTGGATCGTGCCCGGCGGAGAGGAGCGCCTCGTGCTCGAGCTCGGCG
Organism: Myxococcales bacterium; assembly: GCA_016712525.1. Classification (NCBI taxonomy): domain Bacteria; kingdom Pseudomonadati; phylum Myxococcota; class Myxococcia; order Myxococcales; species Myxococcales bacterium. The sequence goes on from JADJQX010000001.1 coordinate 2,180,569, forward strand.
AGCCGTGCGAGGCCTTCGGCGCGGAGCGCGTGGAGGAGGTCTTCCTTGCCGTGGAAATGCCGGTACGGCGCGTTGTGCGTGACGTCGGCGGCCCGGGCGAGCTCGCGGAAGGTGAAGTCGAAGGTGCCGCGCTCGGCGAAGAGCGCGAGGGCCGCGTCGAGCAGGGCTCTGCGTAGATTGCCGTGGTGGTATCCCCGCTCGGGCTCGGGGGGCGCCGCGGACGCGTTTCGCCTCGGCCTGCCCGCGCGTTTCGGTTCCATCCCCCCACGGTAGCGCTCGGCATAAATGTGGACAAGCGCCACATTTGGGTTGCAGACCTTTCGCGATGAGGTCAAAACGGTCGGGCAGGCGAGCCGCTCGAGGCGCGCCATTTCCGAGGGAGCCTCATGTCCGCGTCCATCGACCTCACCCAAGAGCCCTCCGAGCGCATCGGTCTCGCCAACAAGCGCCGCGCCCACGCCCGCGCCCCCGAGCGGGTCGACGTGGCCATCGTCGGCAGCGGGCTCGGCGGCCTCGTCGCGGCGGCGACCTTGGCGAAGCAGGGCAAGAAGGTGGCCGTGTTCGAGGCGCACTACACCGCCGGTGGCTGCGCCACGCAGTTCTCGCGGGGGCCGAAGAGCGCGCGGTACATGTTCGACGTGGGCCTCCACTACATCGGAGACTGCCACGAGGACGGGACCATCCCTCGGCTCCTCCGCGACATGGGCATCTCGGTCGAGTTCGCCGAGATGGACCGCGGCGGCTTCGACACGCTCGTCTTCCCCGATTTCCGCTTCCGTATCCCCGCGAACCTCGAGCTCTACCGCGAGCGCCTCGTCGACCTCTTTCCTCACGAGCGCCGAGGGATCGACAAGTACGTGCGCCTCGTGCGCGCGGTCATGAACGTGGGGCGCGTCGTCGAGCGCGCCGAGGGGCGAAGGCCGAGCCTCGTCGAGCTCGCCAAGATCGCCGTGGATGGCCTCTACCTCGCCACCAAACAAGACGCCACCATGGCCGACGTGCTCGAGGGCACGGTGCGCGATCCGCGGTGTCGCGCGGTGCTCCTCGGCCAGAGTGGCGATTACGGGCTACCCCCGTCCAAGGTGAGCGCGTTCTTGCACATGGGCCTCGCGGGCCACTACTTCCGCGGCGCCTTCTACCCGAAGGGCGGCGGGCAGATCATCGCCGACCGCATCGCCGAGCGGATCGAGGCGCTCGGGGGCGAGGTCCACCTCCGGAGCCCCGTGTCCAAGATCCTCGTCGAGGACGGCCGCGCCAAGGGGCTCCGCCTCGCCGCGAAGGCGGGGGACCCCGAGAAGATCGTGTGGGCTGACGTGGTGCTCTCGAACGCCGACTACAAACGCACGTTCCTCGAGCTCGTGGGGCCGGAGCATCTGCCCTCGGGGACCGTGAAGCGCGTCGAAGACTCGAAGATGGCCGCCGCGCTCTTCATGACGTTCGTCGGTCTCCGCGGAGATGGCCGCGACCTCGGAATGACCAACAGCAATATTTGGCAGTTCGATCACTACGACGTCGAGTCGTTCTACGAGCGGGCCGACCGCGGGAGCGGACCCATCGGCGTCGCCGGGTGTTACATCACGAGCGCCTCCCTGAAAGACCCGGAGAACGCCCTGCATCACGCGCCCGCGGGGCACACCGGCCTCGAGATCATGGCGGTCGTCCCGGGCTCGCCCGAGCGGTGGGGCGCCACCGGAAACCCGAGCTCGTGGGACTACAAACACGGGGAGACCTACAAGGTGCGCAAGCAGGAGCTCGAAGACGCCCTCGTGGCGCGGCTCGAGCACGTGTTCCCGGGCGCCACCTCGCGGATCGTCTTGCGCGAGAGCGCGAGCCCGATGAGCCACACGCGCTTCACCGGGGCCTCGGGCGGCACGGGGTACGGGCTCGCGTGCACCCCCGACCAGTTCATGAAGGCTCGCCCCGGGTACCGCTCTCCAGTCCCTGGGCTCTACCTCACGGGCGCGTCTACGCGCGCTGGGCACGGCATCGTCGGCGCCATGATGGGCGGAAAATCGGCCGCGCAACGCATCCTGGCCGACGCCGACAAGGCCCTGCGCGCGGCGACGGCATGACGACGAGCGGAACGAATCGCGTCGGTCCGTGAGGCCCTCGTCGCTCCTCGTGTCGGATCGATCCGATCCAGCCCGCGAAAGGCTCGGTCGTGGCCGAATGTCCGGTCGGCGCTCTCGCGGCGAGGATCGAGGGGATCCTCCGCCCCCTCCGTCACCTCGCTTTTTTCGCGACGATCTCGCAGGCACGGCGCATGCTTCGCTCTCGCCCATGGACGCTGTCATCGGCCAAGACGACATGGGCGCGACGCACGTGGACGGAGCGGAAGACGTGCTCGAGGTCGACACGATCGACCTCCTGCCCGACTACGACGACGACGAGATCACGCTCGTCATTCCGTCACGGCCGCCGCCCGCGCCCGTCGAGTCGCACGCCTGAGGACGGCCTCGGTCCTCCCGTGGACCTTTTGCGTCCCTCGTGTGTCTCGTCGCGCGTGCGGTCCGCGGGAGCTCTTGTCGGCACGCCGAATGCTTCGGTCCCTACCATGGGCTACGACGCGGACTCATGGGCCAAGATCGCCGAGCGGCTCGCCGCCGTTCGGATCACGGTGAGCGTCCCTGCGAGGGTTCGTGACGCGTGGAGCGCGCTCGACGAGGACGACATGCGCCTCGAGCGAAGGCTCGACAGGGGCCCATTCCGCGACGACCCCGACGACGACACGGAGGTGGCGGTGCCTCGGGTGCCCCCACGAGGCTGACGCGCCGATAGGCTACTTCGCGACGAACGAGTCCTGGAATTTGGCGACGATGGTGGCGTCGGGTCGGGTCGCCGGCTCGACGACCAAGGTCTGGTAGAAGCGCCTTCCGGCGATGTAGATCCGTAGATATCCCGTGGCCTTGATGGGGCTCGAGACGTCGAACACGATGTCTCTCCCGGTGGCTTTTCCGGCCTTGATGGTCTTCTCGGTGCGGATGCGGCCGCCGCCACCCTTCACGGCCCCGTCACGCGCGCCGTCGAGGGCCTTTTTGGTGTCGACCTGGGCCGTGAGTGGGAAGTCCATCCAGGCGATGGCGTAGTACGAGTCGCGGTACGAGGACGACGCCTCGTGTTGAATCATGGTGCCCGCCGCGCTCGCCTGGGGAGAGGCTTTCTGCTCGGGCTTCCCGGGGAACGTGATGGTGAATTTGGTGGGCTCGGGCTCGAACACCGTCCACGTCGGTCCCGCGTCTTTCGGGGTCGCCGAGGCCTTGGGTGGGGGCGAGCTCGCCTCGGCCGTGGGCAGATCCGTCGGCACCGTGCTCACCGTCGGATCGGGGGCGACGATGGGCGATGGCTTGGGCTTGCGCTTGCACCCGGCGATCGAGAGCGACACGCACAGGGTGAGGGCGACGACGAGGGGCTTGCGCATGGCCCTACCGTACACGACCTCGTCTCGGCGCGAGGTACCGTCTCACGCCTTCCACACGAGCAGCGCCGCGAGGAGCGCGAACCCGAGGACGACGAGGGCGATGCCCACGACCACGCTGCCCGCGCTCGCGCGCTTCGTGACACGCGCCGCAGGGGCGACCTCGCTGCCCTCTTCGTCGAGGGCGCGCACGGCCGACTCGATCGTCTCACGGGCCTCGCGCGCGATCCGCAGCGCCAGCGTGGTCTCGATCACGGCGGCCGCGAAGAGGCCGATGAGGGCGATGGCGAGCCCGAGCCGCGCGCGCTTGGTGTCGTCGCTCCGTCGCTCCGGGAGCCCGTCGAGCAGCTCCTGTCGCGTGAAGCCGAAGCCGGGTCGCATCGCCAGCGCAGCCCGCTCGCGGCACGAAGGCGGAATTTTATTGTCTTTACGTACGTTTATGGCTCTCGCGATCGCCGCGCCCTCGAGCTTCTCGGCGCCGCGAGGATCTCCCGACGTCACGATCCAATAGGTGCCCTCGGGCAGCGGCGGGGCAAGGAACGCCGCGCTCGGGCCGGACGGCTCCGGGGTGAGCGCCAACGTCGTCGCGAACACGCGTCCGTCGTCGTCGTCGATCTCGGCATAGGCCACTTTGCGCTCACCGGGCGCACGCACCGTGACGGCGAACGGGGCCATCGGGGCGACCTCGCGCGCGGCGTCGACGTAGAAGGCGCCGTGCGCGACCGGCAGCGCCAAGAAGGTCGTGCCCTCTTTGCCGTCGGGCGTCTTGGCGGCGATCGTGAGGCCTACGGTGTGGAACGTGGCGCGGAGGTTCCCGAAGGCATATCCGTCGTCGCACGTGTGCGAGAACGGCTCGGCGTCGAGGCCCGGGTCGGCCGTGAGCGTGATCTCCGCGTTGCTCACCGCAGCTCCGCCCGCGCGCGTGACGTGTACGACCGACGGGACGGGATATCCCACGACGAGCTTCTCGTCCGTCACGTAGAGGTCGACCACGAGCTCGCCCGTGCGCTTCGTCACACGCGCCGGCCGCGCGGTGGCGCCGTTCGGACCGAAAGGAGTCCGCGGGACGGTCACGCGGCCCGTCGCCAGTGGGCGTGGCTCGTCGTTCGTGCGCACGAGCACGTCGAGCTCCGACGACTGCGCGTGGGTGAGGGGCACCGAGAGCTCGATGACGCCGTCGACGTTCGTGTCGGTCACCACGTGGGTCACCTTGCCCGTGGTGACCTCCGTGACGGACACGTCGACCGCGGACACGTGCACCGCCTCGCGCACGCCGCGATCGTCGAGGAACGTGACGATTTGGAGCACCACCTCGCCCCGCGCCGCCGAGGGCGGTGACGCCCACACCGACGCCGCGCGGACCGCACCCTTTCCCCCGATGCGGAGACCGAGCACGAGCACGAGCACGGCCACGAGCGGCGTGAGCACCAAGAGGGCCATGCGGGCTCGGTTCACGCGCGCGCTCCGTCGTTCTCGGTCACGTCGCGAGCGTATCGCCTCCCGCCCCCTTTCGCGCAACGGATGCGCAGGGCCTCGACGAGGCCGAAAATCGCAGCCGGGACAAAGAGTGTAGAAGACTCTATTTGTCGCATGAACCTTGTCAAGGAGGGCCAAGAGGGCCTAGAGGACGTTCATCATGTCCGAAGCCGCAGCCTCCGCCCCCAAAGCCGCCGATGGTGCGTTCCTCCGATCCCGTTTGGGCAGCCTCTTGGCGGTGGTGCCCCTCGGCCTCTGGACGTTGAACCACCTGTGGAACAACCTCGCGGCGTTCAAGGGCGCACAGGCGTGGCAGACGCAGGTCACCGAGTACCCGCACCCGCTCGCGCACCTCATCACCATGATCGTGGTGCTGCTCCCGCTCGTGCTCCACACCATCTGGGGCATCTCGCGGATGGCGCAGACGAGGCCGAACCTCCACACCTACACGTTCTTCGGCAACCTGAAGTTCATCCTTCAGCGCCTCTCGGCCATCGGGCTCATGCTCTTCCTCGGCGCGCACGTGTGGCTCGCCATGCTCCACCCGCGCTTCGTCGAGGGGCACCCCGAGGCGTTCGCGCACATCTCGGAGCAGATGCGCCACCACGGCCCCACGCTCGGCGTCTACCTCCTCGGCACCCTCGGTGTCGCGTACCACCTCGCGAACGGCCTCCACACGTTTTCGATGGGCTGGGGCCTCGTCGCGAGCCGTCGCGCGCTCCGCAAGCTCGACATCGCCGTTATCGGCCTCTTCGTCGCGTTCCTCGGCATGGGCTGGGCGGTCGTCTACGCGCTCTGGTCGGCCGGCGCCTGAGCCGACCTCTCCCGACGACACCGTTCGCGTGACCTCGCGCCCTTCTCCACTTCGGAGAGGGGCGCGCTTCTTCGTGCACCCCGCGACGTCTGAAAAGTGGCGCGCGCCGTGCAACATTCCCGTGCGCGCGGCGGAAACCCGGCGGTTTTCGGGGGGAGTGATTCCCACGAGGGCGCAATTCCGGCGGTCTCGCGCAGAACGTGCACCCCATGCGAGCTCTTCACGCGGTCCTCTCCGTCGCCATCCTGCTCGGCTCGATCGCCGCGTGCGGCTCCGACGGCGTGGGAGGAGGTCCCGAAGCCGACGGGGGCTCTCCCGATGTCCCCGCGGATGGTCCGCCCGCGTGGGCCAACGCACAGGGGGAGCGTAGGGCCGCCCTCCCGAAGCAGGCTCCAGCCAAGACGACCTTCTTCACCACGAGCGACGCGTGCGCCCAGTGCCACACCGCGGGCGACGGCAAGGTGATGCGCGATGCCAAGGGGCGCGACATCTCCCCCGTGACGACGTTCCGGCCGTCGATGATGTCGATGGCCGCGCGCGATCCGTTCTACCTCGCCGTCGTCGACGAAGAGCGGACCGCGCGCCCGGGCGCCGAGGCGTTGATCGACGGCGCGTGCACCAAGTGCCACGCCCCGGCGGCCGTGATCGAGCGCGGTCTCGGCGGCAAAGGGATCACCATCCCCGAGCTCTTCACCGGCCAAGACCCCGAGATGCACGCCGGTCGAGAAGGTGCAACCTGCACGGTTTGCCACCAGACCACGAAGCCCCAGGGCCTCGTCGACACGACCTTCGGCGGGGCGTTCTCGGTGGGCGAAAACAGGGAAATTTACGGCCCGCATCAGGGGCCGACCACCGACCCGATGAAGCTCTTCGTGAGCTACGTGCCCACCTACTCCGACCACGTCACGCGCTCGGAGCTCTGCGCGTCGTGCCACACGGTCTTCACGCGCGCGCACGACGTCACGGGCAAGGCCACGGGGCCGCGGCTGCCCGAGCAGGTCACGTACCTCGAGTGGCGGAACTCGGTCTACGCGAGCACTGGCGCTTCCGGCGCGTCGTGCCAGTCGTGCCATATGCCCGTCGGGGACGACGACGGAGTGCCCATTTCCGCCGTGCTCTCCAAGATCCCGCCGAACGGGCTCGGCGAGCGAAAGCCCATCGGTCGGCACTCGCTGCTCGGGGGGAACGTCACCATGCTGCGCGCGTTCTCCGACGATGGCGGCTGGTCGGGGGCGTCGGCCGATTCCTCGGCCTTCAAGGAGCAAGCCGAGCGCACGGTGAAGAACCTCGAGACCGCGGCCAAGCTGACCGTGGCTGCCCCGCGTCGCACCGCGCGAGGGCTCGAGGTCGACGTGACCGTCGAGAACCGCACGGGCCACAAGCTGCCGACGGGATACCCGTCACGCCGGGCGTGGCTGTACGTGAAGGTCACGGGGCCCTCGGGGTACGTCTTCGAGAGCGGTCGCTCCGACGCGTTCGGGCGCATCGTCGACCGGGCGGGGCACGTACTTGGCAAAGGTACGTACTTTCCCCACCGCGACACCATCACGCGGGACGACGAAGTGCTCGTGTACGAGGCCGTCTTGGGCAACGACAAGGGCGAGGTCGTGACACGCCCGCTCGACGCCACCCGCTACCTCAAAGACAATCGCCTCTTGCCGCTCGGCTGGTCGAAAGACCACCCCGATGGGCCCATCACGACCTCGTTCGGTCCAGAGCGAGATCCCGATTTCTCGTCGAGCGATACCGTGCACCTCGTGCTCGCGAACGTGCCCGAGGGCGCCGTCGAGATCTCGGCGGAGCTGCGATTCCAAAGCCTTCGGCCCTCGGAGCTCGACGGCCTCGCGCTCCACCCCACGCCCACGGCGCGCACGCTCTTCGACATGGTCAAGACGAAGCTCGAGCCCGTCGTCATCGCCAAAGCGACGAAGTCCGGGCCCTGAAGCGCCGCCTCGTCACTTCGCCGCGAGCGCGTCGTCGATGGCCTTGCGGAGCTCGTCCGAGTCGGGCTTCACCTTGCTCGGGAATGCCTTCTTGACCTGGCCGTCTTTGCCGACGACGTACTTGTGAAAATTCCACTCGGGCGCGCCGAAGCCTTTGGCGAGAAAGGCATATACGGGAGAGGCCCCGTCGCCCTTCGTCTTCACCTTCTCGAACATGGGGAAGGTGACGTGGAACTTGGTGGTGCAGAACGTGGCGATCTCCTGCGACGAGCCGGGCTCCTGTCCGCCGAAGTCGTTCGAGGGGAAGCCGAGCACCGCGAAGCCCTTGGGAGAGAGCTCTTCGTGGAGCTTCTGGAGGCCCTCGTACTGCGGGGTGAAGCCGCACTGCGAGGCCGTGTTCACCACCAAGACGACCTTGCCTTTGTAGGCCGCGAGCGACTCGTCTTTGCCGTCGAGGCGCTTCACGGAGAACGTGTGGAACGAGCCCGACGCGGCCTCACCGGCCGTGGTGGTGGTCGGCTTCTGGCCCTCGGCCGCGGGTTGGGCGGCGGTCTCGGGCTTCGGATCCGGGGTCTTTTGGCAGGCCACGAGACCGAGGAGGAGGGCCGAGAGGGCAGCGAGTGCGGGCGTCCGAGAGATCATGTGAGGCTCCGATGCTCGGGCGTCGTGCCCGTCGCGCCGATGGTACACCGCGCCTCATGTGGGGAAAACGGCGACCGTCATGGTGCGTGCCGATCTCCGTGGCGGTCGCCTGCATGCGTCCGGAGCCCACGACACGCACGACGATCGACGCTTGGCTCAGGGAGAGAGCGTCGCCGAGATGACCTTCGTGGGTCCGCCGTTCTTGATGCACTCGAGCTTCTTCGGGCTCGGCCGGAGGCCGCAGTTGCACTGGAAGCCGCTCACCGTGCAGCCGCAGGCCTTGCAGATGTCGCTCGTGGTCCAGGTGGTGTCGTCCCGCTTGGTCTCCACGTCGGAGGTCACGGGAACAGGGAAATCCTCGCTCGGGGAGGGATCCTCCGGCGCCGTGGCGCAGCCAGCGGCGAGCGCGCAGGTCACGAGGGTGGCGAAGAAGACAGGGACGGCGCGGAGCGTTGCGTACATGGGGACCTCGAAGGTGAAGAGAGCGCGCCGCGGGTTCGGCTCCGCGGCGCGGATGCCCGTTTGCACCCCACGTGCCGAGCGGATCTCTCACGATCTCTCGATCGATGGCGCCCTCGCCCCGGCGCTCGCCCAGGGCGCGCCCGCCGAGCGCCCGCCGTCGGGTCAGCCGAGCACGCTCCGCGCGACGATGACACGCTGGATCTCGTTCGTCCCCTCGTAGATCCGCGTCACGCGGGCGTCGCGGTAGAGTCGCTCGACGAGGTACTCACGCGAGCAGCCGTAGCCTCCGTGGAGCTGGAGCATGCTGTCGATCACCCGGCCCGCGGCCTCGGTCGCGAAAATCTTCGCCATGCTCGCCTCGGCGCTCGCGCGTGCGCCCTCGTCGATCGCCCTCGCGGCGCGCAGCGTGAGCAGCCACGCGGCGTCGAGGTCGATGCGCGCGTTCGCGATCGCAAACTGGCTATTTTGAAAGGACGCCACGGCCTGTCCAAAGACCTTCCGCTCCTTGGCGTAGGCGAGCCCCGCGTCGAACGCCGCTTCGCCGAGGCCGAGCGCGAGCGCCGCGATGCCCACGCGCCCCGCGCCCAGCGCCGAGAGCGCCATCGCGTAGCCACCTCCCCGCCGCCCGAGGAGGTTCCGCTTCGGGACCCGGCAGCCCTCGAACGCGAGCGTCGCGGTGCCGGAGGCGCGCTGCCCCATCTTGTCCTCGTCTCTCCCCACGACGAGCCCCTTCGTCCCGCGGGGCACGACGAACGCGCTCTGTCCGTCCCGTCCCTCGCCGTCCGTGCGGGCGAAGACGAGGTGGTAGGCCGCGTGGGTCGCGCCGGTGATCCAGGCCTTTTCCCCATCGAGCACGAAGTCGTCGCCGTCCTCGCGCGCGCGGGTCGAAATGGCGGCGGCGTCGGAGCCCCCCTTCGGCTCGGTGAGCGCGAAGCTCACGGTGCCGAGCTCGCCTCGCGTGAGCGGATCGAGCCACGCGCTCCGCTGCTCCGGGGTCGCGTGCTCGGAGACGACCTTGGAGACCAGGTTGCTCGACGCCACCACCACCGCCGTCGACGCACACCCGTACGCGAGCTTCTGCATGACACGCGCGTACCCCACGTTGCTGAGCCCGGCGCCCCCGAGCTCGGGCGCCACCTTCGCCGTGAGGAGGCCCATCGTGGCGAGCTCACGGAGCTCCTCGATCGGGAACGCGCCCGTTCGATCACGCTCGGATGCGCCGGGCGCGAGCCTGCGTGCGGAGAAATCGGCGGCGGCGTCCGTGGCGAGGTTCTCTTCTTCGGTGAAGGCGAAGCCAGCGAGGTTCATGCGTCCTTTCTGGATCACGTGGCGGCACGGAGAAAGGCCCGCGCGTGGCAAGTTGACAGGTTCCCTGTCGTCATAGAACCTCACGCCCCCGTGACCTCGTCGCCGCTCGCGCCTCGTCGCCGTCGCGCCCCGCGTCCTCGCACGAAGGTGCAGGCCGTCGTCGACGAGACGATCGCGCTCTACCAGTGGCTCGCGTGGGTAGCCGACCGCCTCTACGACGAGGGCGCGAAGGGGGCGACCCGCCGGTGGGTGCTGCGCAGGCTCGCGCGTGAGGGGCCGCGCACGGTCTCGGCGCTCGCGAAGATCCGCGCCGTCCGTCGACAGTCCCTCCAGCCCGTCGTCGATGCGCTGGTGGGCGAAGGGCTCGTCTCCCTCGCCCCGAACCCACGCCACGCACGCGCGCGCCTCGTCGCCCTCACGCGTCGCGGCGAGAGCCTCGTCGCGGCCCTCGATCGGGTCGACTCCGCCGTCCTCCGGTCGGTCGCTCGAGGCATCGACGAGCGGGACCTCGAGACGACCGCGCGGACCCTCCAGGCTCTCCGCGAGGCCTTCGGGACGCGGGAGCGCTGGGTCCACGCGGCCGAGTCCGCGCGCGCTTCGGCCGCCCCGTGACGGCTCCGCGCGGCCAGAAGGGAAGGCCGCGGGACGGGCAGGCCGTTCGACAGGGATACGGCAACACGTTCACCACCCAAGTCAGATGTGTGGTGTTCTATGGCGCGTGCTCTCCCTTTCGATCGAAGGCCGTGTGCGTCGCCTGGCCGTGCCGTGGCTCGTCGCGAGTGTGGTTACCCTGAAGGCGAGCTCGGCTCACGCCCAAGAGGCCCCAGCGGCGCCGGTAGCCGTGGGAGAAGAGGCGCCCGCAGCCGCCCCGAGCGCGACGACACCCGAGGCGCGACCGAGCGCGGCCCCGACCGCGTCGTCGACGCCAGCCAACCCGCCGCCATCGCCTCGACCATCGCCCTCGAACGAGGCGCCCTCGCTTGCTCCCTCGCCGAAGCTCGCCGACTGGCGCTACCAGCTCACGCTCTCAGGGGCCCGAGGGTTCGGGGAGTCGAACGACAAGGCGGCGCCGCTCCGACGATGGGAGAGCACCCAGGGGAGCGTGTCCGCGACGCTCTTTGCGCGCAAGATCGTCGACGACCCCGGCGGGCCGCGTTCCCTCTTGCCCTTTCTTCAGCGCACGACCCGCGTGTCGGCGTTCGTCGAGGCGGGCGGCGGCTCGGATCCCTCGTCCGCGTCGACGTTCGGCGGTGGCGGCGCCTCCGTGCTCGGGTACGTGCTCCCCGCGCTCGCCTTGGGCGCGAACGCGTCGTTCAGCCAGTACGGCGTTACCCGGCTATTGGACCCGCGGCGCTTCGTCGACCTCGGCGCCCTCGTCGGTTTTCGAACGGACACGAGCCTCTTGTCGCTCTCGTACGATCACACCGTCGCGATCCTCGGCGGCGCGGTGCGGCCGGTTCGCCTCGGTGCCCTGTCGCTTCGAGAGTACGTCCTCATCGCTCGCACGGTCGGGTTCGGAGCCCAAGGGACGCTCCTCGACCAAGGCGCCTCGGGCAGCGTGTCCGTCAGCGTGTACCCGGTCGCCGACCTCGACCTCGGCGCGCAGTTCCACGGCGGTCGCGCGGCGTACTCGCTCACCGATGCCTTCATCACGACGCGCGTCGGCGGCGGAGGCAGCGCCGGCTATTGGTTCGCCAAGGTGCTCCGGGTCTCCGTCGGGTACGACGCGACGTACGTGCGCCTCCGCGCCGACGCCACGAGCCTGGACCACGTCGTCGACGCCGCGCTCTCGCTGCGACTCTGAGCCCGAGCGCGCACCCCCCACGAGCCCCTCCAGTCTGAACGCTCGTTCATGTGAGCGAGGTCGGCGCCCACGCGTTTCGTTGACACCGCCGATCCTGTCGATAGGATGCGCGCCCGCGGGGTGTGTCTTCACGAATTCCCCGCGAAATTCAGCGGTTTCTGGCGCCACGTACGTGCTCGGCGCCCACTTTTGCGGGGAACGTTCCCGTCTTCGCAAAAGTTTCGTTCGGCGGGAACAAGTCTCGAGGCTGCCCGGTTCGGGCAGCGGTCTTTAGGGCGATTGCCCCCCTTTTCTCATCCTTCCCGGAGGTCGGATGTCCACCGACGTGATGATCTATGCGAACGACCTGTCGAAGAATTTCGGGTCGTTTCGTGCGGTCGACAAAGTCAACTTCGAGGTAAACCGCGGTGAAATCGTGGGTTTTCTGGGGCCGAACGGCGCCGGCAAATCGACCACGATGCGCATTCTCACGTGCTTCATCGCGCCGAGCTCGGGGACGGCCCGCGTCAACGGCCACGACGTCTTCGAGCACCCGCTCGCGGTGCGCGAGAGCCTCGGTTACCTCCCGCAGCGCGCCCCTCTCTACTTGGAGATGAGCGTCTACGAGTACCTCAAGTTCGCCGCAGACCTGCGCAACCTCGACGAGAGCACCTTCAAGAAGCGCGCTCGTTCGGTGGTCGAGGTCGCGGGGCTCGCCCAGGTGCTCGGCAAGGAGATCCGGCAGCTCTCGCACGGCTATCGCCAGCGCGTGGGCCTCGCGCAGGCGCTCATCCACGACCCGCCCATTCTCATCCTCGACGAGCCCACGAGCGACCTCGACCCGAACGAGAAGGCCGAGTTCCTCGAGTATTTGCGCCACATCGGCAAAGACCGCACGGTGCTCCTCTCGACCCACAACCTGAAAGAGGTCGAGACGGCGTGCGCGCGCGCGATCATCGTGTCGCGTGGGCGTGTCGTGGCCGACGGCTCGCTCGACGAGATCCGTGGCAAGAGCGGGCGCGTCCGTTACGTGGTCGCGGTCCAGGAGTCGACCGACTCGCCGTACCGCGGCACCGGCGCTCTCCCCCGCGAGAACGAGGTGGCCGACCTGCTCCGTAGCGTGAAGGGCGCCACCCGCGTGAACGAGCTGCCGACCGACGATCGGGCGCACGCCTTCGAGCTCACGAGCGAGCGCGACATCGACCTGCGCGCCGACATCTTCCGTGCCATCGCCGACAAGGGGTGGGTGCTCCTCGAGCTCCACCGCGACACACAAACCCTAGAGGACGTCTTCCGCCACCTCACCATCGGCGACGAGCGCCGAAACCGCCAAGTCGGGAAGGCCGAGCCTGCCCCCGCCGCCTCGCGAGACGAGGACGACGACGAGGACGACGAGGACGAGGACGACGAGGACGAGGGCTGAGCCATGAGCGACAAAACCAAGGAAGAAGAAGAGAAGAAGAAGAAGCTCGCGGCCGAAGAGGACGACGACGACGACGACACGTCGGACGACGACACCTCGGACGAGAGTGAGGAGAGCGAGGACGAGAAGAGCGACGACGACGAGGACGAAGAGGAAGAAGACGAGAAACCCGCTGTCGCGGCGAAATCGTCGTCCTCGAGCTCCTCGGCCAAGGCGCCCGCGCCCGCCGTGTCGGCGTCGTTCACGAAGAACCTCTGGACGATCACGAAGCGCGAGTTCGCCGGGTACTTCAACTCGGCCCTCGCCTACATCGTCATCAGCGCCAGCATGGTGCTGTTCGGGCTCTACTTCTTCTTCTACCAAGGCGGCATTTGGCAGATCGACCGCGCGTCGATGGGCCGCATGTTCGACTTCGTGCCCGCGTGGATCTGCTTTTTGACGATCCCGCTCTTCACGATGCGCGCCATGAGCGAAGAGAAGCGCCTCGGCACGATCGAGCTCTTGATCACGCTCCCCGTGCGCGACTCCGAGGTCATCCTCGGCAAGTACCTCGGCGCGCTCGGCGTGCTCGCGGTGCAAATCGGCCTCCTCGTGCTCTACCCGGTCGTCATGTTCAAGTTCCCCTGGAACATGGGCGCGTTCGACTGGGGTCCGTTCTGGTCGAGCATCCTCGGGCTGTTCCTCATGGGCGGCGCCGGCATCGCGATCGGCATGCTCTTCTCGGGCATGACCGAGAGCCAAATCGTGAGCTACTTCGCCACCGCGGCCACGTTGCTCATCCTCTTCTTCGTCGGCTCGCTCGTTCAGTTCGTGAAGGGCTGGCCCGGCGAGGTCATCTCGTTCTTCAGCTTCCAGACGCGCTACGAGCCGTTCGCCCGGGGTCTCATCGACACCCGCGCGATCGTGTACTTCGTGTCCGTCACGGTGCTCTGTTTGCTCGAATCCTTCCGGCAGCTCGAGGGCCGGAGGTGGCGCTGAGGTCTTAAAACCATGGAACGCAAAGCCAAAGCAGCGACCGAAGCCGGCGCGCTCATCCTCATCATCGCGGCCATCCTCGTGGCCGTGAACGTGCTCTCCGCCGTGGGTGGGTACAAGCGCATCGACGTCACCAAGAACGAACGCTTCACCCTCTCGAAGGGCAGCGGCAACCTGCTTCGCAGCATGAAGCAGGAGATGAAGTGCGACGTGTACGTGACGAAGGGCCTCCCCAAGCTCGACGCCTTCGTCCGCGACCTTCGCGATCTCCTCCTCGAGTACAAGGCCTCGAGCGGCGGCAAGTTCGACTTCACCCTCATCGAGGCGAAGGACGAAGAGCAGAAGAAGGCCGCCAAAGACGCGGGCCTCGTGGAGCAGCCCTTCGGCGAGGCCACGGACGACCAGGAGAAAGCCTCGGTCACCCAGGGCTTCATGGGCATCGTCTTCAAGTACGGCTCCGAGAAGGACGCCATCAAGTTCCTCCCGCCCGACCGGTCCGAGGGCCTCGAGTTCTGGATTACCAATAAAATCCGCGAGGTTAGGGACAAGGGCGACAACATCAAGCACAAGATCGGCATCGTCACGGGCAAAGACGAGCTCAAGCTCACCGACACGAACCTCGTGCCGGCGAACATGGGCAAGCCCTCGCTCCAGCAGATCGTGCTGCAGAACTTCCCGTTCTATCAGTTCGTCGACGTCGACCTCAAAGAGGGCGGCTCCGAGGTCGACGACACCCTCGACGGGCTCATCATCACGCAGCCCGGCAAGGACTACACGGAGAAGGAGCTCAAGCGCGTCAACCAGTTCGTGATGAAGGGCAAGAGCCTCGTCATCGTCGCGAGCGCGGTCAACGTGAAGTCCGGCGATGCGCAGATGCAGGCCACGCTGTCCACGCACGGCATCGAGAAGCTCACCGAGGGCTACGGCATCGTCATGCACAAGGACGCGGTGCTCGACTTCGGGCGCCCGTTCCGCGTGGGCGTCATGACCCAAGGCGGCCTCGCCAGCATGCGCTTCCCGCAGTTCATCGACGTGCAGGACAACCCCGCCTACACCGGCGACGAGCAGTTCCTCGACACGTCTTTCGCGGGCTTCTTCCGCATCCCGGCGCTCGCGTTCCCCTTCGCCTCGTCGCTCGAGCTGAAGAAGGACAAGCAGCCCGACATCGCGGCCGACAAGTTCCGCGTCGTGGCGCGCTCCACCCCGCGTGCGCTCCGCGAGACGACCGACTCGGTCGACCTCAAGGCGTTCAAGGCCTGGAAGCCCAAGGGTGAGTTCGCGCAGCAGAACCTCGCGGCCTCGGTCGAGGGCACGCTCAAGTCGGCGTTCCCCTCGGGCGACGGCGTCACGGTGCCCGAGAAGAGCGAGAAGCCCTCGCGAGTCCTCGTCATCGCGTCGTCGGCGTTCCTCACGAACCCGTTCGCGCGCGCCGGCAACGGTCCCGACATGGGCCAGATGGGCATGATGATGCCCATGGGCGGCGACGAGCAGCTCCTCCAGATCGCGGGCCCCTACGCCCAGCAGGCGCTCACGAACACCATCTTGGCGTTCAAGAACACCCTCGACTGGATGACCGGCGACACGGACCTCTTGGCCGTCTCGGCGAAGATCCTCTCCGAGCCGAACCTCGTCTACGGCGACGTCGCCAAGCCGAAGTTCGAGGACGAGACCGACGAGCAGATCAAGAAGCGCGAGGACGAGATGAAGTCCGCCCGCAAGAAGCAGCAGCACTGGATCGAAGCGGTGCTCGTGCTCATGATCCCGCTCGCCTTCGCGCTCATCGGCGTGTTCCGGCGTATGCGTCGCGATGCGGCGCGCGCGTCGGTCTCGCTCGCCTGAACCGAGCCGACCACACGGGAGGGAGAGCGTTCTCCCTCCCGTCTTCGTTTCGAGCCTCCCTTTGCGCCCCGTCGAGAGGCAGGGCAATCCCATCGGAAATCCAAAGACCATGGATACCCAGAAGAAGATCATCCTCGGAGTCGTGGTGCTCGCCGTGCTCGGCGGGCTCGCCTACAAGCAGATCAAGTCGGATGCCGAGGTCGGCAAAGCGACGACCACGGCGGCGGAGCCCCTCCCCGAGCTGAAGGTCCCCGAAGACGTCGACAAGATCTCGGTGACGAACGGCAAGAAGGGCGAGGTCGTCCTCGAGAAGAAGGGCGACAAGTGGGTCCTCACGAAGCCCGTCCAGGCCGACGCGAACCAGCAGGCCGTGAAGTCGATGCTCGACAACATGAAGGAGCTCAAGGTCAAAGAGGTGGTGAACTCCACCGTGACCGACGAGCAAAAGAAGGACTACGAGTTCGACGCCGACAAGGTCGTTCGGGTGCAGGCCTTCAAGGGCGCGGACAAGAAGATCGACGCCTCGTTCGGCAAGTCGGGCGGGCGCGGGCAGCTCCTCATGGTCGACGGGAAGCCCTCGGTGTTCGCGGGCACGGGCTACTCGAGCTACGTGTACGCGCGTGAGGTGAAGAGCTGGCGCGACGCCGACATCTTCAAGTTCGACGACGCGAACGCCAACCAGATCACCATCGTGAACAAGAACGGCGAGCTCTCGTTCACCAAGGGGGACAAGTGGGCCGGCACCTTCAAGGCCAAGCCCGCCGACCCTGCGAAGCCGATCGACAAGCTCGACGACGCCAAGATCACCGAGCTGCTCCGCGCGATGAAGGCCCTCAACGCGGACGATTTCGGCGACAAACCCGCCGCCGAGCTCGGCCTCGACGCTCCCGAGGCGACCATCACGGTGTCTCTCAAGGACAACGCCGGCAAGTACGTGCTCAAGCTCGGCAAAGAGGACAAGGACAAGAAGTACTTCGCCAAGAAGGACGGCTCCGACGTCGTCTATGTCGTCGGCGCGTACCCGTCGGAGCTCATCACCGCGGCGGTCACCAAGTACCAAAAGTCGGGTGACGCCGGCGCCCCGTCGGCCCCTCCGCCCATGCAGATGCCTCCGGGCATGGGGATGCCTCCGGGCATGGGGATGCCTCCGGGCATGGATCCCCACGGTCACTGAGCGACGCGAAAGCTCGCGCGAGGTGGCGGGTCTCGTCGAGGCCCGCCACACGTCTTTTTGTGCGGGGCTGCGAGCGCGGTGCGTTTGGCCGCCGTGGACTCGTCGAGGCGCTGTAGGCTCGGTGGCGCGAAAGGGGTTCGTTCATGAAGAAGCTCGTCATCGTCGTGTTGGCCGGGGCCGCGCTCGTCGCGGGGGTCGGGTGTGGGAAGTCGAAGGTCACGCAGTGCAATGCGCTCATCGACGCCGCCAACAAGAGCCAGGCGGGCTTCGAGCACGTCGATCCCGACAAGCCCGAGAAGATGAAGGCCGCCCTCGAGAAGGTGAAGAAGGGCAACGCCGAGGTGGCCGCGGTGCAGCTCGAGGACCCGAAGCTCAAGGGGTTCCGAGACGACTACGTGAAGACCCACGAGGCGCTCGCCGCGTCGTTCGGAAAGCTGGCCGATCTCTCGGTGAAGCTCGAGAAGGCCGAGAAGTCGAACGATGCCAAAGCCGCAGAATCCCTCGGAAAAGAGGCGGAGGCGCTCGAGAAAGCGATGGACAAGGACTCGAAGGACTCCGACAAGGTCATCGAGGGCATCAACGGCTACTGCCACGCGCTCTGAGCAGCTCCTGCGTGCGGAGCGGGCCGCCTCCTGGGGTCCGCTCTTCGGCCCGCTCACGGCCCCCGCCGCCGCTGCTTCAAGAAGATGCAGTCTACATAGATATCGGAGCGAGCACCCGTAGGAACCTCTCGGGCGCCGCGATCCCCATCGAGGTGAAGTGCGCGCGGCCGGCGTCGTGCTCGGCCTGCTCGTCGGGAGCTCGGGGAAGCCTCGCGAGGGCCGCCGCGGCGGCGTGGAGCAGGACGTCGGCGCGACGAAGCTCCCGCGCCGCGACCGAGTACTCGGTACGAGCGCGCGTCGACTCTCGTCGCGCGGTGGCGATCCCTCCTCGAACGAGCGCCGCCGCGCCCCGACCCGCCGGACGGTCTTCGCGCTCGAGCGCCTTCGCGTCGCGCTCGGCCTCTGCCAGCGCCGAGGGGACGTGTGGGCTCGCGGCGAGGGCTACCGTCGCGCGGAGGAGGAGCGCGTCGAGGCGCATGAGCAAGACGCGCTCGAGCCCCGAGCGCTCGTAGACGCGATAGGCGCTCGCGAGCCTACGGTACGCATCGTCCGTGCGCCCTTCGTAGAGATCACACCACACGTGCACCTTGAGCGCGAGCCAGTGCTGGTAGTGGAAGCCCTTGTCCGTCCACCTGGCGATGGCCTTCTCCGCGCGGCGGCGCGCGCTCTTCGGATCGTTGGCGGCGAGCTCGGTGATCGCGGTGTAGAGTTCCGCGGTCACCCACGAGTACCTGTCACCGACGCGCTCCGACGCGCGAGACCAGGCAGGTGCGCTCTTTCCGATGGCGGCCAGGTCCCCGCGCCAGATGCGCGCGTTGTGGCAGCTCGAGCGCCCGGTCGCGCACTCCCACCCCACGCCGACGGCGCGAGATTCGAGCGTCTCGATGCCGCGCTCCATGAGCTCGAGGCCCGGGAGCCACTGCCCGAGGCTCATTTTGGCCGTGCCGAAGCAGATGTCGATCGTGCCCAGCACCGAAGGATCCTCGAGCGACTCGGCGAGCGCGAGCGATTTCCCGATGAGCGCCATGCCCCGCCGCTCGCCGCCGCGATCACCGCCGAACACGTTCATCATGCCGTACATCGCGAGGCTTCGAGCGACCCGCCGAGGCTCGCCGGCGCGGAGCGCGAGCTCCAAGGTTCGAACGAAGAAATAGGCGCCGCGCACCGAGTCGACCGCGAGCAGCCCTTTTCCCGCGGACCACGCCACGTCGACGCGCGCGAGGTCGGCCTTCGGTACCTCGGCCTCGGGGCGCGTGCGCGTGCCCGTGCCTCGAATCTCGAGCGCCGCGATGCGCGTGAGCATGGCGAGGACGGCGCGCCTCGGCGTCTCGGGGTACGAGAGGCCTACCTTCTCGAGCACGGGGCGGAGCACCTCTACGCCCTCGTCGATGCGCCCGCTGACGAGGAGCTGCTCTGCCGCGAGGCGCCGCAAATCCAGCGACGCAGGCTCGCGGCTCTCGGCGGCGGCCGTGAGGAAATGCGGCGCGGCCTCGGCCGAGCGGCCCGCACAGACCAGCGTCTCCGCGAGCCGCACACGAACACGGACGATGTCCTCGATGTCGCGAGGTGCGCAGTCGAGCGCGAGCGAAAAGAGCTCGGCGGCGCGATCGAAGGCGAGGCCCTCGGCCTCGAGCTCGGCGGCCTTTCGTGCGTTCGTGTAGGCGCGAGGGAAGTCGCCCGCCCCATGGAAATGGAGGGCGAGATCGCGGGCGTCGGCGCGACCCGAGCCCTCGAGCGCAGAAGCTATCGCGAGGTGACGGGCCCGGCGCTGGTCGTCGGGGAGCGCACCCGAGGCGTGCTCGCGGATGCGGTCGTGGTAGGTCTCGATGGTGTCCCTTTGGCGGGCCCCACGGGTTCGTACGAGCCCGTGGGCACGAAGGGTGGCGATGACGGCCCTCGCGTCGTTCGAGAGGCCGGCGGCCTTTTCGACGATACCTTGCTCGAGGGGGCGTCCCGCGACGGCGACCACCTCGAGGGTCCGCCGCGCCCGCTCGGAGAGCCCGGAGAGCCGCGCGGCGACGACCTCGGAGAGCGAGACCTCTACGGCGCCACCGGCAGAGACGTGCCTCACGAGCTCCCCGACGAAGAACGGGTTGCCATCGGATTCGCGCGCGACGGCCGCGACGACCTCGTCGGACGGGGGGGGATCGGCCGCCGCGAAGAGCCTGCGTGCGAGGTCGCACGAGCCCTGGAACGAGAGCGGTCCGACGTGCAAATCTCGAATTCTATCGCGCAGATCGGGGTGGGTTAGCGCCGCGAGCGCGGGGCTCGTCGCCACCTCTTCGCGACGGAACGTGGTGACGAGCAAGAACGGTGGTCGCTCGGGTGGAGACAAGAGCTCGACGAGCAACCTGCCGCTGTCCTTGTCGCTCCACTGGAGGTCGTCGATGTAGACGACGATCGGCTTCTGCGCCGAGAGTCGGCCGAGGATCCCCTTCAAGCACGCGAAGGCTCGGCGCTGGAGCTCCACCGGCTCGACGGCACGGTCGTCGGGGCGAGCGCCCGCGGCGATCGCGAGGTCGGCCAGCACCGGGAAGATACGCGACAGCTCGCCGATGCCGTCGGGGACGATCTGGGCCCGCTCCTGCCAAGGCACGAAGCGGAGCTGCTGACCGAGGGCGTCCACCACCTCGTCGAACGCCTTGAAGCGCACGCTCTCACGCTCGTAACACCGGCCTTCGAGGAGGGTCGCCTCGCCCGACGCTCGGAGCCCGTCGAGGAAGGCCCGTACGACCGAGCTCTTGCCCACGCCCGAGTGCCCGGACACGGCGACGGCGACCGTGTTGCCTCGCTTCACGTCGGCGTACGCTTCGGCGAGGAGCGAGAGCTCTCGTTCGCGACCGACCAGCGACAGGGAAGATGCGTTCTGCGACGACGAGAGGGGCCCCGGCGAGACGGAGCTCGGAGGGCGAGCGTCCTGAGGCGAGTCTCCCTGCGGTTGGAACGGGCTCGTCGAGCTCATGACCGGCGGTGCCGAGACCGGGCCGTTTCGCTCCTGCGACGACGAGAGCTCCGAGCGCGCGAGGCCCTCTCCCGTCCCCGTGGCGAGCGCCTCCGGGTCGCCGCCGAGCCTCCGCACGACCTCGGCGGCCGACGGGCGCGCCTCGGGGGACGTCGCGAGCAAATCCATGCATAATGCATCCAAGTGCTCGGGTAGCCACGGCGCGTACGAACGCGGCCGGGGAGGCATCGCGTTGACCTTGCTGGCGAGGACGAAGAGCGGCGATCCGGCGAACGGCCTGCGCCCGACGAGCACCTCGTACATCATCACACCTACGGCGTAGAGATCCGTTGCCGCCGACACCGGCTGGCCGAGGACCTGCTCCGGCGCCATGTACGCGGGCGTCCCCGCCGTCGGTCCGTAGAGATCGAGACCGACCTCGCCCTTCACGAGGCCGAAGTCGAGGACGACGGCGCGCCCCTGGGCCGTGACACGCACGTTGGTCGGCTTGACGTCGCGGTGGAATTTCCCGGCCTTGTGGAGGGCCGAGAGACCGCACACGACCTGGATGATCGTCTCTCCGAGGCGGTCGAGCCGCGAGGGATCGAGCGGTGGTGCGACGTCGTCGTCGTCCGTTCGCTCGGTGCGCACGACGGGCTCGGGGAGCGTCGCGGCGAGCGGTTCGGCGCGGCTCTTCTCACGCGGTGACATGCGTTTCCCGCGCACGTGGTCGAGGAAATTCTCTCCCGCGACGTAGTCCATCACGAAGAACGTGTCGTCGCCGTCGGCCACGAGCTCGTGGAGGAGCACGAGGTTCCGGTGCACGATGTCCGCGACGCTCCGAAACTCGGCCTTGAGGCGGCGCAGGCCGTTCGGGTCGAGGCTTCGGAGCGTCTTCAGCGCGACGACCTGCCCGCGTTCACGATCGACCGCTTCGTACACCACGCCCATCCCGCCCTTGCCGAGCATGGAGACCACCGCGTAGCGCCCGAGCTCGATCGGCGCCTCGCGCGAGGCGGGGAAAATCGAGCCTCCGAGGCGCGGACCACGGCTCGACGTCGACACGGGGCTCGATTCCGGTGGGGGCGGTAGGGTCATGTCGTTGGGGGGCTCATGGCGCCGTCGATGGCGCTCACGTGCTCGGCGATTCGGCTCCCGACCTCGGTGGGAGGTGCGTCGTGGGAGGGCAAGACGTGAGCGGCGAGCGCCACGGCGACGTCTCTCACGTGCCGAAGGAGCTCGGGCACGCGCGCGGCATCGCTCGTGGACATCGGGTTTCCGTCGCCGCTGAGCACCTTCGCCACGAGCTCTCGCAAGAACGCGGGGAATCCGCGCGGGCTCGCGAGGCCCTCCGCGAAGCCCTCGAGGCGTGCCTTCCCGTTCGGGCCGAGGAGCTCTTCGCGAAGCTCCCGGAGCACGGCCTCCACGTGGTCGGGCGTGATCGTCGGGGCCGCCGAGAGGGCGTCTCCCGCGACCGCCGTGGGCGCTTGGCTCGTGGGCAGAGGCAGCGCCCCCGAGAGCCCGAGGCTCCGGGCCACCTCGTGCGCACGGTAACGCCCCGATTCCATCGCCCCCGACATGTACCCGAGATCCACGCGCATATCGGAGTATTTGGTGTAGTACGGGCCCTTGGAGGTGGGGAGGAGCACCTTGTCGGCGCCATAGGCCGGTTTGTGCTCCGGGGCGAAGAGATCGTAGCGAGGCGAGGTCGAGTGGGGCGTGAGGTTCCGCGCGTTCTCGGCGCACGCGAAGAACACCTTGTCGTCCCACGAAGCATCGAGGAGCTGGCCCGGCTCTCCGGTGAGCATTCCAGGCGTGAAGATCGTGTTCGGTCCACCGCCGACGTGGGGCTCTTCCGGTGTCCACAGGTAGTGGTCGAGGCGGATCATGAGGCCCGCCTCCGGGAGGGCCCGCTCGTCTTGGAAGAGGTCGCGCAGCGTGCCCGTGATCCACGTCACGATGGCGTCTTGCGTGGGGTTCGGTCCGAGCTTGGCGAGCTGCTCACCCACCGTGAAGGTCATGAGCACGAAGGGCCCCTCGGGGCCGGTCCCCGAGTTGTCCATCACCCAGAGAATAGGGTAGTTCGCCCCGCCGACGTAGCCGTCGTACGAATAGCCGTTCGAGTCTCGCCAGAAGGGCTCTTTGTAGAATACTTGGCACTTCAGCGTCGTGCCCATGGGCTGGGACATGAGCGCCTTCCTGGCCGCGGGTGGCTCGGGCAAGAAGGTGATCTTTCCGGCCGTGGCGGGCGACGTGGCGACGATGACTTTCTTCGCCCTGATGCACTCGCCCGTGTCCGTCGTCACGACCACCGTGTCGCCGCGGAGGTCGATCGTGGTGGCGCGCGTGCCCTGGGTGATGGTGTGTCTCACCTTCGCGGCGTACGCCTCGGCGAGGGTGCTCGTGCCCTTGTTCAGCCAGTATTGCTGGGGCCCGCCCACGTCGTCGTTGATCTCGTTCAAGAAGCCGTCGTTGCAGGCGGTATACCAGAGTAGGTAATAGGGAGAGATCTGGGACGGCTCGACCGAGAGCAGGGCCTCGATGCTGATGCGCATGAGGTCTTTCACGGTGGGCACGAGCCACCATTTTTCGCCGAGCCACGACCAGACGTCGACCTTGTCGAGCGCGAGCAGCCAGTCGGGGCCCTTCCAAGGCTCGACGACGTCGATCGAGGCCTCGATGAGGGACATCTCGGCGATCATTCCGACCATCCCGATCGCCGCCACGATACCGAGCTGAGGTGGCGCTCCGGGGATCCCGAAGAGGCTGTCCGTTCCCTTGAAGCAGTAGCGCTCCCCATTCAGGATCATCACCTCCCAAGGCGGCACGATCTTGGTTCGGAGGTTCGCGCCGTTCACGAGCCCCTCGGGCAAAAGCTCCCGAATCTGGTCCATGATCGTGTTCTGCGCGTCGCCCACGTACTCGGCGCCATGGTCGAACCGGAGCGGCGAGCCCGCGGGGATGCCTGCGTCGTACGCGTAGGCGCGTCCGCCGAGATGGTCCGTGTACGAGTCGAGGAGGCGCACCTTCGCGCCCATCGCGGAGAGCTCGCGGGCCGCCGAGATCCCGGCAAACCCTCCACCAACGATCAGCACGTCGAGCGGGGCGGAGTCGGTACCGTCGGTCTTCATCGGGATCCTCCTTCGGCGTACCTACGCACGGATCCTGCGATCCTACCGCGCGAACGTTCGCCGCGTATCGCCGAGACACGTCCCACCGGTAGGGTAGTTGGCTACATCGTGGTCGTGCGTCGCCCTCGCGGCTTTCGAGCGGGTTTCTTCGGTCCCCGGGCGAGTGTCGGGAGGTGCTCTCCGATCGCTGCGCGGGTTCGGGCGTCGAGGGCCAGCATCAGCTCGGCGGTCGTGGCTCGCCGGGCCAGGGGGCGAAGGTCGCGGACGGTCGACTCGAGATCGCGGAGGGCGGCTCCCCCTTCGTTCGACGTGAGGCGCGGCCCGAGCACCTCGACGACCAGGAGATCGACGAGCGTCGTGGCGATGATGGCGATGCTCGATCGGATCTTCTCGAGGGCGATCATCAGGGGCGCAGGGCGAACCCCCGCTTCGTGGAGCTTGGCCGCGGCTCTCAGCACCTCGGGGCTAGGGACATGAAAGCGGTCTCCGCCCTGGGCGACGACCAGCCCGGCTCCCTCGACACGCGCGACCATGTCGTCGGAGCCCCCGAAGAGCGTCGCGAGCTCGCCGCGCGTCGCCTCACCCGGGGTCTCGTCGGAGAAGGGCCGGGTCAGCGCGTCTTCGAGACCCACGAGATCGCGCACGTCGTGCCCCTCTTCGAGGCCCTTCACCACCTCGGCGATGGCGCGCTGCGAGAAGCCGCGATCGAGGAGCGCGCCGATCATGCGGAGCCTCGCGAGGTGCCCCCGATCGTAGAGCCCGATCCTCCCTTCGCGAGCGGGGGGCGCGAGGAGCCCGCGCTCTTGGTACGAGCGCACGTTGCGCACCGTGGTTCCGGCGGCGCGCGCGAGGTCGTCGATGCGGTAGGTGTTTTGGTCCCCGGTGCGTGGGCGGGTCATGTGCGTGCGCCTCGTACACGTCGCGCTTTGGGGCGTGTGCCGGGCGGATCGAACGTGCCGAGCCAGCGCACGAAGCTAGGAGCGGCGCGCGACAACGCGTGGAGCACGTGAGCTTCGACGTTGACGGGCACCACCGCGAGGTCCTCCGCGACCGCCCGCGCGATGGCCTCCGCGACCACCTCGGGGCCGACCCCTCGGAGGGCGTAGAGCTTGGCCGCCTCGTCGCGTGCGCGGCTCTCCTCGGCCTCGTCGCGGCCGGCGAAACGCGTCCTTCGCGTGATGGGAGTGTCGACGATCCCAGGGCAAATCGCGGATACGCCGATGCCGTCCTCGGCGAGCTCGGCGCGCAAGCACTCGGCGACCATGAGGGCCGCGCGCTTCGACACGCCGTAGGCGGGCAGGCTCTTGCCCGGGGCGAACGCGGCGGCCGAGGCCGTGACCACGATGTGACCACCTTCTCCGCGAGCGCGCATCGCCTCGCCGAAGAGCCTCGCGCCGTGAACGACGCCGAGCACGTTCACCGCGAGGAGGTCGTCCCAGTCGCGCGCCGTCGTGTCGAAGAACCGGCCCGCGAGCCCGATACCGGCGTTGAGGACGAGCACGTCCGGCACACCTTCCCGCGCGAGGACCCCGTCGCGCAGGGTGCGGTTCTCACGCTCGGTGGAGACGTCCACCGCGTAGGCGCTCGCGGTGGCGCCGAGAGCCGCGCACTCGCCGGCGACCCGTCGCGCGGCGTCCCCGTCTTTGTCGACGACGACGATGTCGTCCCCGGCCTTCGCGTAGAGGAGACAGGTGGCGCGTCCGATGCCGGAGCCTCCCCCGGTGACGAGCACGAGACGTCGCCGCGCACGCGCGCCGCGTAGCCGCTTGAAGGAAGGGCTCTCGCTCCCCTGCTCGACGAAGCGCACCATCTCGTCGACGTACCGCGCGACGTCCTTCGGGCGGGAGAGCGGGAGCCAGTGGCCGCCGCGAACCACGCGCCGGTGGAGGTTCGGGACGAACTTGTCCACGCTCTCGGTGAGCCACGGGGAGACCGCCGGATCGCCCTCCGGGACGACGATCTGCACGGGGATGTCGGTGCGCCGATCCCTTGGGAAAAGCAGGCGTTCGAGCATGTTGCGGCGGTAGAGCCCGATGCCCTTCGTCCCGTCCGAGAGGCGGGAGCGCTCGCGGGTCTCGTCGCGTGGGATGCCCTCTCTCTTCGCGAGAAAGCGCGGGATGGCTTTGGCGAACCCGCCGTGCCACGCCGCTTCGGGGAGGAACGGGAGCTGAAAGAGCAGGATGTACCAAGACCGCGAGAGCTGCCCTCCGATCTTCCCGAGGCCGCGAGGCCCGCCGACGAGGTGCTCGCGCATCGCCATGCCGACGTGGTCGAGGCACGGCCCGGAGATCGACGTAAAAGAGAGGATTTTTCCCTCGAACGACGGGTCCGTGACCGACTCCCACGAGTGGATCGAGCCCCAATCGTGCCCCACGAGGTGGACGCCCTTGCCCGGCGCGACGGCGTCGCACACGGCGCGGAGGTCGTTCGAGAGGCGATCCATCGCGAAGTCGGCGAGCCTCTTCGGGGTGCCCGAGCGGCCTGCGCCGCGTACGTCGAAGGTGACCACGTGGTAGTGCGCCGCGAGCTCGGTCGCGATGGCGTCCCACACGGACTGGTTGTCGGGGTACCCGTGCACGAGGACCACGGTCGGCGCGTGCAAGGCTCCTCGCTCGGTCACGTGGAGGTCGACGCCATCCCCTCGGACGGTCCGCTCGAAGACGGGGCCCGGGGTGAGCGAGCCGAGGGAGATCACGTTGCCGTCGTTCGTAGGGCGCTTACGCATCCCCTAACGTTGCCATTCAGGAATGGCACGGTCAACGATGGCACCGTGCCCGCGCTTTTTTTGCCGCGGGCCGGTCACACCGATCGGCCGGTGGGCGACGTACGGGCATGAGGCCTGCGACTTCGATGGTGCGCTCCGTCTTCGCCCTCGTGCTCCTGGGGCTCGCGCCCGCCTGCCGAAAGGCCGCGCCGCCGACCGGCGGAGAGCTGCGTGGGGAGCCGATCCCAGCGCCCACGGTCGCCTCGAAGGCGACGGTCGTGGCTGCTTCGTCGCCGCGTGCTCCGGCGAAGCTCGAGCACCTGCGCGTCCCTGGGGACGCTCGCGCCGTCGTCGTGCGAGCCGACGATGGGCGCCCCCCGACCACCGTGTTCCTCCCCGGAATTTGCTCGAACGCCGAAGGGTACCTCGCGGCGTTCCCCGAGGCCGCCCGCGCGCAGGGCGGGGTCGTCGCGATCGACGGTGACGTGCCCTGCCAAGGGGCGCCCGGCTTCCACTCGTGGTCGTGGGACACGGAGCGCCAAGGAGCGCGCATCGAGGCCGCGCTCGCCGCCGCGGGCCTTCGGGAGATCCCTCCGGAAGGGATCACCATCGTGGGGTACTCGGCCGGCGCGACCATCGCCGAGAAGCTCTCGGCGTCGCACCCGGCTCGTTTCACGAAGGCCTTCGTCCTCGGCGCGCCGACCGACGTCTCGGTCCCCTCGTTCCAGCGGTCGCGCGCGGTGGTGACCGGGGCGTGCTCGCTCGACGTCACCGCGCGCATGCGTTCGGGGAGCGTCCGGCTCGCCGCGAAGCGCGTCCCCTCGACGTACGTCGAGATGCCAGGGTGCACACACGGGCAGGTGGCCGACGCGGAGGCCGTGTTCGACCAGGCGTTCTCGTTCCTCCGCACGAACGCCCTCGCCGTCCCCGAAGGCGCCGAGGCCGTCCCGATCGTGGGCTACGAGCCCTGAGCGTCGGCCAGCCTCTGACCGTCAGAAATAGGTGTATCCTACATTGCCACCGATCAAGAAGCGGTCTTCGCCGGCGAGGAAGATGTCGCTCCTCACCGTGATCGTGAAGTACCCGCGGTCGCAACAGTGGCCGAAGTGCACGAGCACCTCGGGGCTAATCGACGCGCGAAAGGGCTCTTTTTTCCCTCCGCTCTCGAACCCGAAGAGATCGATGGTGCTGCCGATGCCGCCACCGAATCCCGCCACCCACGTGCTCGGGTGCACGAGGAGCCGGTAGCCCGGGCGCACCCACATGCCCACCGACGAGCCGCTCACGGGCACGATCGCCGGCTCGAGCATGATGCGGTTCGGGATGTGTTTTCGGACGACGAACTGGCCCTTCTCGCGCGAGCACGCGAGCGCCGGCCCTATCTGAAACGACCACGGGAACGAGATCGTCGGCGCGGGCTTGCTGTCGCGGAGCTGGGCGCCGAGGGCAGGGATGAGCGTGGCCGCGATCACACCGCTCGAGTGGGCGATGGCTCGCGTCAGCTCGACCCAGGGCCCACCGAGGATGGTCTCTTCGCGCTCGGGCTTGAAGGGGACCTTGGGCTGATCTTTCGCCCACGCGTCGAGGTCCTTGTCGGCGCGCTCCTGGAACTTCTGGCAGGCCTCGAAGCCGTCCTCCGAGTCGGGAGGCGGAGGCTCTTCGGCCTGCGCCGAGCTCGCCCCCGAGAGCGTCGCGAGCACGATCGACGAAGCGAGGAGGGCGGCCTTTCGGAAGAACCTCATGGGCGCGGCTTTTATCCCGGGTCCGTGGGCGTGACCACTCTCACGTGCGTCTCGGGGGCTCGGGGCGTCAGGCCCGCGTTCACGACGGCGCGGCCTCACGGGACGGTGGCCCGAAAGAGCGTCGCGTCGCCGAGGAGCTCGAGCGGCCCGTCACCGTGCCTGACATAGAGAGACTCTCCGCGCCGTACGTGGGTCACCTCGTCGCCGCGTCGTACGTCGCAGGCTCCCCTCGTGACGAGCACGATCTGAGGGCCCGTCGCGGCCGCGAGCGAACGCGCCCCGTCGACCTCGACGCGCGAGAGGGAGAACTCGGCCGCGGTCGTGCGGTACACGATGGCCCCATCGGGGGTCGCCACGCGCCGCGCGTACGGGACCTCGGTCGGCCGGAACTCGAGCACCTCGGCGAGCCCGTCGACGTCGACGTGTTTCACGGTGAGCCCACCTCGGAGCACGTTGTCGGAGCTCGCCATGAGCTCGATGCCGGTGCCCTCGAGGTAAGCATGTAGATTCCCTGCATCGAGGAAGAGCGCCTGACCGGGGGACAGCTTCACGAGGTTCAGGAGCAGCGCGACGGCGATCCCCACGTCGCCGGGGTACTCCCGGGCGAGGCGCGAGGTCCACTCGGCCTCGTCCACGAAGCCCGCGCCTCGGAGCGCCTCGGCGCCATGGGTCACCTCCTCGGCGATCTCCCGCTTCTCCTCGCTCGCGAAGAGCCCGAGGAACACCTCTCGGAGCGCGTCCCCGTCGCCCTTCGTCTCGAGCACGTCGGCGTAGGGCGCGAGGCGTGGCGCCCCCGTCGCGCGGAAGACCCGCGCCGCGTCCTTCGCGCGGCGGAAGCCGGAGAGCGCCCAGAAGGGCGTGAGGGCGCAGAGCACCTCGGGCTTGTGGCTCGCGTCCTTGTAGCTGCGTGTGTGGGCGTCGAGCGCGATCCCCGCGGCGTTCTCGCGATCGAAGCCGGCCTTGGCTTGCGCGGCGTTCGGGTGGGCCTGGAGCGAGAGCGGGCTCGCCGCGGCGAGCACCTTCAGCAAAAAGGGCAGCTTGGGGCCGAACGCGCGCAGCGTGGCGTCGCCCAGGTGACCCGAGGGATCGTGCGCTATACATGAATCGAGCGCCCGAGCCTCGGCCCCCTCCTCGACGATGCGCGAGGGAGAGGCCGGGTGGGCGCCCATCCAAAGCTCCGCCTCGGGCCCTGCGGAGGGAGAGGGGAGGCCCAGGAGCTCGGCGATCTGCGTGCGCGAGCCCCAGGCGTACGGTTTGACGACGTTCACGAGGCGATGCATCGAGGGAGCCATGCTCCCCCATGCTCGCACGAAACGAGATCAGAACAGCGTGTAGACGAGGTTCACCGAGGCGATCGAGTCGGCCTTCTCCACCGTGGGGAGCGGCTGGTTCTCGAAGCGCATCTGGTAGGTCGTAGCGATGGCGAGCTTGTCGGAAACCTTTGCCTTGATGCCGGCGTCGAGGTTCAAGCGGTAGATGCTGACCGACTCGTGCACGTTCTGGAGGTACTCGACGCCGGTCGTGAGGCTCACCATCTCGTAGAGCTGGTTATCGTAGCCCACGTAGAAGCGCGCGTTGGCGTACGTGACCGACTTGTCGATCGACGACGAGCCACCCACGGGCGCGGACTTGTCGAGCGTCTCCTGGTTTCGCACGTCGTGTTGGATCTGCATGCCGGCCTCGATCCAGGCCTTCTGCTGCTTCGTCTCGATGAGGTACGCGGCCACGCCCGGGTCGATCGTGAGGCGGAAATCGAGGCCCTGGAACTTGTCGTGCCTGCCCGTGCCCTGCAGGAACGCCGCGAAATTGTTCGAGAAAAAGTAGTCGTACCGCGCGAGCCCCTGGAGGTTCGCCACGGTGTCGACGACGGGCTCGCCCTTCTTTCCGGCGCGCGCGTAGTTGCCGAAGAACGAGGCCGAGAACTGGTGTACGTCGCGGCGGAGGCGGAGCTTGCCACCGGCCGTGAGGGCGATGGTGCGCGCGTTTCCGCTCGTGAAGAGACCACCGGCGCTGAGCGAGGCCTCGGTCGCGTCCTTGGCGGCCTTGCGCTCGTCTTCTTTGACTTGGGCCGCGAACGTGCCGGTCCCGGCGACCTCGGTGGCGCCCTTCGTCGCGGGTGCGGCCGCGGGCGCGGTGCCTTTGGGTACGGCCGGCGCGGCGGGGGCGTCGGCGGCGCTCGCCGTCGCGGCGAAGGCGAGCGTCGACGCGGCGGCGGTGAGGGCTAGCGGGAGGCGGAAGAAGCGGGAAGTCATGCTCGATTTCCTCGTGGAGGACGAAAAGACGAAGTCGTTCATTTGGCCGCTCCCTCGATGTGGAACTCGACGCGGCGGTTCTTCGCGCGAGCGGCGTCGTTCTCGGCGGGGTCGAGCGGCTTCTCGGAGCCGAGCCCGGCCGTCGTGAGGCGACCCTTGTCGATGCCCTTGCCGACGAGGGCCTTCTTGACCGACTCGGCGCGCGCCTGCGAGAGCTTCTTGTTTCCGGCGGCGTTGCCCACGTTGTCCGTGTGGCCTTCGACGCGGATGGCCTTGATCTCGGGGTGGCCCTTCATGACCGAGACCACCGCGGCGATGACCTCGTCGTTCTCGGCGTTCTTGAGGATCTCGGCCGAGCCCGTCTTGAACTGGATCTGGCGCCCGATCTGGATTTGATCGCCCTTCACGACGGCCTCGGGGCAGCCGTTTTTGGCGGGATCCGCGTTCGGTTTGCCCGCGTCACCGGGGCACGCGTCGACGTCGTCCATGACGCCGTCCTTGTCGGTGTCCTCGATGGGGCATCCGTTCTTCTTGGCGTCGTCGCTGCGTTTGCCCGGTTTGTCGGGGCAGGCGTCCTCGCTGTCGGGGATGCCGTCGCCGTCCTTGTCGGCCGGGCAGCCGTTCTTGAGCTGCTCCTGCGAGCCCACGCCGGGCACGTCGCCGCACGCGTCCTGCGTGTCGGGGATGCCGTCCTTGTCGCGGTCGGGGAGGCAGCCGTTCTTCACGGGGTCGTTCGACTTCATGCCCACCACGTCGGGGCACGCGTCGACGTCGTCGGGCTGGCCGTCGGCGTCGCGGTCGGCGGCCGCGGCGACCGCGGGGCACCCGTTCTTGTCCTTGTCGTCGCTCGCGACGCCGGCGAGCTTGGGGCACGCGTCGAGCGAGTCGATGATGCCGTCCTTGTCCTCGTCGGGCGGAGGCGGCGCGACGGGCGAGTCCAAGATCCACTCGAGGCCGAAGATGCCGCGAGCGACGGGCGCGCCGTAGTTCTTCGTGAGCCCCGCGCCGACGCCGGCCGAGAGCCGCACGTTCTGGGTGAGACCGAAGTGCCCGCCGAGGAGCGCCTCGACCGGAGAGCTCATACCGTCGGTATCCGAAAACGCCTTGCGGCCGTAGAGCTCGGGGCCGATCACCGCGCGGCCGTTGGCGAGGCGCACGCCCGCCGCGGCTTGGAAGGTGAACTCGTTGCCGATGTAGCCGCCGTTGCCGTAGTCCCGGCCGAAGGCGACGTCGTCCCGGGTGCGGATGTGGATGCCCACCTGCGCGCCGTATTGGAACATCCCGATTTGGCCGGCCGCCGAGACGCGCGGCAAGAGACGAGGGTTCCCGTCGCCCGTGTACGAGTCCGTCTTGCCGGTCGGGACGAACCCCTGCATGCCCACCGCGAGGGTGAGCTTGTCGCCGTAGGTGCCGTAGACGCGCACGTCGGCGCCCACGCGGACGTCGCCGAGGACGACTTGCTCGGTGGGCGGCGCGTAGGTGCCGAGCCCCGTCGCGCCATTGCGGGTGACGGGCATCGCGGCCGTGTTGCCGTCGCTGAAGAAGGCGAGCGGGACGTTGAACGCGAGGCGCACGCGGTCGAAGAGGATGAAGGTGGCGCCCGGGTGCATGAACGCCTGGTTTCTCACGATGGACGCGTTCACCCCGCCGTCGTCACGGCGGTCGGCCACGAGGCGGTACGAGTTCGTGACCACCATGCCGAAGCCGAGGCGACCGTGGCCGCGAAGATCGAGGGACTCGGCGGTGAAGAAGTCGCTGCCTCGCTCCGACGGGTTCAGGTTGTCGGCGGCGTAGCCCGTCCCGGAAGGGACGGCTTGGGCGCTCGCGGTGGACGATACGAGGGCGGCGGCCGTGGTGGCCAGCGCGGCTCCTGCGAGACGGATACGTCGGTTTGCCATGCTATTTCCTCGAGGGAAGCTCGTGTGGCGGATGCCGTGGCGGAGCCAAGCTCCGAAGTTCGCGCAGTTTTCCAAGGTTCGAAGCGAACGGGCAACTCTATTTCCTTCGAGCCGACCGCTTCGGCACGTCGTCGTTCGGGTCTCGAAGTGCGAAATGGGATTCGCGCGCACGTGTTGCGCCCGTACGTTCGGTGCTCGAGGTGGCCCACGCGCCTCGAATGGTGGGAAATTCCCGGCCGGAGCGCCGACGAGCCGAAATCGTTTCGCGAAGCGGGTACGTCGCGCGGCGCGGATGGTAGAAGCCCGGCCTCGATGAGCCTCCTCAGCGCACGTGGGGTGTCGAAGGCCTACGGGGCCCGCACGCTGTTTCAGTCGGTCGACCTCACCGTTCGCGAGGGCGAGCGCGTCGGTGTGCTCGGCATCAACGGGACCGGAAAGTCGACGCTCCTCCGCGTGCTCGCGGGCGAGGAGCCGATGGACACGGGGGTGCTCGAGGTGCGCCGCGGCGCGAAGGTGCTCTACCTGCCCCAGGAGCCCGTGCTCCCGGACGACGCCACGGCGCGCGAGGTCATAGCTTCGGGCCTCGCCGAGTGGGAAGCCGCGACGCGTGAGCATGCCGCCCTCTCCGAAGCCATCTCCAAGGACCCTCACGACACGGCGCGCCTCGCACGCCAGGCCGAGCTCGGCGAGACCATCGAGCGCCTCGGCGGGTGGGATCGTTCGCACGTCGTCGAAGAGATCGCGGCGGCGCTCGGCATCGTGCCCCTCCTCGACAGGAAGCTCGGTCAGGCGAGCGGCGGCGAGAAACGACGCGTGGCCCTCGCGCGGCTCCTCGTGGCGAAGCCCGCGCTCGCCATCCTCGACGAGCCCACGAACCACCTCGACGCCGAGACGATCGATTGGCTCGAGAAATACCTGAAGAACGACCTGCCCGGGTCGGTCGTCATGGTGACGCACGATCGCTTCGTGCTGGACGCCGTGTGCGATCGCATCTTCGAGCTCGATCGCGGGACCGTGACCGAGTTCGATGGAAACTACACGGATTACGTCGAGCGGAAGGCCGAGCTCTTGGCGCACGAAGAGCGCGTCGAGAAGAACCGCCAGAACTTCCTCCGCCGCGAGACCGAGTGGCTGCGCCGCGGGCCGAAGGCGCGGACCACGAAGCAGAAGGCGCGCATCCAGAGGGCCGAGGCAGCCATCGCCGACAAACCCCGCGAGGACGTGAAGACCGTCGATTTCACCGGCATCGACGGGAACGTGGCGCGGCTCGGCAAGAGCATCTTGGACCTCGAGGGCGTCGGCGTATCTCTCGGTGGCAGGGAGCTCGTCTCGGACCTGACCCTGCACCTCGTCGCGGGCGATCGCATCGGCGTCGTGGGGCGGAACGGCGTCGGCAAGACGACCCTCTTGCGCCTCCTCACGGGGGAGCTCGTGCCCGATCGGGGTACGGTGAAGGTCGGCGCCAATACCAAGGTCGCCCTCTTCGATCAGGCGCGCTCGAGCCTCGAGGACGACTGGACCGTGTACGACAACGTCGCGGGGCACGAGGGCGCGCTCTCGACGGGCGGTGGTCAGGTCGACCTCGGCACCGAGAAGGTCGATCTCCGCGTGTACCTCGAGGGCTTCCTCTTCGACGGGCACAAGCAGCGTCAGAAGGTGTCTTCGCTGTCCGGAGGCGAGAGGGCTCGTGTCGCGCTCGCGAAGGTGCTCCGCGAGGGGAAGAACCTCGTCCTCCTCGACGAGCCCACGAACGATCTCGACGTCGCGACGCTGAGCGCCCTCGAGGACCTGCTCGAGACCTGGCCGGGCTGCGCCATCGTCGTGTCCCACGATCGCGCGTTCCTCGACAACGTCGCGACGGCCATCCTGTCGTTCGAGGGCGACGGCAAGACCGTGCTCTACCAAGGTGGGTACTCCACCTACAAAACCCTCAAGGCCGAGGCCTTGGCGCGCGAGGCCGAACGCGCGAAGGCCGCAGAGCCCGCGCCGGTTCGCACGCTCGGCGACAAACCCGCGAAGGCCGAGAAGATCGAGGCTGCCGCGCTCGGACCGAAGCCGCTCACGTACGCGGAGCGCATCGAGCTCGAAGGCCTCCTCGAAAAGGTCGCTTCGGCGGAGGACACGCTCGCGGCGCTCGAGGCCAAGCTCGCCGACCCCGAGCTCTACACGAAGCGTGCCGCCGACGCTCCAGCGCTCCGCGAGCAGACCGAGAAGGCCCGCGCCGAGGTCGAGCGGCTCATGGCCCGATGGGAAGATCTCGAGGCTCGGAGAGACGCGAAGCGCTGAACGCGGTCGTCATATGTGTGCAAGATGCACGCATGTCGAGGGCGACCGTGTCGCCGTACTTGGCAAAGGAGGCCCCGACCGCGCATACTCCGTGATCGGTTCATGATGCATCGACGAACGGGGCGGGCGTGGGGGAGCGTCGTGGGTGTGCTCGTGCTGCTCTCGGCGACGCGAGCGGCCACGGCCGAGACGTGGATCGCGCCGCACGGCAACGTGGGTGGCGCGCACGCCGTGGGAGGCACCCAGGGGCGTGAGTTCGGCCTCGGCGTACAAGGCGGCGGGGGTGTCGAGGTCGCGCTCCACCGCATGCTCGGCCTCGAGGCGCACCTCGGCGGCGTCGTGCTCTCGAAGGGCGATCCCCCGCTCGATCCGAACGTGGCCGAGCAGGGCACGGGGACGGCGTTCCTCGTGCTCGCCGGCGCCCGCTTCCACCCCTTGGGGAAGACCCGCATCGACGGGCCGTGGCTCTCCGCGCGCGCCGGGTTCGCCCAGACGGGGAGCCTCTCGCGTCTCGGCTTGAACGCGGAGCTCGGCTGGGATTTCCGCGCCTCGTCGAGGTCGCGGTGGCTCGCCGGGCCGTATGTAGGATACACGCACGTGGTCCAGCCCGACGACTCGTTCCGCCCCGACGACGCGCGCCTCTTGGCCGCGGGGATCCACGTCTCTTACGGGCGCCCCGACGACCGCACCGACCGCGACAAGGACACCATCTTCGACGACGAGGACGCGTGCCCGGACGTGCCCGGCGTGCGCACGAACGACCCGAGGACGAACGGCTGCCCCGAGCGCAAGGACCGCGACAAGGACACCGTGTTCGACGACGAGGACGCGTGCCCGGACGTGCCCGGCGTTCGAAGCCTCGACCCGAAGACGAACGGGTGCCCGCCGGATCGGGACGGCGACGGCATCTACGACAAAGAGGACGCGTGCCCGGACGTACCGGGAGTGCGCACGAACGATCCGAAGACGAACGGGTGCCCCCCCGATCGCGACAAGGACGGCATCGTCGACAAGGAGGACGCGTGCCCTGAAGTACCGGGAGTGCGCACGAGCGATCCGAAGACGAACGGGTGCCCCCCCGACAAGGACAACGACGGCATCCCCGACGCCGACGACGCGTGCCCCGAGGTGCCCGGCGAGAAGACCCAGGACCCGAAGACGAACGGGTGCCCTCCGGCGGACGACAAGGTGCGCCTCGAGGGCGACCGCCTCTTGCTCGACGACGTGATCCTGTTCGACATCGACAGCCCGCGCGTGCGCCACGCGAGCTTCGGTATCATTCAGAAAGTGGCCGATTTTATTAAGAAAACGCCCGAT
Organism: Myxococcales bacterium; assembly: GCA_016712525.1. NCBI lineage: Bacteria > Pseudomonadati > Myxococcota > Myxococcia > Myxococcales > Myxococcales bacterium. The sequence goes on from JADJQX010000001.1 coordinate 2,216,696, forward strand.
ATTCTCGAGATCAGCATCGAGGGCCACGCCGACGCCACGGGCACCGAGGAGCACAACCGCGTGCTCTCCCGCGAGCGCGCCGACTCGGTGGTGCGCCTGCTCGAGCGGTTCGGGGTGGAAGGCTCTCGGCTCAAGGCCGAGTCGTTCGGCAGGTCGCGCCTCAAGGTGAACACGCAGGCCGCCGAGCGCGCGAATCGCCGCGTGGAGTTTTACGTGACACGATCCAGAATCAAGGGTTCGTCCGGCGCCACGGTGCCGGTGAAAGCGCCGGGAGAGGTCACGCCATGAAGCCCACTCGAACGACGTTGGCTCTGATTCGTTCCTCGGCCATCGTGCTCGCGACGCTCGCGTGCGCGGTGGGGGTGGTGCCCGGGTGCGGCCTCGAGAACGCGCTCGTCGGAGGCGCGTGCAAGGTGGGCTACACCGCGTGCGGGACCGACTGTGTCGACGTGCTGGTCACGCGTGAGCACTGCGGCTCGTGCGACGTCGTATGCCCACCCGGGGTCGCGTGTGTCGCCGGCGTGTGCGGTGGCTCGACCGACGGCAGCACCGACGCGCTCGCCGACACGTCGACCGACGGAAACCCTGGCGACGCGCGCCTCGATGCGCTCGCCGACACGTCGACCGACGGGAACCCGGGCGACGGCAGCACCGACGGGAACCCTGGTGACGGGAGCACCGACGGGAACCCTGGCGACGGCAGCACCGATGGAAACCCTGGCGACGGCGCCACCGACGGGAGCGTGGACGCGTGCCCGCCGCCCCCCTACAACACGCCCGCCCGCTGCGGCTCGTGCTTCGTGCAGTGCGTGGCACCGAACACCGAGTGCCTCCTCGAGAACGGCAACTTCGTCTGCAAGCCGCCGTGCACGCCTCCGCTCGAGCCCTGCAACGGCATCTGCGTCGACAAGATGGTCGACCCGTTCAACTGCGGCGTGTGCAACAAGGTGTGCCCGGCCCTCATCTGCGCGGGCGGCATTTGCCAAGGCACGAACCCCGGCCACGAGATCGTCGTCGGCCACGACGGCCTCTCGGCGCTCGGCGCCTCGGCTCAGGCCAAGGTCATCACGAACGCCGTGCTGCTCCCCGCGGCGAACCCGCTGCGCATTCTCTCGTTCGAAAAGTGGTCGGACCCTGCCGTGGTCGCCAAGGTGAAGTCGCTCGTGGGCGCGGCGGCGCTCGGTCGTACCCTCGCCTACACCGTCTCGATGGACGAGGCCGACCTGCGCGACGCCCTCAAGCTCTCGCGCGCCGACGTGGTCGTCGTCTACGACCAGGGCCAAATGGACGCCGCGGCCGCGATGTCTACGGGCATGGGGTGGGCGGCGCCGCTCCTCACGTTCGCGCGCGAAGGCAAGACGATCGTGGCCCTCGACGGCGCGGACGGACAGGGTCAAATGCCGCTCCTCCTGCGCACGGCCGGCATCTTGAACGTCACCTCGCATACGACGCTCGCTGCGGCGCAGCGGGTGCGGGTGGTCGCGCCGGCCGACCCGGTGGGGCTCGCGGTGCTGAGCCCGTACGCGGTCGCCGACAGGTCCGTCACCCTCCAGTCGGCCGACCCGAACGGCGGCGACATCACCTACGTGGTGCGGCAAGGCGCGGCCGGCAATGGCGATCCGGTCGCCGTGCACAAGCTCGTGCAGCCCTGAGCGCGGGCTTGGCTCGCGCCGTGATGGAGCTACGCTCGTAACGTGGGGAATTGCCATCGCTACGCTCGGAGTCTCACCTCGGCGCTGCTCGTCGCCGTGGGGCTCACGCTCCTCGGGGCGGCTCCAGCGCTCGCGTCGAGCGCCGTGTTCTCCGGCGTCACGAAGGCGTTCCCCTACCGCCAGAAGAAGTTCCTCTTCTCTCGCCAAGGCCCGGGCGCGCTCGTGCATGTCCCCGACGCGGCCGCCGAGGGCGAGGTGCTGCCGGTGCTCGTGTTCATGCACGGGCAAAACGCCGAGCAGCACATGCACCCGCGCTTCGACGGCACCCCGGGGGACCTCCGCAAGATCGCCGCGGAGCTGACGGCTTCTGGAAAGACGAGGCCGTTCCTCGTCGCGGCGCCGACGCACACGCGCTACGCGACCGGAGCCACCGTCATGTGGCCCACGTTCGACGTGGGGCACTTCCTCGACGCGACCGACGCCGCCCTCGCGGGGCGCGCGAAGGTCGACCGCCGTCACGTCGTCGTCGTCGGGCACAGCGCCGCGGGCTGCAACGCCGACGAGGGCTTGTTCGCGGCTGCGCGTTTCCCTGGCGTTATGGCGGTCGTGGGGGTCGACACGTGCCTCACCGAGCCCATTCGCGACGCGTACCTCTCGCTCGCGCGGAAGACCGACGTCCGGATTTTCTGGCATGCGTCGTGGGCGGGTCGGCCCTTCGGCGACCTGGCCTCGGCATGCGCGGCGCCTGGCCTCGCCTGCAAAGTGACCGAGGTGACGAACCTCGTCCCCGCGGACGGTCACCCTCACGACGCCGTCTTGGGCGAAGCGCTGCGCCGTGCCCTGCCCGAGCTCTTCCCGAAGGCGCCGAAGCCCCCGCCGAGCCCCGCCGAAGGGCCAGCGACGACCGCGGCCCTTGCGGCGAAAACGAAGTAGTTCCGTTCGGTTGCGCTACTTCTCTACGCGCCCGAGATCCACGTAGGCGCGGTCGACCATGACCACGTACGGGCGCTCGTCGAACGTGAGCGTGCCGTCGCCGTCGTGCTCGATGACCTGGAGCTTGCCCATGCCGTAGCCCATCGGTCCCCGCGCGAAGTAGTGAGCCTCGAGGCGGTAGGGGTAGGGCCGTTGGGCCTTCGGCGTGCGGATGGTGAAACACTCGGGGCCGTAGCCCGTGGTCACGTCGGCGTAGAGCTCGCCGCCGCTGCCGAGCGTGCGGCTGCCGTAGTAGGCGTGCCCACCTTGGGCGTCGCGAATGTGGAAGTCGACGTCGTTGGCGTCGGTCTCCCAGTTCAGGACGAACCGGAGGCTCGGCCCGTTCTCTTTCGTGCCGTGAGCCTGCTCGAGGCGCTTGTCGATCTCGGCCGAGCGCGCGGGCTCGGCCTTCTTCCAGGCCGCGGCGATGAGCCCGAGATCCTCGGCGAGGATGCGCTTCACGCCCGCGAAGCGCCCCTCGGGGTAGTTGCGCTCGAGGCCCACGCGGCACGCCTCGAACGCCTTCTCGAACTGCTTCTGCTTGAGCCACGCGTAGGCGAGCAGGCGGTGGCCGGCAGGGTGATCGGGCCGCTGCTCCACGGCCTTGGCGTAGATGTCGGTGGCCAGGGCGATGCTGCCCGCGTCGCCCAAGCGCTCGAGCCTCGCGCCCGCGAACCTTCGAGAGTCGGCGCGGAACCCGAAGAGGTCGACGATGCTCGCGTAGGAGCGCTGCGCGAGGGCGCGATCCCCCGATTTTTCCGCTGTCTCACCGAGCGCGACGAGGGCGAGCACGTCGGTCGGGGAGGTGCGCTGCCAGCTCGTCGCGAGGTCGCGCGCGGCGACCACGTTGCCCGCTCCGATGGCGGTCATCACGTCCTTCATCTTGCCTTCGTACGGCGGCTCTCCGCCGACGCGCTCGTTGTCGGGCGCGCGCACGAAGGTGCGTTGCGGCGCGCGGCTCGGGGGCTCGGGGGTCGACCGGAAGGTCGGGAACGGCGGGGGCGGGCCGTCACCCGGATCGAACATGAAGGGATACGTCACCACGACCACTCCGCCCTCGGGCTGGGGGAAGGAGAGGTTCATGAAGGCCCGCGCCACACACGAGACCACGCTCGCGTCGGGCAGGTCGGAGCCGCCATTGCTCGCGTTCGCGACAGCGCCGCTCCGGTCGATGATGAACCGCACCGCGACGCGGCCCTGGAGATTCGGGTTCCTTCGCAGCCCATTCTCGTAGCAGAGGCGGAAGCGACCGAAATTCTGCCGGACGATGCGCTGGATCACCTCGGGCGGGAGCCGGCCGCTCACCTGGGTCGCGCCCTGGCGAATGCGAGGTGGGTGCGTCGCGTGCGCGCCACCGAGCCTTCCGTGACCGCTGCCGAAGCCTTGGCCCGTGCCGGTGCCGGCGCCGTGCCCGAGCGTGCCGATGCTCCCGAGCCCGATGCCCTCACTGGATCCCGGCTGCCGGACACCGCCGATCGTGCCTCCTCCACCGAACCCTTGGCCCTGCCCACCACCACCCTCGCCCACACCCGTGAGGCCAAGGCCACCCGCACCGAACGCGTCGCCGATGCTGTCTCCCCACATGTTGCCGCGGGCGCTCATCGGGTCGCCCTCCTCGCGGCCCCACGGCGCGGTGGGAGCGTTCGGATCGCCGCCGGCACCGGTGTTGAGAAGCCCAATGGATCCGAACTCTTGCGCCTCGCGAAGGGCGGCCTGCCGCGCGAGGTGGGGGTCGCGCGTGGAGCCCTCTTCACCCCGCGCGCGCGTGCCACCGCTCTTCTCTTTGTCGTCGCCGTCGAAGTCCGAAGGGTCGTTCGTGCGGGAGCGCTTCGTGGTGACCACACGCCCGTCGGCGATGGTGAGGATGTCGAGCTTGGAGCGTCGATCGATGTTGAAGCGCGCGTAGTCGGCCTCGGTCTCGAGGACGAGGAACGAGGTGTGCGGGCTCATCACGCGGTGTTTGGTCGACAGCGCGACGATGGCCTTCTTGGTCTCGTCCTCTCCGCCGGGGAGGGGCGCTGCGACGAGGCTCTCGATCTTGGCCTTCGCCCAGGTGCGCTCGAGGAGCGGGCGCTCCGCCTTGTGCACGAGGGGCTTGTGGGTCTGCCCGGCCGCGCTCACGACGAGGGGCCGTTCCTCGGACAGCTCCGCGTAGACGAGCACCTCGTCGCCGGATTGGAGCCCGTCGAGCAGCTTCGGGTACGTCCATCGGGCCCCTTCGACCGACACGGGCACGTTGCGGCTCGTGGCCTCGCCGAGGCGCCGCGCGATCTCCTCCGGGCCTCGGCTCGCCGCGAGCACGACCCCCGACTTGGGGAGAGTCTTGCCCGTGATGCGACGCAAGAAGGCGTCGTCCCGAACGCTCCCGACGGCGATCGCGTCGAGGCGCTCCACACCGGCGCCCGTGAGGCTCTCGACCGTCGCTGCGAGCTTCTGCGAGTCCGTCTCGCCCACTGTGGTGACGCCGTCGGTGACCAGGATCACCCGCTTCTTCGCCTTGGAGCCGCCCACGAGGGTCTTGGCGCGCGTGAGGGCGAGCTCGAGGTTCGAGGCGCCGAGCGCTCGCCGTGACACGATGGCTTGGGTTTCGGCGTCGCCGTAGGCGCGGGCCTCGCCGTCGAAGATCGGCGCCGTGTCCTCGTCGAAGGCGTGCACGGTGAGGCGCGTGTCGCCGGGGAGCTTGGCAAGGACTCCTTGGAGGAGCTTCGCGCCCGCCTCGAGATCGAGCGCCCGCGAGGCCGACGTATCGACCAGCACGAGGGCGCCTTCGACGGGCTCGGGGCGCGACTCGGAGAACGGGACGACGCGCGCGACCGCGATCTTCTCGTTCATGATGGCGGCGTTCCGCGCGACGGATTTTCCGCCGAGCACGAAGTCCCGCGCGGGGGAGAAATCGCGCCGGTAGAAGGTCTTCGGGCCTCCGCTGCCCGCGCCCCCTTGCACCTTGATGTCGAGCTCTTCGAGCTTCGGGAGACCGCGCAGCGGGAGCACGTAGGGCTCGGTGCCCTTGAGCGTCTCGGAGTACGAGAGCACGATCTCTTTTCGGCCCCGCGGAGGGATGGGGAACACCCGGGCGGCGAACTCGTTGCCGCCGCCCTGCTCGAGGAGCGCGGGGTCTTGTTTGCGGTGCAAGAAGTCTTCGTAGGCGCGCCGCGCGGCCTGTTTCTCGACGACCTCGCCCTCTTGCCACCGATCGTCGATCTTCATCGCGAAGCGGCTGAGCGACGCGTCTTGCGGGAGGGTGATCTTGAACTGCCCCTCGAGCTGACGGTCGAGCGGGTTCTCGAAGACCATGGTGAGCTCGGTGAACGCGAGCGGGTCCTCGATCGACGCGTTCGCCGTGACCGACACGAGCTTGAGCCCCGTGCCGTCGCTCGCGGTGAGCGACATGGGGGCCGCGACACCGGGGATGCCGTCGTCGGCGGAGGGGATCTCGATGCCGGCCGTGTCGGCCAGGTGGCGCGCGCGCTCTTCGGATGCGACGGTGGCGCAGGCGAGGACGGTCACGGCGAGGGTGGAGACGAGCAAAGTCGAGCGGCGCATGAGGCTCCTCGGCGGGGGCGTGTGGGGTCGGTGTCGGACAACCGTCCGACCGGAAAGTTCCGTGGTCGTCGGGCGCGGCTCAGGGATGCGGCGGCTTGCGCACCGAGAGGCAAGGGTGCGGCGGCGGCTTCGGCGAGAGGCACGGCGCCGGGACGGCCGTCGGCGCTACCGAGAGGCAAGGCACGGGCTCGGCGGCACGCCCCGCGTCGGGCGGCACGACCTCGGGTGAAGGCGCGGCGTCGGGCTCGTTCTCCGGGCGCTGCGCGGTGAGGCACGGCTCGGGGCGATTCTCGGGGAGGGGCCTCGCGGGCGGAGCCTCTAGCGAGGGCACCTGACCGTCCTTCGCGGGCTCGCAGGCCACGGCGGCCGTGAGCGTGGCGAGGGCCGCGGCGACGAAGGCCGAGCGCCTCGCGAGAATGGCGGCGCGGTCGTCGTCGAGCGCGTCCCGAGGGGTAGGCTCGGGCGAGCGCTTTTCGCGCGTGCTCATGGCCTTACTCGTCCCATCCGCCGCCGAAATCGCCGCCCCCGGAGTCTCCGCCGCCGAAGTCGAAGTCGCCTCCGCTCGAGCCCGTGTCGAAGCTCGACGAGCCCGAGTCGTAGTCGGACGAGCCGCTCCACTCACCCACCGGTGGACCGTCGCTCGAGGTGGAGTCCGACCACGTGTGGCTCTCGGACGACCAGCTCGAGTGGTGCCCGTACGAGCTCCCGAAGTGCGCGCCCGCCGCGGCCCCGAGGAACGACGCGGCGATGTTGCCCACGGTGCCGAGCGTCTGCATCGACTGCTGGTGGGCGTGGTGTTGCTGACGCTGCGCCTTGCGCTCCACGGCGCCTGCGAAGGGCTCTCGGCAGGCCATGCACGCCTGCTGGTTGTGCGGAGAGATCGCACCGCAGAACACGCACGCCACGACGATCCACGTCTGGCAGGCCGAGCACTTTTGTTTGCCCCAGCGGTTCGGCACGCGGCACTTCGGGCAGGGGATCGCGTGCGCCTGGGCCTCCTGGGAGATCGGGCGCTGGCAGTACTTGCAGATCACGGACTCGCCGTCGTCGGGGGCACCACACGACGCGCAGTGGGCGTTCGCCATACCTCGAGCGTACCATGCCGTGCCGGCGCAGAAGCGCCTCCGCAAGGCGGTGCTACGCCTACACGCGCCCACAGCCTTCGGGGGTCAGCGGCCTTCGGTCGCGTAGAGAATCGTGCCCGCGCCGAGCCGGAGCGAGCGGCCTCGCCACCGTAGGGTCTTCGCGAAGGGAGCGCTCGCCCACGCCGCGAGCACCAGGGCCTCCTTGACGGGCCAGACCACGAGCGGGATCCACGCGCGACGCCACCCACGAAGCACCACCCACCCACCGACGTCGCGGAGGAGGATCGTCGCGAGCATGATGGCGACCCGGAGGCCCCGGCCCTCGTTCGGGGCGAGGAGCGCCGCCAACGCAGCCAGCACGAACGGGCTCGTCGCTCCCTCGAGCACGAACGTGAGCGGAGAGAGCCGGCACCGCAGCGCGGCCCAGCGGCGTTGGCGCGCGAAGCAGGTGGACGCCGACACGCGCCCCGTGACGTTCGAGATCACCCGAGAGGCGACCGCGACGCGCTTTCCGGCGTGCTCGTACATCTTCCCCAGGACGAAATCCTCGGCGAGCACGTCGGCCACCTTGCGAAGACCGCCCAGCGATTCGAGCTCGACCCGCGAGAAGAGCATCGACTTCCCAATCACGGCCGCGTGCCCGAGCGCCGTCGGGAGGCACGCGGAGGGGGCAGAGGAGCCTACGATTTGTGCGCACTCCACCGCGCCGAAGAGGCCCTCTTCGCCCTCGCACGAGATGAGGCTCGTGACGAGGCCCGCGCCAGATCGCTCCCGCGTCGCGACGAGATCGTCGAGGTAGCCCTCGGGCACGCTCACGTTGCTGTCGCTCACGACCACGAGATCGAACCGCGCGACGGGCAGGAGGCCGAGGAGGTTTCGCACCTTCGGGTTCTTCGCGCCGTCGTCGCCCGTCGCCACGATGCGGCTCGGGACGTGCGGGAACCGCGCTCGAACGCGCTCCGCGAGCGCCCACGCCGGATCGCTCGACGACTCGACGCCAAGCAGGATCTCGAAGGTCGGATAGGCCTGCCGAAAGAGGCTCTCGAGGTTCTGTTCGAGGCTCGGGTCGGCCCCGGCCAGGGGGCGGAGCAGCGAGATCCCCGGGCGTACGCGCGGGGCCCTCGGCTCGTGCCGTACGGTGCTCGCGGTGGAGAGGAGTGCGGCCACGACCCACGCGACCGACGCGACCATGAGCAGCGTGAGGAGCGCGCTCACGAGGACACCCCGCGCGGCTCGCCACGTGTGACGAAGATCTTGGACCAGAGCGGGAGGCAGATCGCGAAGTACACGAGCGAGCCGATCCCGACGCGGAGGAGCGCGTAGGGCACCGGCACGAAGCGCGAGAGCCACGCGAAGAGGAGCACGTTCGCGGCGTAACCTGCGGCCTCGACGACGAGGAACTTCGCGGCCTGCGAGAGCCACGCCCTCGACCGATCGCGAAACGCGTAGAGCTTGTTGCCGAGGAACTGCACCACCACCCCGGTGGCGAGCGCGAGTGGAGCCGCGGTGCGTGGCGCGAGACCTGCGGCCTCGACGGCCGCGACCATCACGAGGAGATCGGTGAGCGTCGCGACGGCGCCGACGAGGGCGCTGCGTGTTACCCGAGGATGTGTCGACGTGGGCATACACGACACGGTGCCAACCACGTGCCACGCGCGAGGTGACGTTTCGACACCGTTTTCGTGGGGAAAGCGACGCTCGTGTGAACGCCAGGGCTCAACTGGTTGAACCACTTTGGGCACGCTTCGAGGGCGTGGACCTGTCGCTTCGTGTGAACCCGGGTTGGCGTGCATCCGATCGGAGTCGTGATGCTCGAAGACCTCAAAACGGCATGGAACCGCCTTTGCTTATCTCCCCGGCATGGACATGGAAGCTTACTCGCGAACGTCGGCATGTGCTGGATGCGGAAACACTCGCCTCGGGACGGTCGAGCAGCGGCGCACCTTCGAGGTAGGGTTCGAAGCTCCCCTCGTCGTCCACATCGAGGCGGCAGGGTGCGAAAGGTGCGGGCGCTTGGCGAAACCCGCGGCCGTGAACCGCGCGGCGACGCTGACCGCGCTGCGACAAGTGGCCACGTCGGGTCGGGTGAACGGCGAGTCGTTCCGCTTCATGCGCACCACGATGGGCCTCCAAGCCAAAGAGGTCGCGCACCTGCTCGGCCTCGGCGTAGGCACGATTTCTCGCTGGGAGAACGACGTACGGGACCTCGACGCCCGCGCGTGGGTGCTCCTCGCGTCGCTCGCGCTCGAGCACGCCGAGGGCCAGTCCGACTCGCGCACGCGCGGCATCCTCGATGCGGTCAAGGCGCAGCCGTCCGTGGCCGCTCTCGTCAGCGTCCGCGTATGATCGATCCTGTCACGTGATGCGGCGTGACCTCACATGATGGACAACGGCCGCGACACGACGCGGAGCGGCAGTCGACACGTGCATCTGCATGGAATTGCAGAAGTGAAATGCAGCGGGAGGGGAGGCCATCGCGGTCTCCCCTCGTCCGTCTCACGACCGCGAGCGCCGACGTTGCCCTCGTGGCTCCGAGCGGCGACGCTGAGCCGGGTATGACCTCGCGCGCTCCTCGTCGGTCTCGGTTCCTCGCCCTCGTGTCGGCCACCGCGATCGGCCTCGCCGCCTGCTCGACCTCGACCGACGGTGCCCCCAAAGCGCCGCTCACGATCGGCGACGGGTGCCAGCCTCTCCTCGGCGGGGAGGCGTGTTTTCTCCCGTACCCGTCCGACTTCGCGCGCCTCCCGGATCCCACGAGCCCGACGGGATTCCGCCTCGGGTACCCGAAGGGCTCCGAGCTCCGCACCTCCGCGGGCGCGGTCGTCGACGTGCACGGTAGCGCGCGCTACGACGGATTTTCCCTCGCTTCGTCGATCGTGGGAGCGCTCCCGGGCGACGAGCTGTCCTCGCGTGGGCTACCGAACGTGAACGGCGATCCGCGCGCGAGCGCCTCGGTCACGTCGGCCACGCTGCTGCTCGATACGAGCACCGGGGCCCTCGTCGAGCACTACACGGATCTGCCCTCGAACCGCGTCGACGCGCTCGAGACGCAGGTGCGCCAGGTCGTCGCGGTGCGCGCGTTCACCAAGCTCCGCCCTCGTACACGGTATGTCGTGGCCTTCCGCGACGTGAGGCTCGCGTCGGGGGACAAGGCGCCCCCGGCCCCTGGCTTCGCCAAGCTGCGCGACCGCACCGCCGAGGAGCCGGCGCTCGTGGCGATCCGTGACCGGTTCGACGCCGAGGTCTTCGCGCCGCTCGAAAAGGCAGGCGTGAATCGCGCCGACCTCCAGCTCGCGTGGGACTTCACGACCGGCACCGACGAGGGGCCGAAGCGCGACATGCTGCGTATTCGAGACCTCACCCTGGCGTACGTCGCCAAGGGGGCGCCGAAGGTGACCATCGTCCGATCCACGCCCCGAACGGGCCCGACGTGGAAGGTCGTCGAGGGTACCTTGGAGGTTCCGCTCTTCACCACGAAGGACGCTTCCGGTGCCCGCTTGTCCCGCGACGCCTCGGGCGCCGTCGTCCAAAACGGGACGACCCAAGTGCCGTTCTCGGTCCACGTGCCGGCCTCCCTCGCCAAGTCGTGCACGAAGGGCCGCGCGATCGCGTACGGGCACGGTTTCTTCGGCACCCAAGAGGAGATGCGCAGCGCGCCCGCGACCGACATCTCGAATCGACTCTCTGCCGTCACGTTCGGTATCGACTGGGCCGGCATGTCGGCGCCCGATCGCGACTGGCTCGCGAAGGTCATCTCCGAGGATCCGTCGGCCGCACCGGACTTCGCCGAGCGCGTTCACCAGGCGATGGCGAGCTGGATGACGCTCACGTCGGCCGTGAAAAATGGCCTCTTCGACGTACCCGAGCTTCGGCGCCCCGAGGCGGGTGAGGGCGCGTGCGAGGGGACCGCGGAGGCCAAAGCTCCCGTGTTCGACGGCGCGCGTATCCACTATTACGGCCCGAGCCTCGGGGCCATCTTGGGGGCGACGCTCGGCGCGCTCGATCCGAACCTGTCGCGGGTCGCGCTCAACGTCACCGGGGCCGGCTTCTCGCACATGATGCCGCGCGCGGCGCCCTTCGGTCCGCTTTTCCTCGTCGTTCACGCCGTCTTCGGAAACTCTCTTGCGGATCAAGCGTACGCGGTGAGCCTCCAAGAGGCCCTCGACGCGATCGATCCCATCTCCTACGCCGAGACCATGCTCGACAAGAAGCTCCCTGGCTCCCCCGAGGATCGTCGCGTCCTTTTGCAGGTGGGCTTGGGCGACTCCGCGGTCCCGCCTCTCGGGGCGTTTTTGCACGCTCGCGCGCTCGGCATCGCGCAGACGTCACCCGCGGCGCTCCCCGTGCACGGTGTGCGCGAGGCCCCCGCCGAGACGCTCACGTCGGCGATGACGCTCTTCGATTTCGGCCTCGGGTCGAACTCCACGGAGCCCGTCCCCAACCCGGCGAACAAGGTGCACGACGTGCTCCGCTCGTCCGAAGAGGCGACCCGCCAGATCGACGCGTTCCTGACCGCCGAGGGAAAGATCGTCCACCCGTGCGCCGGGCCGTGCAAGCTCTCGCTCCCGTGAATGTGCAGAATGCACGCATGTGCCGGCGCGCGGAGAGAGGCCGAGCGCCGGCGCGTGACGCCTGTCAGCGGATGACGATCATGCAGTGATCCTTGAAGCGGATCTCGTAGGTCTTCGCTTTGCCGTCGATCACCGTGCCGACCTTGCCGGCGAACGGGCCCTTGCAGACGCCGAAGGCGTCGAGCTGACCTGCCGCGTCGAACGTGTTGGGCCCTCCGCCCATGCGGAACGTGAAGCCGTTGTCGGGGTTCAGTGAGGTTCCCTTGGCGGTGACCTTCAACGCGCCGTCGGGCTCTTGGGTGATGGTGCACTTTCGCGGGTAGGTGTCGACGCTCTCGCGAAACTCGCACGATCGCGTCCCCGTGGGCCCGCCTTGCGCCTTGCCGATTGGCGGCGGAGGAGGAGGTGCCGGCGGCGGGGCGGGTGTGGCGCTGGCGGCAGGGGCCGAGGGGCAAGCGGGCGGCGGAGGGGGCGGCGGTGGAGGGGGCGGCGGAGGCGGTGCCTCGGGGCACTTGGGGCAGGCCATGGGCGCTTCGGGCGGGGGAGACGCACACGCGCCGAGTGCCACGACGACGAGGGAGGTGAACGAGAGGACGAGGGGCGAGCGAAGGCGCATCGGGCGAGGATACGGCCTCTCCGTCTCACGGGAGAAGCGCCGAACGTGTGCATTATGCATGTGTCGTCGGCCCTAGCGCGCGGGGTCCCACGCCTCGCGGAGCTTCGCGAAGTGCACGAGGTGCATCGTCTTGATTTGGGAGATGTGATCGGCGGCGGTCTGCCCGTCGTACCCCGTGACGAACGCGCGCCCCTCTCCCGCCTCGTAGAGGACGTTCGAGGTCGCGGGGCCTCGCGTGCTCGCGGGAGCTCGCTTCTCGAGCGCGGTCAATCGAAGGAGCTCGCCGGCCGTCTCGGGCATGGACGGGAAGCCCTCGGTGGGGATCGAGGTGTGGGTGAGCACGAAGAGCACCTCGCCACGTTTGGCCCGCTCGACGTACGCGGCGACCGGCTCGAGGCCCTTCGTGTAGAGGGTCTTCTTCTTCGGATCGACGTAGCCCGTGAAGAGCCCGTCCGAGAGCAAGATGGCGTCCGCGTGGGCGCCCGAGCCATTGGCGAGCACGGCGGAGATCGACGCAGCCCCCGCGCTCCACGCCGAGAGCGCTAGCCTCCCTCGTTTGACCTCGGCGAGGGCCGGGGTCTCGTGCACGATCTTCTCGACGCGGTCGAGGAGGTCCGGGAGCGCCGAGGCCGGGTGGAACGCCGTGCCGTACGGGCCCGATTGCACGCCTACGTTGACGCTCACCACCACACACGAGACACGTGCGCGTTCGAGGGCCTCTTCCTGGAGCTTCGGGCCTCCGTGAAAGTGCACGACGGTGTCGTAGGCCCCGTCGACCAGGGAGAGGCGCGCGGGCACGAGGACCTCGGCGGCCCCCGTGTGTTTGCGGTGCTCCGGGTTCTCGGCCGACAGCACCTCGTGAGACGGCCGCGGGGAGAGGCTCGTGTGCGGCGTTGTGGGAGGAGGGGCCTTCGGCGCGCCGCAGCCCACGCCGAGCGCGGCGACGAGCCAGATCGCGGGCCACGCTCGCCGAACCATGCCTCGAGCGTAGCAGGTCGGAGGGGGCGGGCTTCCCGGCGGGTCACGCTCCATCGTGCAAGAGCTGCACGTCGCGTGCGAGGTTGGCTCCTCGTCGCATCTCGTGTGGCCTGGGGCAGAAGCGTTGGCAGCTCCCGCCCACCGTGGCCTCGGATCCGACGTGCACCCAGAAAGACACCTTCGGCTTCGGCTGCACGGGGAGCCCGCTCGGCAGCCTCTACACGAACGTGCTCGGCCTCGCACGCGGCGAGCCCGTGGTCAAAGCGCCCGACACCACCGCGGGCCCCTTCGTCGACCTCGAGCCGAACCTCTATTGGTCGTCCCACGCTGCCGACGATGGCCGTGGGTGCAGCTCGGACGAGGATCTCCCCGCGCGGCTCTTCGGGTGGAGCTTCTCGTTCGGAAATGGGTTTCAGGGTACGACGATGTACGCGAACGAGCTCTACGTGACGGTGGTCCACCCGGGAAAGCACGACCGATAGGGCTCTCGGCGCTCAGGGCAATTTGAACCGCGTGTTCGTCTCGCGGAGGCTCTTCACGAGAGCCGCGGCTTTCTCGGCGGTGATCTGGCCGGCGGCGCGCTGCCTCTCCACGAGAGACTCTTTGGCCTTGATGAGCTCGGTGTACGTGCGCGGCGGATGCCCGAGCGTGCGTACGGCCTCGTCGTGCACGTCGCGGACGTCGCGCGCGATCTCGAGCGCGTTCGTGTAGAGCTTCGGGTCGCGGTAGTGCGTGACGAGAGCCGAGGCCATGAGCCCCGGGCAGGTGCGGCATTTCCCGATGTGCGGAGCGGCTTTGGCCTCGTTGAAGGTCTGGTCTCCGGGGTAGCGCAGCGAGGCCGTGAAGAGCTGCGAGTAGAAGTTCGCGCGGGCCTCGTCGAAGGCGCGCCACTCGTTCGTGTCGTTGGCCCACGCGCTCTCGGTGCGCCCACCCACCGAGAAGCTCGCGCGGAGGTCGTGGGCGAGCACGTCTTGCACGCGGTGCCCCCACTCGTGGAAGAGGGTCTCCATCTCGTCGGGCGAGCCGAGCTTCCAGTTGGCCGGGATGCGGAAGACGCCCGCGTCGTAGCTCGCGGTAGCGACGTCGGCGAGCTCGAAGCGGACGCCCTGCGTGATCCGCGCCGCGACCTCGGGCCCGTACGCTTGCACGAGCATCGCGTGCAGCTTGGCGCGCGCCCGCTCGAGCTGGGTCATGAGGTCCCCCAAGTAGAGCGTGAGGAACACGGTGCCGCCCGGCTTGGGGATCCGGAACGACGTCGTGTCTTGCATGCCCGGTGCGTCGAGGCTCGTCCCCTGCACGCGGTAGTCGCGGCCGACCTTGTCGGGAGGCACGAGCAGATCGAACGCCTTGGTCTCGCGCTCGGCGTCGATCGAGAAGGCCTTGTTCGCGCCGATGGAGAAGACGGCTCGGGCGCGCGCCGGGGCCCACGCGCCGGTCTTCGGATCGCGCATGACCGCGGTCAGGTTCAAGCGGGCCGAGGGGAGCGCCACTGTCGTGCGCTTGGACGTCTCTCCCGGCGCCAACGGGACCTCCCGATCGACGGCGAGTGTGAAGGCGCCCGAGCCGATCGGGAACGCCACGCCTGGCACGCGTGTCGCCTGCGTGACGCTCACGCTCTTCACGACGACCTGCGATTTTGCCTTCGGATCGACGCCGACCTCGAAGAGCGCGTCGCCGCTCGCGTCGGTCGTGCGCTCGAGCGAGGCCCCGCGGCTCGTGACCACGACCTTGGCGCCCACGACCTTGGCCGCCCCGAGCTGCACGGTGACCCCGAGCTTCACCTTCGACGTCGGGCAGTACTTGGGATCACCCGCGCACATGCATGCCGCCATGTTGGGGGCCTTCTGGCAGCGCTTGCACAGCTCCGTCGAGCCCGCGCCGAAGTCGGCGCAGTCGAGCATGTCGTCGGGTGTCTGCGCGTGCGCCGGAACGAGCGCGCCGAGGATCGCCCAGGCGGAGGCGACCGCAGCACGGAGGAGGCGAGGCAGCGACGCGCGGGCCATCCATGCAGGAAATGCATCGCTCGTGCCGCGCTCGAAAATACGGTGGCCCCCGGGGTGGGCGCGCAAGGGCTGCGCACGTGCGCACGCTACCGCTCGTAGAGCACGGTCATCGGCGGGCGGGCCGCGACCCAGGCTTCGACGTGCGTCCACGTAGCTTCGTCCCACGTGGAGGTCCCCACGAAGGTGACGATCCGCTTCACGTCGGGCGTGCGGTCGAGGACCTCGCCGATGGTCTCGAGCTGCGTGAGGTCGCGGACCGTTAGGGCGTGCGTGACGACGTGGGTGGGCTCCGGCGCTGGCGCGGGGCTCGGAGGCTCGGGGAGCGGGTCGATGGTCGCCTCGAAGGCGCATCCGGTCATGAGCGAGACGAGGGTGATGCCAAGGGCGACGGTGAGCGTGCGGAGCTTCATGGGGTTCCTCTCAGCGGGGATGTCACCTCTCTTTGCAGCGGCCATGCCTGCCTGCGGACGTCGAATTCGTTCGTATATTCAATGGTTTGTGGGGGATGGCCATGTGTCGGTACAGGGCCCGCGTGTGTACCGGTGCAGGGCTCGGTACGGCGCACGGAGGGGTGCGTGGGCGCGCGGGTTTGCCTATGCTGCGGGCATGTTCGGCCGGCGAGCGTGGTGGGGCCCGATGCTGATGGTGATGGCGACCTCGGGGTGCGCCTCGGGGCCGTTCGCTCTCGAGGTTCGGCACGCGGGCAAGCTCGATCCCGAGAAAGACGAGCGAGTCGCGGACGAGGCGCAGTCCCTCCCGTGGGATGGCGACTACGAGGACATCCTCGTGACGAACGAGCTGCCGCCCGGCGTCACCCTCGAGAAGGGGGTGCTCTCGGCGGCGAGCGATCGCTTCGTCGTTCTCGGGGACGTGCGGAGCCACATGGATGACACGCGCCAGGTCGCGTTCGCCAAGTCCGTCTTTTGGTACGAGTCGATGCACGAGTCGCACGGGGCGGGGCGCGACGTGTTCTGCAAGGTGCAGACCCCGCTCCGCACGCTCACGCTCGGGATCTTCGCGCTCGTCTCTCCCACGAGCTGGCCGTGTTACGTGCTCTACACGAAGAAGCTGTCGACGAACGCGGCCATCCACCGCGGCGAGCTCCGGCGCGCGGCGCGGGCGATGGGCGGAAACCTCGTGCTTTTGACGGAGCTCGCGGCGGAGCAGCAGTCGTACGTGACTGGCTACGGCGTCCGCACGGGCACGGCGAGCGAGTCGGTGCCGGGGGCGTCGGCGCACGCGTGGATTCTCGTCGACAAGTCGCGAGGGAAGGGCGCACCGGCCCCGACCGTGGCGCCGCCACCACCTTCGCCCTGAGGGCGCGTGCGGCTACCGACGTCCACGACGGGAGGCGTCTGGCGGAGGAGGAGAGATTCGAACTCCCGGTGGGTTGCCCCACGGCGGTTTTCAAAACCGCTGCCTTAGACCACTCGGCCACTCCTCCGGCGAGCCAGCGAACCGGCCGCACACCTACAATTCCACTGGTCGAGGGCCCGTGTCGAGCCCTTCGTTCACCGGGGTCGCTCGCGTGGGGAGGCATGCCGTCGCGGGAGTGGACGCGAGTGTGGGGGGGCGGAGGGGCTTCGGCGGTGCATCGTCGCCGCGCCCGAAGAATCGGCGGGCCTTCAGAACGTGTCGACCACCACGTTGTCGACGAACGTCTTCGCGGTCCCTTGGGCGTTGCCGACGTACGGCGCTCCGAAGCGGAGGTACGCGGACTCGTAGGCCGAACGCGGGAACGAGAGCGGCGGTGAGGTCGAGCCGCCGACGGTGGCGGTGACGTCGACCGAGAAGGTGCCGGGGACGAACGTGAGCGTGACGTTCTGCCACTTTCCGACGGTGAGCGGAACGGCGACGGCTTCGAGGAGGTTGCCGCCGTCGGGTTGGCCTCGGTTCTGCTCGAAGTTCGTTCGATCCGGGTAGTACGCGAGGGCGAAGATGTGGAACGTCGTGTCGGGGGCGCCAGGGACGAGCTCCACGAACATCGGGTCGACCTCGCCGACCATCCCCGTCGTCTCGACGCGCACGTCGAAGGTCACGCGGAAGCGCTGCGCAGGCAACCGGAGCTTCTTCAGCACGTTGCTCCCGTTGCCGCCGCTCGTGCCCGCGCGCACGTTCATTTCGAGCGCGCTCGGCGCCGAGACGGACGTCGTGGAGGTGATGCCGAGCACCCCGCTGTCGCCCGTGAGCTCGTCCCATCGCGTGGAGAGCGGGCCTCGGTCGAAGTCTTCGCAGAAGAGATGTTGGCTCGCGCAGGGGCTGCCCGAGTCGGCGAGGACGAGTGGAGAGTCGAGAGGGGCGTCGGCCCCCGCGTCCACCGGGGTGCTCGTGTCGGCGACGGTGGCCACGTCGGGCGACGCGTCGTCGACTCCTGCGTCCGATGTGAGGGCGGTGAACGGCGCAGAGCAGGCGACGGCGAGCCGCGCGAGGCCACACGCCGCGGCCACGACGAAGAGCAGACCCCTGCCACGACCGAGCGCCCGCATGAGACGAGAATAACCGACGCCGCGGCGGAGGAAGGCCGCTTCGACGCGTCGCTTGCCGAGACGCACGCCGCGTCGGCTGTACGGTGACGGCCTTGGGCTTCGCGTCACGCCCCTGAGCCAGGCGAAAATGCGCCATACTTTCGGCCCCATGGGTGATGCGCCCAAGACCAAGAACGCGCTCGGGTCCGTGCTCGATCGCGAGGCCGTGGCGGGGGTCGTGGGGGCTCACGTGACGATGGGCATCGTCATCCCCTCTGCGTGGGCGGCGGACGGGGCGACCGTGACGGTGGCCCCCAAGAAGCGCCTCGTCTGCGCGCGGTGCGACGGCGGTGGGTGCGATGGATGCGGGAGGAGCGGCGCGGTCGTGCTCTCGGACGACGACGCGGCGCGCGCGTTCACCGTGGTGCTGCCCGCCGGCATGGGGGAGGTCGCGGCGGTGCGCGTGCCGCGGCCGTTCGGAGAAAATAGCCCGATCGGGCTCGCCGTGTGCGTCGTGCGGGTCGGTGACGTCGCGACGGGCTGCGCGCTCGTGTCTCCCGGAGAGGCTCCGAGGGGCGCGCGACCCGCGCTCGTGTGGGCCGCGCCGCTCGTCGCGATCGTGCTGGCGATCGTGGCCGCGCTCGTCGCTTCGGGGAGGTGATCGGGCTTCGTTCTTGGGTTGACTGGAGGCATCGCCGGCGATGCTTTCGGAAGGGCGGAGGCGCGAGAAAAGAAGGCCTCCGGCGCGCGGGACGTTCGCACGGACCTTGCCTCGGCGCTTCGGTGCGTGCACCGTAGTCCGGGTGACGCTCGGTGCCACGGCTGCTTGTCTGCGCGCGCTCGTCGGTGAGGGCGCCCAGCTCACAGGTGGGCTCCGTCTCGTCTACGAGCCGACGTTCCACGAGCCTCTCGTGGTCGTCGTCGGGCGCATGCCGGGGATCGTCGAGCTTCACCTCGTTCCCCGGGAGCTCGTGATGGCGACCTTCTGGCGTGGCCGGCGCCTCGTCGTGCCCGACCCGCTCGAGGTCGAGACGGCTGCGCACCCGTCGGACCTCGCCGAGGTGGGCGCCGAGGCCCTTGCGCCCGTCTTTCGTGCGGCGTCGCGTCTCCCTTCGGACGCGAACGACGCGCCCCGATCGGACACACGCGACGGCATGCGTGTGACCGTCGAGCACGGCGAGCGCGTGCTCGGCGCAGGGTACCCTGTGGGCGAGGGGCCCGAGGCGCACACGGAGACCGCCCGCGCCGTCCTCACGCTGGTGGTCGAGGTCTTCCCTGCGGAGCGCGCTAGCGTCGCGCCGCTCGTGTCGTACCTGCCAGCGTCGGCCCGCGCGACGAGGTAGCTAGCCGATCTCGACGCGGTTTCTCCCGCGGTCCTTGGCCCGGTAGAGCGCGGTGTCCGCGCGCCGAACCACGTCTTCGAAGCTCCCGTCCCGCGGGGTGCGCGCCGCGATCCCGACCGAGACCGTGAGGTCGAGGTGGACGTCCCCCGTGACGAAAGGCTCCTTCGCGACGGCGGTCCGCAGGCGCTCTCCGGCTTCTTCGGCCTTCGAGGCGTCGAGCCCTCGGAACACGACGACGAACTCCTCGCCGCCTTGGCGTGCCGGGAGATCGTCCCTTCTGCACGCGCCGGCCAAGCAGCGCGCCACGTGCTTGAGGGCGAGGTCGCCCGTGTCGTGGCCGTAGCGATCGTTGATGCTCTTGAAGTGATCGATGTCCACGACGGCGACGGCGAGGTCTGCGCTCTCTTCCCATCGGCGTGTCGCCTCGGCGCCCAGCGTGAGGCGGTTCGCGAGGCCGGTGAGGTAGTCGGTCGAGGCTGCGATCTCCCAGTTTCTGCGGATCTTCTCGGAGCACATGAGAGTGAACGCGGTGGTGCCGATCACGGGCAGCATCGCGGCGAAGATCGGGGTCGCGACGTTGAGCGCCGACTTGTCGAGCACCGTCGCCGTGCTCGCGCCCATGATGCCGTAGTAGGTGCCTCGCATCGCCATGAAGGCGAGCACGGACCCGAAGAGCACCGCGAGCACCTTGCGGCTCACGGCGCGCTCTTTGACCCGCTCGCGGATCAGCGTCACGAAGGTGGCCCCCAAGATCGAGACCCACCCCACCGAGGCCACGACGATGCGCAGACGGAGGCTCGGCATCACCGAGGCGAAGAACGCGGTCGGTGGCATCGCGAGCGCGAACGGCAGCGCGACCCAGGGCGAGTCGGGCTTTCCGTAGAAGCGGCGAATGGATCGCCAGTACCCCGTGATGCCCAGCATGAGCACGCCGTTCGCGATCGGGAGCACGACGTTCGGCGCGTGCCCTTGCGCCGTGAGCAACGTCGAGCCGGCCGCGAGGAGCAGCGTGCTGCGTCGCCAATCGAGGGCGCTCGGTCGCAGCGCCTCGGGAAGGTCGGAGTGCACGACCCCGAGGATGGCCCCGTTCAGGAGCGCCATGAGTGTGGCCATGACGAACGACGTGAACGGATCCAAGCGACTCCCTAAAGAAGCGTCAGCGTATCTGGGCGTGTCCGGCCTCGCGACTGCGGCGCGGAGTGGATCCTGGGTGACCGGTCGGTGATCCACCCATGTGGGACACGGTAGGACTCGAACGGGCCAAAATTCCGGCAAATTTGGTGTGTGGGATGACGGCACACACGTTGCAAAACGCAAGGCATGACCACCCCGACCCGGCTCCGCGTCCTCGCCCCTCTCGCTGCTCTCCTCGTGCTCGCGACCGCGGCCTGCTCCGCCGAGTCGGTCGGAGAGGCGGAGGACGTGCCGCTCGATGGTGACGGCAACGTCTCCGAGGACGAGCTCGTCAGCGAGATCCAGCTGAACGGCTCCGGGATGGAGCAGAAGCACATCTCGCTCACGTTCGACGACGGCCCTGGCGGCCGCACGGCGGAGCTCGCCGAGTACCTCGCCACCGAGGGCGTCGTGGGCGCGTTCTTCATCAACGGCAAGAACGTCCCGGGCCGCCAGCAGGTCATCGACACCATCGTCGGCCGCGGCCACACGCTCGCGAACCACACGCAGAACCACGCGCAGATGACGCGCCTCTCGGGCGCGACCCTCATCTCGGCGGTGGCCGATACGGACGCGACCATCAAGGCCGTTCAACCCCGCGGCCCCTTCCTCCTTCGCGCTCCGTACGGCGCGTGGAACGGTCGCGTCGCGGACGAGATCAACCGGTCCGACATGAAGAAGTACGTCGGGAGCATTTTCTGGGACGTGGGCGGCGCGCTCACGTCCACCGCCGCGGCCGACTGGGACTGCTGGGGCCGCGGGGTCACGGTGCAGCGCTGCGCCGACCTCTACCTCCAGGAGATCCGCACGAAGAAGCGCGGCATCGTGCTCATGCACGACGTGCACTCGAAGACCGTCGACATGGTGAAGCTCATGGTCCCCGTGCTGAAGCGCGAGGGCTTCATCTTCGACAAGGTCGAGACCGCCCCGCAGGTGAAACGCGCGATCGACGCGGCGAACGGCGGCGGCACGACGCCCCCTCCGCCCGCGGGCAATTTCCCCAAGGAGTGCCGCGTGACCGGTGAGGTCGTGAACGTCCGCGCGACGCCCGAAGGCCAGATCGTGACCCGCCTCAACGCCGGCACCTCCGTCCGCGCGACGGCCGTGCAGGGCGCCTGGTATGCCGTGAGCTTCACGAAGGACGGGGTCGCCTACGGCACCGCGCAGAAGCCCGCGTTCATGCACACGTCGCTCGTCTCCTGCCCCCTGAGACGTGCGCCCACACGCCCACGACGAGCGGCCCCACGAGGTCGCTCGTCGCGTTTCGAACGTCGCCAGAAGGCGAGCGGGTCGAGCCCTCTGATACCGTTCCATCATGCGCCGAACCGGAGCGTGGCCTCGCCGCGCCGCTTTTTTCGCCGTGACGTTCTCGGCGTGCACCCCGAGCGGCGCCGACGTCCCTCGGACGCTCGAGCCCTCACCGCCAGCCTCGCGCGCCTCGGCGGGCCCTTTGCCCGAGGCGTCCACGATCGACGCCGCGAGCGCGACACGCCCGTCCGACCTCGACGCCTCCGCGACGAACACCGCGGTCGTGTTCCCGCCTCCTCCCGAGGGCGCGACGCGACTGCTATTCCGTGACGTGCTCGTAGGCGCGCTCCCGTATCCGGCTCGACGCACGACGTTCGAGCTCTTCCGCCGAGATCGGATCGCCACGCTCCGCGCGACATTCGAGGTGGCACGTGGCTCTCTCCCTCGCATCGACGCGAGCACCCACGATGCGAAGCTCTGGCAAGAGCCCGTCCGCGTGGCGTGGGAGGGCGAGGTGACCGGCACGGCGCCGATGAAGCTCTCGCTCCGTCGGGTGTTCGGGCCCGAGGGGACGCGCAAGATCCAAGAGCTCCCGTCCATCGTGGAGCTCACCTGCAAGACCGAGTCGGTCCGTGTGCGTCCCGAGCAGGCGAGGCTCGACCGCGGCTCGGCCGGGGGAGGGGGCGTCGGGCGCGGGGTGTGGTCCCCTCGTACCCTGGAGACGGTCCCTGGCGCGCTCGTCTGCATTCATGTGCAAGATACACCGGGTGATCTGCTCATGTGGTTCACGAAGGCGTTCGTCTTCGTGCCCCCACGCGAGGGCACGCACGCGCACCCTGCCGACGGCGTCGAGCACGCGTTCGCCAACGACGACATGGTGCTCCAAGAGGGCGGGCTCCGGTTCTTCCCGCGAGCTACGCCCTAGTGCCCGCGGGCCGAAGGCGCGGGATCAAGGCGTCGCGGTGAGGTGCGTCCGGAGCCAGTCGAGCGTGTAGCCGATCTCGAGCACCTTGTTCTCTCGCTTCTGGGTGCCGTGGCCCTCGTCGGGGAAGACGACCATCTTGGTCGTTTTGCCGCGCTTTTCGAGGGCGTCGTGCATTTGGATCGCCTCGCCCACGGGCACACGCGGATCGTTCGCGCCTTGGATGAGGAGCAGCGGCGCCGAGAGCTTGTCGATGTGGGTGATGGGCGAGAGCTCGACGAGCGCCTCGCGATCCTTCGTGGGATCGCCGTACTCGCTGATGCGGAGCGCGCGGCGGTAGGGCGCGGTGTTCTCGAGGAACGTGAGCAGGTTCGACATGCCCACGTTGGCGACACCGGCGTCGAACGCGCCCGCGAACTTGGTCATCGCCACGAGCGTCGAGTAGCCGCCGTAGCTGCCTCCCATGACGCCGACCTTCGGGGCTTTGCCACCCACGGCGAAGGCCGCGCGCACGTGTTTCGCGGCGTCCTCGATGTCGGTGATCACGCGGAGGCGCTTCGGGCCGTCGTCGGCCGCGAGCCAGGTTTTGCCGTAGCCGTCGCTGCCGCGCACGTTCGGCTCGACCCACACGAAGCCCGCGTCGACGAAGATTTGCCCGTAGGCGCTCATGCCGGGGCGCGATTGCCCCTCGGGGCCGCCATGGAAGTGCACGACCACGGGGCAGGGCGCGGAGGGCTTTTCGCAGGCCGCGGGGCGCCGCACGAACATCGGGATCTTGGTGCCGTCGCGCGCGGTGTAGCTCTCGAGCGACGGTACCGCGAACGTCGACGTGTCGACCTCGGGTGTGCTCGCCGTGACCCACCGGACGAGCTTCTGCGCCTTCCAGTCGAACACGAACGACGTCGTCGGGTGGCGCGCCGCGCTCGCGTTCATGACGACGTACCGCCCGTCCCACGACGAGGCCCCGAAGGTGACGTGGTCTTCTTTTTCTCCCGGTCGCACCGTGACGTTCGGCAGCTTTTTCTCGGCGAACGTGCGCGCGTCGAGCGCGTGTGGGCGGGTGTAACCGTCCTCGTTCGTCGTGTAGGTGAGCACGGTGCGCTTCGCGTCGAGCGCGAAGGTGTCGACGTCGTATTTCACGTCGGGGCTCACGGGGACGAGGTCCTTCGTGTCGAGGGCCTTGCCCTTGGGCGTCACCCGGTAGAGCCGGCGGAAGTCTCCGAGCTTCGGCGTGAGCACGACGAGCTCGCCGGCAGTGCCCGCGTAGGCCGCGCGATACTCTTCTTTTTCGCCCTGTCCGAAGAGGGGCGAGAGCTTCTTGGTGCTCTCGTCGTACTCCCAGTATTCGGCTGTGAGGGCGCCGGTCGCCTTCGAGAGGAGGAGCTTGCGTGAGCCCCCCTCGTCACGAAGATCGTCCATCGACCAGAGCCCCGGCTCGCCGAAGACGATCTCGCGCTTCTCGGTCGCGATCTCGTAGCGGTAGATGCCGTAGGCGTCGGGGCGCTGATCGTTCGCGCGGTAGTAGACGTAGCGCCCGTCCGGCGAGGTGCGCTGGAAGAACGTCTGCACCTTCGCCTTGTGCTGGATCTCCTTGAGCGCTCCTCCCGCGGTCGCGAGCAGGTAGAGGCCGGGGTTCTCCTCGCCCTTGCGGTCGCGCATGACGACCAGCCATTTTCCGTCGGGGGTCACGTCCGAGAGGCGCGTCACGTCCTCTCCGCCGGTGAGCTGCACGGGGAACGTGTCGGGCCCCGTGACCCGCCACACCTGCGGCGTCCCGGTGACGTTCCATGCAAAGTACAATGTTTTCCCGTCGGGGGAGACGCGGCTCCCGACCGGGGCGCGCACGTCGAGCATCGCCTGGATTTTCCGGCTCGTGGCGGCGGGGAGGGGCTTCGGGGCGAAGCGCGCGAGCACCTCGGGGGGCACGCTCTCGGCCCCGAGGCCCGAGTACGACGCCGCGGGCTTCTTCGGCGCCTCTGCGCTCGCCGTCGCGGTGGGCGCCGCGGCGATCGGCTTCGGTGCGCTCGCCGGTGCGGGCACCTTGGGGCCCTCGTCGGGAGGGGTGCAGGCGACGAGGAGTCCGAGCAGGGCGGGGGCGACGGCGCGCTTCATGCCCTCGACGTAGCAGAGGCTCGCCCCGAGGAGGCCGTCGATTTTCGCACGCGTGAGGCTCGCAGCTCCCTGGAAGGGGGAGGGATAGGAACCACGAACTGTGAGCGAGACGAAAGTCGACGGGCTGCTCGGTTCGAGCGGTGCCGCCTCAGAACGTGTACATGGCGCCTCCCTGCACGCCGAACGCACGCCGGGCCGCGCCGAGGGCCTCGTCCGCGCCGAGGAGCTTGTGCCGCGTGAGGAACACGTAGGGCTCGGCGACGAACGAGAGGCCAGGCGCGGGCGAGAGGGCGTAGCCCGCGCGGATGGCGACGTTCTCTTCGATGCCCGGCCCGTTCGCCGAGACGCGCGTGGCCGCCGTGACCTTCCCGTCGCCGCCCGTAGTCGCCGGGGAATATCCTGCCCGCAGGGCGCTCGGGTTCGTCACGGCAGCGAGGCCCGCCGAGACGTGGAGGGCGTGCATCGGGGTGGCGTTCACCTTGGCCGAGACCCACCCACCGACCTCGCCTACGTCGCGCTCCGCCGAGGCCGTGGATAGCGACAAGAGCCCGAGGTTGTTCAGGTTTTGGCCGGCGACGACCTCCGCCTTGAGGCTCAAAGGGCCGAGCGTCGCGTCGACGAAGGCGTTCACGGCGCCCGCGGTGCGTGAGCGGTCCTTCGTGACACCGACCTCCGTGACGATGCCCGACACGCCGGCGTAGAGCCGCCTCTTTTCTTTGTATGCTGCACGCAGTGCGAACGTCGGGACGAGGCCGTACTCCACGACCGAGAGCTGGGTCGCCGTGTTCTGCGTCGGCATTCCGACGGCCGCGGTGAGCTCGAGGTGATCGAGATCGAAGCGGTAGGCGACTTGGTTCCGCATGAAGCCCGTGTTGCCCGCCTGGAAGAGGCCGCCGACCAGATCGAAGGTGTGGCTGTTGAGCGGCGAGAACGTGTCCCACATCTGGCCGAGGGCGAGCCTGTGGCCGGCTCGGGGCTCGTAGGTCACGTAGGCCTGGCGGAGCCGCGGGAAGCCCGCTTGCACGGGCGACGCGAGCTGAAACTGCACGAAGTCGAGCTCGATCTTGGCGCTCACGGTCTTCGTGCCGGCGTCGAGGCCGAAACGCGACTGCGCGAGCTGGAACGAGAACGCGGCGGCGTCGGGGCTCCCGGCGGGGCTCGCGAAGACCGGGTTTTGTGCGGCCGTCGTGGCGACGTGGCTCTGCGCTCCGAACGACTCGACGCCGGTACCGACGACGATGGTCGGCTTCACGATGCCGAACCAGGTGACCTCGACGCCTCCCGGGAGCTTGAGGCCCTTGGGGGTGGTCTCGACGACGGGGCGAGACGGCGGGGGTGCTGGCGGCGGAGGCTCGGGCTCCGGAGCACGGGTGGGCGAAGCTACCCTCTCGGTCGTCGCCGCGAGCGGTGGCTTGGCCTCGACGGGCGTGGGCACGGCGGTGCCCGAGGTCACGGGGGCTTCGGGGGGCACTGGCTTCTCTTCGTCGGCGCGTGCGAGCCCGGGCACGAGCGCGAACGTGAGCACGAGCGCGGTGACCGAAGCGCCGAGAGCCATGCGGCGCTTCACGTCGTCGTACTTGGCGGCGGAGGTCGCGTCGGGGAAGACGAGCGAGCCCACCACGCCACCGAGGAACCCCAGCGGGATCGAGACGATCGCTGGGTTCTTCAGCGGAACGAGCGCGTGGCTCGCCTTGAAGATGTCGACCATGACGGTGGGCGAGAGCGCGATGAGGCCGACGCTCGCGACGAGCCCCACGACGACCGCCATCACGGCGCCGCCCGTCGAGAACTTGCGCCAGAGCATCGAGAGGAGGAGCACCGGCAGGTTCGTCGACGCGGCGACCGCGAACGCGAGCCCCACCATGAAGGCCACGTTTTGCCCCTCGAAGAGCAGGCCGAGCAGCACCGCGGAGACGCCGAGCCCCACCGTCGCGATGCGTGCAACACGCATCTTCTCCGTGTCGGTCGCCTTCCCGTCACGCATCGCCCCACCGTAGAGGTCGTGCGCGAGGGCAGCCGCGCCCGAGAGCGTGAGGCCTGCGACCACGGCCAGGATCGTGGCGAACGCCACCGCCGAGATGAAACCGAGGAACGGGTGACCACCCAGCGCGAACGCGAGGAGTGGCGCCGCCATGTTCCCGCCCTTGTCGACGGCGAGCACGGCCTCGCGGCCCACGACGACGCTCGCTGCGAAGCCGAGCACGAACGTCACGAGGTAGAAGAACCCGATGAACCCCGTGGCGTAGACCACGCTCGTACGCGCCGTTTTGGCGTCTTTCACCGTGTAGAAGCGCATGAGCACGTGGGGCAGGCCCGCCGTCCCGAACATCAGCGCGAGCCCGAGCGACACGGCCTCGAGCGGATTCGAGACGAGCTTGCCGGGAGCGAGCGTGGCGTCGCCGTAGCGTGAGCTCGCCTCGCGGAAGAGCTCGAGCGGCGAGTAGTGGAAGTGCGACAAGCCGAGCACGGCGAGCAGGGTGGCCCCGCCGAGCAACAAGACGGCCTTCACGATCTGCACCCAGGTGGTCGCGATCATGCCGCCGAAGAGCACGTAGACGAGCATCACCACGCCCACGAGGAGGACCGCGCTCGTGTACGAGAGCCCGAACAGCATGGTGATGAGCTTGCCGGCGCCCACCATCTGCGCGATGAGATAGAAACAGACGACCACCAGCGTGCCCGCGGCCGCGGCGGTGCGTACCGGGCGCTCGCGCAGCCGCGCGGCGACCACGTCGGCGAAGGTGAATTTCCCTAGGTTCCGCAGCGGCTCGGCCACGAGGAAGGTGACGATCGGCCAGCCTACGAGCCAGCCGACCGAGTAGATGAGTCCGTCGAACCCGGACGTGGCGACGAGCCCCGCGATGCCGAGGAAGCTCGCCGCGCTCATGTAGTCGCCGGCGAGCGCGAGGCCGTTCTGGAGGCCCGTCACGTTGCCGCCCGCCGTGAAAAACTCGTGGGTCGTCTTCGTCTTGCGGGCGGCCCAGGCGGTGATGCCGAGCGTTATCGCGATGAACACGAGGAAGAACCCGATGGCGACCGGGCTCGGGTGCGCGAGCGGGTTCATGGGCGCACCGCGGCCACCGGGGCGTTCGCGCGCGCGTCTCCCCGAGCCGAGTCACCTTCGCGCGGCGCCGCATCGAGGGGGCCGTGTTTTGCGCGCTCGAGGGCCGCGTCGTAGTACCGGTTGGCCCACACGACGTAGATCGCCGTGAGGCCCCACGCGACGGCGATGACGCCCACGCCGAGGGCCATGCCGAGCGAGAGCCCGGGCACGACCAGCGCGGCGAGCCGGGCCTTCCCGTACGCCACGAGCAAGATGAATCCGAAGTACGTGGTCATCATCACGGCCGTCAGCGCGAGCGCCACGCGCCACCTCGATGCGGCCACCTTTTCGAGCTCGGGTTCCATGAGAGGCTCCTGTCGGGGTGAGAGTGGCTCAGGGGAAGGTCGGGGTGCCGACCGCGAGCAACGCGTCGATGGCGCCGGGGTCGGCCAGCGTGGAGAGATCTCCGAGCTCGTCGACCTGGCCGGCCGCGATCTTCCGGAGCACGCGTCGCATGATCTTTCCGGACCGGGTCTTCGGGAGCGCTGGCACGACCCGGATGACGTCGGGCGACGCGACCGGACCGATCGTGTGCCGGATCTGCTCCTTCAGGGCTCCCGTGAGCTGATCGGCGTCGGCGTAGTCGCTCTCGGCGCCCGTCTTGAGGATGACGTACGCGTAGATTCCTTCGCCCTTGATTTCATGAGGGAATCCGACGACCGCCGCCTCGGCCACCGCGTCGTGAGCGACCAGCGCGCTCTCGAGCTCCGCGGTGCCGAGCCGGTGCCCCGACACGTTGAGCACGTCGTCCACGCGTCCGGTGACGAAGTGGTATCCGTCCGCGTCCCGTCGGCATCCATCGCCCGTGAAGTAGAGGGACGGGAACCTCGAGAAGTACGTCTCGCGGAAGCGGCGGTGGTCTCCGTGGAGCGTGCGAGCCTGGCCCGGCCATGGCCGCGCGACGCAGAGGTTGCCCGAGACCTCGACGCCGCGCTCGGGGAGCAGGCGCCCTTCGTCGTCGACGAGCACGGGGTCGATCCCGAAGAAGGGAAGGGTCGCCGAGCCGGGCTTGCAGGGTGTGCATCCCGGGAGCGGCGTGATGAGGATCCCGCCCGTCTCCGTCTGCCAGAACGTGTCGAGGACGGAGCACCGCCCCTCGCCCACCACGTCGTGGAACCACCGCCACACCTCGGGGTTGATGGGCTCACCGGCCACGGCGAGCGTGCGCAGGCTCTTGCGCGACGAGCCCTTCACCCAGTCGTCGCCTTCGCGCATGAGGGCGCGGAGGGCCGTCGGCGACGTGTAGAGCGACGTCGCGCCCACGTCGTCGATCACCTCCCACAAGCGCCCTGGTGTCGGGTAGGTGGGGACCGGCTCGAAGAGGACGGTGGTCGCGCCGTTCGCCAGCGGCCCGTACACCACGTACGAGTGGCCCGTGATCCAGCCCAGGTCGGCCGTGCACATGTGCACGTCGGAGTCGCGGGCGTCGAACACCGTACGGTACGTGAGGGCTGCGTAGAGCAGGTAGCCTGCCGTCGTGTGGAGCACGCCCTTCGGTTTGCCGGTCGAGCCCGAGGTGTAGAGGACGAAGAGCGGGTCTTCGCTGGCCATCCACTCCGCCGGGCACGTCGAGCGGTGCTTCCCGAGCTCTTCGTCGAGGAACACGTCTCGAACCGGGGCCATCTTCACCTTCGCGCCGGTGCGACGTGCCACGAAGACGCGCTCCACCTGCGCGAGCCCTTCGACAGCCTGGTCCACCGTGGCCTTCAGGGCCGTACGTTTGTTCCCGCGGACGATCTCGTCGGCCGTGACGACGACCTTCGCCCCCGCGTCCAAGATGCGGTCGCGCAGCGCCTCGGCCGAGAACCCGCCGAACACCACCGAGTGCACGGCGCCGATGCGCGCGCACGCGAGCATCGTGACGACGAGGTCGGGCATCATCGGCATGTAGAGCACCACGCGATCGCCCTTCTTCACGCCGCTCGCGAGCAGCGCGTTCGCCATACGCCCGACCCGGTGTTTGAGCTGGCGGTAGGTGACGACCTCCTTCTCTCCCGGCTCGTTCTTCACCCAGACGAGGGCGGCCTTCTCGGGGGTGGCGTGCGCGTGCCGATCCACGCAGTTGGTGGTGACGTTGAGGCGGCCTCCGCCGAACCACGAGAAGTCGATCTCCTCGAGGTCGACGTCGAGCACGCTCGTGGGCTCGTGGAACCACGAGAGGCTCTTGGCCTCGTTCCTCCAGAAGGTCTCGGGCTCGTCGATCGACTGCCGATAGAGGCGCTCGTACTCGGCCATCGACGCGACGCGAGGGGTGGGCTCGGGGAGGGGGTGGGTGCTCGTTGCCGTCATACCCGACTCCTCAGCAACGGGCGCGCCTCGCCTCGGCGGGTGACCATCGTCCCTTTTCTCCGTGTTTTCGCCGCGACGCGCTCGGTCGGCGCGATGTGTCGATGTGGAAGCGAAACACCGCCGTGTTACGGAACGAAACCGCTGCGGTGCGCCATGCCCCGCGCGCGCAGGTGGTGTCCACGTCGGCGGCCGAAGGCGCGGCGGGGGAAAGGGAGGCTTCCTCTGGCCCCCGGAGCACACACCACGCGCGGCAGGGAGGGGCTCGCTTCGGTATAGTCGTAGCGCATGACCGACCCGTCCGGAGCACCTGGGGCCGAGGCTCGGCCCCCCGCGTCGAAGCGGGCTCGCCTCGCTGCCCGTGTCGGGGTCTTCGGCCTCTTCGCCGCGGCCTTCGTGACGCCGCTGGGCGGAGCCGAGTGGGTGTCGGCGAAGGTGTTTTTCGGCCTTTGGCTGCTCTCGGTCGTCGCGGTCGCTCTCGCGAACGTGCGCTCGGCGGACGACCCGTGACACCCGCGGCGCTCGGTGTCGTCGGGGCCGTGCTCTTCGTCCTCGTGTGGTTCGGCGTGGCCTACGCGGCCGAGCACGTCGGCTCGTTCCGCCGCCTCGCGCGCCATCCGGCTACCTACGGGCTCTCGCTCGGCGTCTACGCCACTTCGTGGACGTTCTCGGGCAGCGTGGGGTTCGCCGTCGACCACGGCCTCGCCTACGCGGCTACCCCGATCGGGTTTTCGCTCGCGTGCTTCGGTGCGCCGTTTCTGTTCGCTCCGATCGCTCGCGTGGTGCGCGCGCACGGCGCAGCGAGCCTCGCCGACCTCTTCGCGTTCCGCTACGCGAGCCAGGCCATCGGCGTCTTGGTGACGTTGCTCTCGCTCGTGAGCTCGGCGCCTTACCTGGCCGTGCAAATCCAGGCCGTGGCGAGCGCGAGCGAAGGGCTCGGCGTGGGGCACGTGTGCTCCGGCGCCGTCTTTTCGCTCCTGGTGCTCGTGTTCACGGTGTCGTTCGGTGTGCGAGATGCATCTACACGGGGGTCCCACCCGGGGCTCGCGCTCGCCATGGGGGTCGAGAGCCTCGTGAAGGCGCTCGCGCTCGGCGCCGTGGCCGTCGTGGCCTACTTGGCCCTGCGCAGGACCGGCAACGACGTGCCGGTTGGGACGTTGGCGTTCCCCACCGGCGTGGCCGGAGTCCGCGGCGCGACCTGGAGCTCGATCGTGCTCCTCTCGGCGCTCTCCGCGTTCGTCCTGCCGAGGCAGTTCCACATGGCGTTCGTCGAGGCGCCGCGCTCCTCCGAGGCGAGGCGCCGTGCCATGGACTACGCCACGTGGGTCACGCCCGCGCTCCTCTTCGTGATGTCGCTCGCCGTGCCGTTCATCCTCGCGTCGGGCCGCGTCCTCGCGGCGAACGAGCGGCCCGACAAGCTCGTCTTCCACGTCTCGCGCGAGGTGCCCTGGGTAGCTGCTCTCGCCTTCGTGGGAAACGCTGCGGCCGCGAGCTCCATGATGGTCGTGACGGCGCTCGCGTGCGGGACGATGGTGCTTCATCACCTCGTCCTCCCGGTCTCGGGGGCGCTGCATCGCGGCGATCCGGCCGGTACGCGGGCCGACGTCTACGCGAGTCTCTTGCGTGCGCG
This sequence comes from Myxococcales bacterium, assembly GCA_016712525.1. Taxonomy (NCBI): domain Bacteria; kingdom Pseudomonadati; phylum Myxococcota; class Myxococcia; order Myxococcales; species Myxococcales bacterium. The sequence continues at coordinate 2,248,398 of JADJQX010000001.1, forward strand.
CCGCGCGTCGGTGGCTTTCGTGCTCACGCTCGGGTTCCTCTCGTTTCTCGTCGTGTCGAAGGTCGAGGGGCTCGTCGAGATCGGCCTCGTGGCGTTCGTCGGGTCGGCGCAGCTCGCTCCGGGGCTGCTCGGCGTCGTGCGCTTCCGCGGGGTGAGTCGGGTGGGCGTCACGGTGGGCCTCGTGCTCGGCACGATCGCGTGGGCGTGCCTGCTCGTGGCTCCCCTCGTGCTCGCTGCGCTGGGCGTGAGGTCGTCGCTGCTGGATGCGCTCGGGCAGGGCCAGACCGAGCCGTGGACGCGGGCGACGTTCGTGTCTCTCTCTCTCAACTTGGTCGGCATGATCGTGGGCTCGATCGCCGTGCCACCCGAAGCCGTCGAGCGCGACGCCGCGGCCGCTTGCACGGAGGACGCACTGCGGGAGCGGCCCGCCGCCGGCGCCCTCGACACCGTCGAGATCGAGAACCGCCTCGCCTCGCAGCTGGACCGGACCTTCGCGCGCCAAGAGCTCGGGCTCGCCCTCCGAGAGGCGGGTGTGGGGGAGGGGACTCTCTCTTCTGCGGAGGCGAACGTCGTGCGGCAGGGGCTCGAGCCTCGGCTCGCGGGATACGTGGGGCCGCTCAGGGCGCGCACGGTGGTCGACGCGGCGTTCTCGGTCGATCGCACGTCGGGGCCCGAGGCGGCGCTTCGCGCGCTCGACGAGGCGCTGACGCGCACCCAGGCTCGTTTGTCGGGGCCACTCGCGCACCTCGAAGCCGTGCGCGCGTGGGTGAGGCGCCTCGTCGACGAGCTGCCGGTCGGAGTGGTGGTCGTGGGGACCCGTGGTGACGTGGTCCTGTGGAATCGCGCGATGGCCGAGCTCTCGTCGATTCCTGACGTGCAGGCCACGGGGCGCGCCATCGGTGCCCTGCCTCCGCCGTGGAGCGCCGTTCTGTCTACGTCGAAGGCCGAGGGTAGTGATGCGCAGACGTGCGAGGCAAACGCGGAGGGTCGCTCACTACTCGTTCGGCGCGGGGGCACGCAAGATGGGCTCCTCGTGCTCGTCGTGGAGGACCACACCGAACGACGGCGACTCGAGGAAGGCCTCGCGCACCACGACAAGTTGGGCTCGCTCGGGCGGCTCGTCTCGGGTGTTGGGCACGAGATCGGCAACCCCTTGGCCGCGCTCGGGCTCGTGCTCGAGAGGCTCCATGGAGAGGTGGGCGCGGGTCTTCCATCCTCGGTCGGTGAGGTCGACGACGCGCTCGCGCTCGTGCGCCGCATCCGCACGATCCTAGGAGATTTGCGGGGGTACGCGCGCGGGGTCGAGGGCGTGGCTCGCGAGCCGGTCGAGCTCGGCCCGGTGGTCTCCGAGGCCGTGCGCTTGCTCTCCCTCTCCGGCGAGCGACGAGGCGTCGAGGTGCTCGTCGCCATCCCCGACACGCTCACCGTGCTCGGGGACCGCTCCCGTATCGCGCAGATCGTCGTCAACCTGGTCGACAATGCCATCGACGCGAGCCCCGACGGGAGCGCCGTGGAGGTGCAAGCCCAGATCGACGGCGATCGCGCCGTGCTCGAGGTCCGCGACGACGGGCCCGGTATCCCCGAGGAGCTCGCCTCGCGCATCTTCGAGCCCTTCGTGACGACGAAAGACGTCGGGAAGGGCACCGGGCTCGGGTTATGGGTAGTGTGGGCGCTCACCTCGCACATGGGCGGTGAGGTGACGGTCGACTCGGCCCCGGGGCGAGGTACGGTTATGTCGGTGAAGCTCCCCCTTGCGCCCGACGAGACCTCCACCAACGAGAAGCTCGCATGAGAAACGTGCTCCTCGTGGAAGACGAGCCGGTCTTGAGGCGGGAGGTTCGCAAGCTCCTCGAAGGCGCTGGCTACATGGTGGTCGAATGCGAGACCCTCGACGAAGCCAGGGCAGGTCTCGAGCGCGGTGGCGTCGACGTCGTCGTGTCCGACCTTCGCCTCCCCGGCGGCCTCGGCACCGATCTCCTCCCGCTCGCCGGCGCCGTGCCGCTCTTGCTCATGACGGGGTACGCGTCCGTGCGGTCCGCGGTCGACGCCATGAAGCGCGGCGCGGCCGACTACCTCCCGAAGCCGTTCGATCCCGACGAGCTGCTCGCGGTCGTCGCGCGCCTCGTGCGGAAGGACGGCGCCGCGGCTCGTACGGCCCCCTCGGAGCCTCCGCGAGAGCCACGCATCCTCGGTGCGTCTCCGGCCATGGACGATCTCCGCGCCAAAATCGCGCGCGTCGCGGCGACCGACGTGCCGGTCCTCGTCTTGGGCGAGTCGGGCACCGGGAAGGAGCTGGTCGCGCGGGCGCTTCACGACGAGAGCGCGCGGCAGGCGGGGCCGTTCGTCGCGGTCAACTGCGCGGCGATCCCGGAGAGCCTCGTCGAGGCGGAGCTCTTCGGCTCGTCGCGCGGCGCCTTCACCGGGGCCACGTCGGACCGGCCCGGGCTCGTCGAGGCCGCGGCTCGCGGTACGCTCTTCCTCGACGAGATCGGCGAGGTGCCGCTCGCGGTCCAAGCGCGGCTCCTGCGGTTCCTTCAAGAGAGCGAGGTGCGCCGCGTCGGTGACACCCGCTCCAAGAAGGTCGACGTGCGGGTCGTCGCGGCCACGCACCGCGATCTGCCCGCGCTCGTTCGGGCGGGGACGTTCCGCGAGGACCTCTACTACCGTTTGCGCGTGATGGAGCTCACCGTGCCGCCGCTCCGCGCCCGGGGCGACGACGTCCTCGCGCTCGCTCGTCTGTTCGTGACGAGCTCGGCTTCGCGCTGGAAGCGACCCGCTCCCGTGCTCTCGCGCGCCGCCGAGGCGTGCCTTGCTCGGCACTCTTTCCCGGGGAACGTGCGCGAGCTCGAGAACGCCGTGGCCCGCGCGGTCGTGCTCGCGGGCGAGGTGATCGAGCCCGAGCACCTCGCGCTCGTTCCCGAGGGCTCGCTCTCCTCGGTGGCGAGCGGACCGGTCCCGTCGCCCGAGCCGAGCGACTCGTCCCTCGAGTCGTACTTCGTGCGCTTCGTCCGGGAAAACCAGGATCGCATGAACGAGATCGAGCTCGCCGCCGCGCTCGGCATCTCGCGAAAGACGCTGTGGGAGCGGCGCCTCAAGCTCGGCGTATCGCGCCCGAAGCCCACCAAGAAGGGGTAATCGCTCGTATGCGGGTGTGCGCCATCGTGTGTGTGTCGGTCGCCTTCGCGCTCTCCGCGGCGTGCAAGGGCTCGTCACGAGGAGGAGAAGAAGCAGGCGCGCGCCCCGCCTCGTCCTCTCCTCCGGGCGTGCCGAAGGTCGCCTTGGCGTGGCCCTCGCTCCCCACGACGCCCGAAGCGGCTCGTGCGGTGGTCGATGCATACGCGGTGCGAAAGACCCACGCGAAGCGGCCCGAGCCGACCTCGGCGCGTGATCTCCTCGAGCACCTCGGCGCGGTCGAGCTCGCGCGTGCTCCGTCGGGAGATGCCGCCGTGAAGAGCGCGCTTCTGAGACGCGTCTCCGAAGGCACCGGCGATGGGTATCTTCTGGTCGGCGTGAGCCACGCGTCCGGGGAGCCCGTGGTCGCCTTTCGCAGGCTCGTCGAAGGCCCCGGCAGCTACACCCACGTCGGTCTCGAGCCGCTCGCGGCCGATGGCCACTGGTCGGGCCTCTCGGACGCGGAGCAACGCGGCTCGAGCGCGCTCCTCGCGACGTACATGACCAAGGGCGACGCCGAATCGCTCGAGGCGCTCCGCGTCGCGCACGACACCCACGACTACGCGGCGTGGAAGCTCGGGTACGCGAGTCTCGTGCTCGACCTCGTGCCTCCGTCGCGCGCCGGAGCCTATGCGCTCGTGCCACTGGACATGCCGCCGCACCTTAAGACGAAGCTGGCAGCCCTCGGGGATCGGCTCCTCGACGTGCGCGAGCTGCACGCGTTTTTCGCCCTCCGCGAGGCCCTCTCGGGGCCGCGGCCGCGGGCACGTGTGGCGATGCTGTGGGGCGACGCTCACGTAGGGCAGTCGGGCATCGCACGTTTCCTCCCGGTCGGCGCGACGGTGGTCTCGGTGCACGTGCTCGGGCTCGAGGCGGAGCCCGGTCGGACCTCGGACGAACGCGACGCCGGGCCTCCGGCGACCACCGTGCTGGACCCGTTGCTCGTGCCCATGCCCTCTGGAGACCTCGCGCTCGTGCTCCCCTCTCCAGGCGCCGATTCGCGCGTGGATCGCGTGCGGCGTGCCGATGGCGACGGGGGCGAGACGAGGCTCCTCGTGTCGGGCGAGCCGGGCATGGTGGTGACGGTGGGCGGCCACACGATCCGCGTCACGGCGAAGGCGCAGGCGATCCCGGCGAGCGCGGGTGATCTCACCTACGTGGTGGAGCGGAAGGGGACTCGGATCGTCGGAGCGCTCACGCTCGTCGCCGGGGAGGCGTGCGAGCTCCGCGCCGACCGGGCCGGACTCCACGTCGAGCATCACCTCCCGAAGGACGCCGATCGTCCGCGATGATGGGCCGCGGGGCGGTCGTAGCGCCGTGCGCGCGTCTTCGCTCACCTCGACGTGCGACGTCGGCGTGCGGCGTGCGTACCTCGGGCAGCGAACCGACGATGCCCCCGAAACCCCTCTCGACCCGGACCGCCTATCTCTCCGTGGTAGCCGCGCTCGGCGCCCTCGCGTGCGGGAAAATTGCGCCCGATCCCGGATCGAGCCCGGACGCGGGCCCCCCTCTCGCCAGCCCCTCGTCGCTCGTGCCTACCGACGCGGGACCTCGCCCCATCGTGTGGGGGATTGTAGGTGTCGGGCAGTCGCTGGCCATCGGCACGCGCCGCGGGGCCGAGCCCTACGAGCCCGTCGTGAAGAGCGCGGGGGAGGGGCATTTCATGCTCCGAAACCTCACGGGAGGCACGGCGGACAGCGTGCCGTTCGCGTGGGCCCGGCCCGCGTCCGAGTGGCAGCTCTCGCAGCTCTCGGAGCCCCTTCGCGAGCGAGGGACGGGGGTGCACGCGTGGCCCGAGAACGTGGCGTCGCAGTCGCCTCACACGCCCTTCGCGGCCGAGATCGACCGCCTCTCGTCGGGCACGATCCGAACGGCGCACGTCGTCGTGGGGCAAGACGGTCAGCCGATCTCGGCGCTCGCGAAAGGGGGAACGCAGCCGAGCTACGCCGCGGCGCTCGCCGAGGCCACGAGGCTCCGCGAGCTGCTCGCGGCCCGGGGTATGGAGCTTCGGTTCGCGGCGGTGCTCCTCACACACGGCGAGAGCGACGACACGAACCCCGCCTACGCGGACGACATCGTGAAGCTCCAGGCCGACTACGAGCGCGATCTCGACGCGGTTACGGGCCACGCGGATCGTGTCCCGATCTTTCTCACGCATCCGTCCGCGGGCTACGCCGGTCGCTCCGGCGAGGGCTATAACGGTGCCATTTTCGCCATGTCCCGCGCGGCTCGCGAGCACCCCGATCGCGTCCGCCTCGTGGGAAGCAAGACCCACCTCGAGTACCTCGAGAACGATTTTCACCTCACGGCCGCCGGAACTGCGGAGCTCGGCCGGCTCTACGCGCGGCACGTCCTCCCTTGGATCGCGCGTGGCACGTTCGTGGAGCCGCTCGTCCCGGTGCGGATCGAGCGCTCGGGGACGCGCGTGACCGTAGTCGTCAATCGCCCCGTCGTCGACGACCCTCGCCTCTTCGGAGAAACCCACGCGCAGGGGCCCTGGGAGAACGCGCTCGGCCTCGAGGTCACCGCGGAGGATGGCACGCCCATCGCGGTGGAGTCGACCGAGCTCGACGGCGAGCGGATCGTTCTGTCGTGTGCTTCGGTGCCAGCGTTCGTCTCGCATGCGCTCTACGCAGATGGCCCGTCGCCAGCGCTCCGCCGCGTTCGCCTCCGCGACCGCGACGGCGAGTGGCTCGTCCAGTTCCGCGAGCCCGTGCCGGGCGACTGAAGGCCCTCAGGCCTTCGGCTTCGCCTTGCCGAGCACCCGGTTTCGGAGCACGAGGGCCGGCTCCTCGACGCGCACGGTGAAGAGCACGCCGAGCGCGAAGGTGAGCGTCACGTACACGATCGAGCCGACGACGCCGCTGCCGAGGTGCTTCGTGATGTACGGCCCCACCACCGGGTGCCACAAATACCAGTTGTAGCTGTAGTACGCGACGAACCGCACGGGCCAAAAGAGGCCTTGGAGCGGGCCCTTCGTCGGGTCGGTGTGGTAGGCGCCCAAGATCGCGAGGAACACCGAGAACGGCACGAGGGTGAAGAGGATCACCTTGTGGAAGAAGTCCCCGATGGGCATACCGCGCTTCTCGGCGAGCACGTCGAACGCGAGCGCCCCGAAGAAGATCACCACGCCCGCGAGCACGAGAGGCAGCCTCGGCGCCCGCTTGACGAGCTCGGGCTTGAAGCGAACGAGCACGGCGAGCAGCACACCCCACGCGAGCGCGTCGATGCGGTTGTGGGTGGCCGAGTACGTCTCTTTGCCGAAGCGAAAGCCCGCGAGCTTCCCGAGCATCCCGAGGGCGATGGCGCCACCGACGAGGAAGAAGAGCGGCTTGATCTTCTGCCCCGTGATGCGACGGAGCACGAGCATCGACACGGGCAAGAGCACGTAGAAGTGCTCCTCGACGCACAAGGACCACACGTGATCGAACGCGGGGTGCGGCGTGCCTCGGTAGTTCTGGAAGAAGAAGAGGTACCGAGGCCAGTGCTCGATCGTGATGAGCATCTCGGGCCGCTCCACGCGGTAGAGCAGGTACGCCGCGCCCGTGCCCACGAAGAGCATCGTGTAGTACGAGGGCCAGATCTTGAACGCGCGCGCCGCGAAGAAGCTCGGGAAACGAAAGGGCTCCGGCGTGTCCCATTTGGCCACCAAGATGCGGCCGATGAGGAGCCCCGACACGACGAAGAACACGTCCACCCCGAGGTACCCGTAGGGCAGGATCTCCCCGTGGTAGAGCACCACGGTGAGGATCGCGAGCCCACGGAACACGTCGACCGCGGGCACCCTCCCCTCCTGCGAGAGAGACTTCCGGACCTCGCGCCCGAAGATGGCATCGCGCACGGAATCGAGGGGAGAGGTCGTCATGTCGGAGGTTCGTGGATGGGGCGTGGAAGGCCGCTGACGCGCGGCACGCTACCACGAGGTCACGCGCCGGCTCCGGCCGGTTGACCCATCACCCTAGTCGATGGGATCTATCGGAAGATCGTCTCTTCCGTCGATAGGTTGGCGGTCCTACCCTCTTCGCTCGAGGAGGCTCCCATGACCCAGTCCGCTTCGTCCCCGTCGTTCACCGTTCGCCGCGCCGCCGATCGCGGCCGCGCCGAGCACGGGTGGCTCTCGTCGCGCCATACGTTCTCGTTCGCCGACTACCACGACCCACGTTGGATGGGCTTTCGTGCCCTGCGCGTCATCAACGACGACCGCGTCGCGGCCGCCAAGGGCTTCGGCACGCACGGCCACAAGGACATGGAGATCGTGTCGTACGTGCTCGCGGGCGAGCTCGGCCACAAGGACTCGATGGGCAACGGCTCGGTCATCGTGCCCGGAGACGTGCAGCGGATGAGCGCCGGCACGGGGGTGCTCCACAGCGAGATGAACCCTTCGCCGACGAGCCCGGTGCACTTTCTCCAGATCTGGATCCAGCCGAGCGAGCGCGGCATCGCGCCGGGGTACGAGCAGAAGCGGTTCTCGCGCGAGGAGAAGCTCGGGGTCATGCGCCTCGTGGCGTCCCCCGACGGGAGCGGGGGGAGCGTCGTGATCCACGCCGACGCCCGGCTCTACGCCACGATCGTCGAGGCGGGCACGTCGGTGACTCATACCGTACCGTCGGGTCGGCACACGTGGATTCACGTCGCCAAAGGCGAAGTGACGCTCGGGGATCTCACGCTCGACGCGGGCGACGCGGCGTTCTCGAGCGACGCGGGTACGTTCAGGCTGTCGGGCGATGGGGAGGTGCTCGTGTTCGACCTCGGCTGAGGCCGGACTTCGCTACTTGATGATGGGCGCGCAGTTCGTGAACTTGAGCGTCGTCTCGAGGCGGAAGTTCGACTCGACCGTGTGGCGCTCCGCGAAGAAGAAGTCGAGCGCGTAGGTCTGGCCCTTCACGATGCCGAGGCGCGCGGCTTCGGCGTCGAGGTCGACCGTGGCCTCTTGGGCGACGTGCACTCCGCCGAGGTCGACCACACGTTTTCCGCCGATGAAGACCCAGACGTCGTCGTCGCCGCGGAACTTGAACACCTCGCCGCCGCCGTACGAAAACTCGGTGTGGAGCTCGTACGTGAAGTGGTAGTCGTGTGGGAAATTTGGAGTGTTTCCGAAGCCTTCGGGGTCGTTGTCGAGCGGGAAGAACGCGTTCGAGTCGAACACGGTGCGGCCGGTCTGCGGGTCGACCTGGGCGGGGAGCAAGAACAGCTTCTTCTGGTTCACGTTCGGGGTGTCGCGGAACCACTGGTCGAACGCTGCCTTGCCGTTCGTCGTCGGGGTGGTCGGGTTCCCGGCGTACACGGGCTTGCCGTCAGCGCCGATCGTCTCTTCGACCATGCCGCGATCGTCGCCGGTCGTGCCCTCGAAGTCGGGGTGGCCGCCGGGCTCGTCCTTGCCTTTGAAATCGCGGAGCACGCCGAGCAAGCTCGGGCCGCAGCCCCCGTCGCCGCCGTCCGGGCGTGTGCCGCCGTCGGGGAGCGGGAACCCACCGTCGGGTACGGTCGAGCCCGTGTCCACGCTCGAGTCGCGGCCGTCACCGCCTGCGTCGAACGTGGCGTCGGGGCCGACGGTGGTCTCGCAGGCGACGAACCCGGCGAGGAGCGTGAGGGCGGCGGGCGCCACGAGGGCGCGAAGGAAGGGGCGAGACACCCTCCTACCTTACGCTGGGCTCCACGTGCGCGCACCCCCGACGTCGAGGCTCCCGGGGCCTTTCGTGTGCCAAATCCGTGCGTTTCGAGCGGGCTCGGCTACCCTGCGCCCAGGAGCTTCCTTCGATGCGCGTCCCGAACACGTCTCGCTCTCCGTCTCGTCCGTCGTCTCGCCCACGCCTCGGCGTCGCCCTCGCCTCCACGTTCGCCGCGTTGGGGCTCGTCTCGGCGATGGCCGCGTGCGGCTCGCGTACGGGCCTCTTCGCCGACGACACGGCGCTCCTCCCCGACGGCGCGCTCCCGGTCGACGCGCGAGTCGATGCTCCCGTCGACGGGGCCATCCCGTGCACTCCAGGCAGGTTCGCGTTCGAGCTCGCCACCGCGCAGCTCATGTTCGTGATCGATCGTTCGGGGTCGATGGCGTACTCGCTCGATGGCCAGCAGCCCGACGAGAACGGCCGCCTCCCGCTCGGCGTCCCCTCGCGGTGGAACGTGCTCCGTGACTCGCTCGTCGAGACGCTCACGCCCTTCGACACGGCCCTCGCGCTCGGCGCCAAGTTCTACCCCGAAGAGCACACCCTCGGCCCCGCGCCACCCGACGAGGCCTGCGCCACGGCCGACGGGGTCGGCATCGCACCCGGTCGTGGGAAGGCCCAAGAGATCCTTCGGGTCTTCGATCGCACGCCGCCGAACGGTGGCACGCCGACAGCCGAGGCCGTGCGCCTCGCCGCCAAGTACCTCGCGGGCACACGCTCGGTCGCGCGCACCCTCGTCGTCGCGACCGACGGCGCGCCCAACTGCAACGAGGACCTCGACAAGACCCGCTGCGTTTGCACGAGCGGAACCACGAGCTGCGCGAGCTCTCGCACCGGCGAGTACAACTGCCTCGACGACGTGCGCGCGGTGCGGGTCATCACCGACATCTTCCAAAACCAGAAGATCCCCGTGTACGTCGTCGGCATCGGCGGCGAAGAGCGCCCCGAGCTCGCGAAGGCCCTCGAGGACATGGCCGTGGCCGGTGGCCGCGCGAAACCCACGTCCCCGCGGCACTACCGCGTGCAGACGCCCGAGGAGATGCGCGACGCCTTTACGACCATCCGCGACAGCGTTGCAAGGTGCACGTATCTCACGCCGTCGGCCCCGACCGACCCGAGCGCCATCACGGTCGAGATCGACGGGCGTACGATCCCGAGGGACCCCACGCGCACCTTCGGGTGGGACTGGGTCGATCGCGAGTTCGGCACCCTCGCGTTCTTCGGCGAGGCGTGCACGCTCGCGTCGGGTGGGAGCTCGACGGTCAACGGGGTCGTGCGCTGCGACAATCCGTAAGTGCTCGATAGTTAAGCTGAAACGTGCCCTTTTGTCGGCGCTGGGAGGGCGCTCACGGGAGGCTCGCGAACCAGCGCCACGTGAGCGTCCGGTACTCTTCGCGCACGGTGTGGTTCCAGTCGTGGGGCCACGACGCGTTGAAGTACGGATCTTCGCAGAACACCACCGGGGCCGTGGCTTTGCAGCCCGCGTAGCTCACGCATCCTTCCTTCATGGGGTTCGGCGTCGTGGTGCCCGAGCACCCGTTCACGCCCGACCACGCCTCCGCGGCGGACTTTCCCCACTCGAAGCGCTCGTCGTCGTCGCGGGTGCGGTGCGTGACGAGCACGGGGAGCTGACCGCATTTCGTCAAGCTTCCTCCGAGGCTGCCGTCGCCCACCGAGATGGCCTTCACGAGCTCGGGGTGGGTGCACCCGAGCATGTGCGTGAACTTGCCGCCGTAGCTGAACCCGAACGCGAAGACCTTGGTCGTGTCGACGCAGTACGCGTCCGACAGATCGCCGATCATCTTCTGGACGAACGACGTGTCCTTGTCGCCGCCGAGCGCCCACGTGGGGCCCTGCGAGTCGGGGTAGACGACGATGGCCTTGCCGTCGACGTGGTCCTCCATCTTGAACCACGACTGGAAGCCTTTGCCGTTCGCGTACCAGCCGTGAAAGACGAGCACGACGGGGAGCTTCGTCTGGCCGTCATAGCGCTCGGGAGCCCACACGTGAAACGTGCGCCCGGTGGTGGTGGTGTGGGTCACGCCACGAGGCGCCGAGGCCACCTTTTGTCCACATCCGCGCGCCGAGGCCTGCGCGCTCGGGGGAGGCGAGGGGGGCGCGGAGCCGCTCGAGGCCGTGCCCGTCGCCGACGCGGCCGCTTGGGCGGAAGCCAGGACCGATGCCGCGGGGGACGGGCGAGGGGCGGGCGAGGGGATCGGCGCTGGGCTCGTCGCGACCGGCGGCCCCGAGACGACGACGGGGGTGGGCGGCAGCGACGCGACGGGGCGAATGGGCTGGGCCTCGTCGCGCCGGCACCCGACGAGCGCGACGAGCGACACGAGGCAAGCGAGTCCGGAGGTTCGAGCGAGCGACATGGGCACCTTCGGAGCTACCACACGGGGCCGCGAGGGAGGATTCCCGTCGCGCGACAAAACACACGGGGGCAGCGGAAATTCCACTGCCCCCTTCGATGCGATGCTCCCGAGAGACTCAGGCGGCGCGGCGGCGGCGGCGCGCGGCGAGCACGAGCGCGCCGATACCCGCAGCGATGCCGGCGGCGCCGATGGGGCGCGACTGCCCGGCGGGGGCGAGGTTGCAGGCGCCGATGTTCGCGGTCGCCTCACCCTCGGCCTGGCACCCGTCTCCATTGCAGTCGGCCGAGCCGCGCGCGGTCACGTCGACCCGGAGGTTCAGGATCTTCTGGAGCGCGTCGATGCAGTTTTGGAGGTTTCCGCCCGTGTCGACGAAGTTGCCGTCGCAGAAGAGGGCGCCTTCGGGCTTCTCGCACTGCACCTTGCAGCCGCCGGAGAACTCGGCTTTGCACGAGGCGTAGGTCTCGGCCTGGCATTTCACGTTGCAGTCGAAGTTCGCCTGGGCCGTGCACGAGCCGTTGCAACACGCGCCACACTGGGTCTGACAGGCGGCGCTCGGGGGCGTGCCCTTGCACGAGGCGTCGCAGCGGGCGCTACACGAGGCCTTGCACGAGGCCTGACACTCGCTCTTGTTCGCGTTGCTCTCGCAGCGCGCGGTGCAGTCGGTGCCGCAGTCGGCGTCGCAGTTGGCTTTGCAGTCGAACTTGCCCGGGTCGGCGTTGCAGGTGGCGTTGCAGCTCCCGCCGCAGGTGCCGGTGCACTGGGTGGTCACGTTCGCGGTGCAGCGGCCGTCGCATTTGGCCTGGAATTTCCCGGCGCACGCGGCCTCGAAGCGGACGGGCTCGCACTGCGCCGTACAGCCGCCCTTCACCTCGACCTTGCAGTTCGCGTTGGCCTTCACGTCGATGTTTCCGCAGGCCTCGATGCCGGCGTGGGCCGCCGTTGGGGCGAGGAAGAGCGCGCCGGCGAGCGCGGCGGCAGAGAGGGCACGTGCGGTCAGTCGATTCATGAAAGCCTCCAAAGTCTCGGGCGCGTGGCCCGCATGACGGCGTCTTAGGTTGGGACGGACGAGCCGCCCATCGAAGCAATTCACGGTCCACTCGGGAAAAAGATGCCCGCGTTCGGCGCCGAATTCCGCGTGGCGCGCGCTCGGGGGCTCGATCGACGGGCGGAGGCGTGACACCGAGATCCGGGCGTCACCAACCCGAGGATACAGGGGCGCGCCGGACCGGGGCGGGGTTTCTCGAGCGGTAACGCGCGGAGACATGCGCAGGCGGCTTGCGCCCACCCCTCGGCCCTGCGATGGGAAGGCGTGGATCCGGCCCCTCCTACCTTTCTCTACCGTGACGACGCGCTCGTCGTGGTCGACAAGCCCGCGGGGCTCCTCTGCCATCGCTCCGAGCTCGCGCCGGACCGAGACGTCGTGATGATTCGTGTCCGCGACGCGCTCGGGGCGTACGTGTACCCGGTGCATAGGCTCGACCGCGGCACGAGCGGGGCGCTGCTCTTCGCGCTCTCGTCGGAGGTCGCAGCGCGGCTGCGCACGGAGTTCGACGAGGCGCGTGTGAAGAAGCGCTACGTCGCGATCGCGCGAGGTGTCGTTCCGGAGGCCGTGCGGGTCGACTACGCCATCCCCAAGGCCGAAGGCTCGAAGGAGCGTGTGCCCGCGGTCACGTCGGTGCGAAGGCTCGCGGCCGGGGATCACGTGAGCTTCGTCGAGTGCCTCCCGGAGACGGGGCGATACCACCAGATTCGGCGCCACCTCGCGCACCTTCGCCACCCGCTCGCGCTCGACTCGAACTACGGGACGGGCTGGTTCAATCGGCACGTGCGGGACACGACGGGGCTCACGCGGCTCGCGCTGCACGCCGCGGGGCTCACGTTCGAGCACCCGGTTACGGGGGCGCCGCTCTCCGTCGAGGCCCCGCTCCCCGACGATCTGCGTCGTGCGATCGAGGTGCTCGGGCTCACGGGCGCGTGATGCGCATCGAGGGCGAAGGTCACGGCTCGCGGACCTCGGCGACGCGGAACCGCACGTCCACCCGTACACGCGCAGGGGGCTTTTTTCCCGCGGGAGGTGGCGCGACAGGGGCCTTGTGCGCGGCGAGTGCCCGGAGGCGCGAAGCGGGGACGCCGAGGCGCTCGAGCTCCCTCTCGACGGCGACGGCCCGGGCGAGCGTGAGCCTCTTCCACTCGGTGATGGGCTCCTCGTCGCACGGCGCGGCTTCGATGGTCACCACGAGCCCGCGGCTCGCGCGCAGGGTGTCGGCGACGGGGACGACCTTCGCGCGCTCGGCCTCGTCGAGGTCCGTCGCGAGGTAGCCCACGTCGAGTGGGCCTACGAACACCGCGCCGAGGGCCGCCTCGAGCACGTTCGGCTCGGTCTCGGGGGCGCGCCTTCGCACGAGGGTGAGGGCGAGGGCCGGGTCGTTGGCCGCGCGGCGAATGGCGCCCGCTAGGGTGGACGTGTCCTCGTCGAGGCCCGTCTCACCCTGAAAAAATAGGCCTTTCGGCGTCATCGCGACGGTACCCCATCGGACCTTGGCGCTCGCCGAGAGCGCCGCACGGAGCTTCGCGGGGGGCGTCGCGGACGTGTCTTCGGTGAGGCTCGAGGCTTCGACGTCGAACGTGGGGAACGTCGAGCGCGTGACGGCCACGAGCGCCCTCCGTTCGGCCTCGGAAGGGACCGCGCCCACGAGCGTGACACGACCTGGCTCGATCGTGGCGCGGAGCGTGGCGCCCTTCGGAGCCTCCGGGGCCACGACGAGCGCCGGGGTGCGTGCATGTGCGTGGCTCGCCGCGACGCGGGACCGAACGTGCGCGAGGGCCCCGAGCACCACGAGCACGACGAGCGCCGCGAGCGTGCCACGCGTCTGCCACTCGTCCTCCGACAGCCGAGCCATGCGGGCCGTGTACTCGTCGGTCGCGCGCGCGTCCACCCTCGACATGGCGGCGCGCCCCGTGGGAAACGTCACGCATGAACGCGCGACGCGGCAGACCCTCGCATTCCATGGTCGTGCTCGCGCTTGGCCTCGGCCTCGCGGCGTGCGCGGGGGCACCATCTTCGCGGCCCGCGCCCCCGCCCGCAGCGCCCGAGCCGCTCGCGTACACGGTCGCGAAGAAGCTCGCCACCGAGGTCGGTCCACGGCTCGCGGGATCCCCAGGGGACGCGAAGGCCGTCGCCCTCATGGTGCGCGAGCTCGGGGCCCTCGGTTTCTCCAACGTGCACGCCGAGCTCGTGCCCGTGCCGGTGTGGCGTCGTGTGCGCGAGGCGGCCTCGTTCGAGGCGCCCGGGCGTAGCGAGCCGCTCTCCGTGACGGCGCTCGGGTGGAGCGTCTCTACGCCGAAGGGCGGGGTGACCGCGGAGGTGGTCGAGGTCACGAGCCTCGAGGGCATCGCCGCGGCCGACGTGAAGGGCAAGATTGTATTCTGCAACGTCGTGATGGCGCGCGCCGCCGACGGCTCCGGCTACGGCAAGACGGTGGGCGTGCGTGCGGGCTGCCCGAAGCTCTCGGAGGAACGAGGCGCGGTCGCGGCCCTCGTGCGCTCGGTCGGCACGGACGACACGGACGCCCCCCACACGGGCTCGATGCGACGAAACAACGCGAAAATCCCTGGCGCCGCGCTCTCGGTGCGCTCGGCCGAGCGTCTCCATGCGGCCATCTCCGTCGCGTCGTCCGATCCGGTGCGGGTCACCCTCGACCTCGTGACCGAGACCGCGCCCGACGCCCCGTCCGCCAACGTCGTCGCCGACGCGCCCGGGAGCGATCCTTCGGCGCGTCGCGAGATCGTGCTGCTCGGGGCGCACCTCGACTCGTGGGACCTCGGGCAGGGCGCGGTCGACGATGGCGCGGGGGTCGGCGTGGTGGTCGCGGCGGGGCGCGCGTTCGTCGAGCGACCTTCGGCGCGCACGGTGCGGGTCGTGCTCTTCGCGGCCGAAGAGAGCTCGCTCGCCGGCGCGCGCGCTTACGCCGAGGCGCATCGCGAGGAGCTCTCGGCCCACGTCGCTGCCCTCGAGATCGACGCGGGTACGGGCCGGGTGCAGGACCTCCGCGTGCTCGCTGGTGAGAAGGTGGCGCTCCCCACGGTGCTCGGGATCGTGCCCTCCGGGGAGCCCGCCGAGGGAGGCGCGGACGTGAGCCCGCTCCGCGCCGCCGGGGTGCCCGTGCTCGACGCGCGCCAAGACATGAGCACCTACTTCGACGTGCACCACACGCGAAACGACGTGGTCGCGGCGCTCGACCCCCGCGCGCTCGCGCAGGTGACGGACGTGGTCACCGAGCTCGCCCGCTTCGCCAGCCGCGCCGACGTGCGGTTCGGTCGTGTGCCCGAGGACCGCCGCGTCCGAAAGTGACGTCCCTCGGCGCCACCCGTCCCGGGTAGGGCAGGGTGGGACATCGGCGCCTCGTCACGTGCGTCCTCGGCGATCCAGGTCGATGGGGATCCGGGCCCATCGCGCCGTGCAAATCCTCGAAACTGCACGAAAAGCATGTGCCATCATGGTGGGTGCTGCCCGCGTTTCGCGTGAGCACGCTTTTCGCAAAGAGGTTCCGCATGACCGACTTCTCTCTCACTCGTCTGCCGCTGCTCGCCCTGCTCGCCCTCGGTATCGCCTGCTCGGCAGGTTGCACGGCCGAAGGCACCACCGACGAGCCCGAGACCGAGATCTCGACCGACGACATCACCTCCGTCGTCCAGTCGTCGGTCAAGAACCAGAGCATCGGCAACTGCTGGGTGTACGCGAACCTCGGCTGGGTCGAGTCGATGAACAAGCGCGCCACCGGCACCGAGCTGAACCTCTCCGAGAGCTACGGCTCGTACTGGGATTGGTTCACCAAGGTCACGAGCTGGCCCGACACCGCCCTCGACGACAAGGGCGAGTTCTCGGCCGGCGGCACCTACACGCTCTTCAAGTGGGAGGTGTCCCGCTACGGCGCCATGCTCGAGAAGGACTTCATCCCCGAGGAGGCCGAGGCGTCGCGCTCGTCCCGTCAAGGCACGGCGATCCGCGCGTTCACCGAGTCGCTCAAGAACGGCGCCCTCAAGACGGTCGCGGCCCGTAAGGATCGCGCCCTCGTGCGCGCCGAGCTCGACAAGGCCTTCGGCCTGAGCCCCGAGGTCGTGAAGAAGCTCGACGACGTCTTCGGAAAGACGGCCGCGGGCACCGTCACCGGCGCGGGCCGCGTGAAGCGCCAGGCCGCGGGCATCCTCGCCCCGCAGGACATCCAGGTCGCGTGGCCCGACGGTCGCCAGAACGGCGCCGAGCAGCGTGGCACGCTCGCCGATTCGGTCACGGCCGGTTCGAAGGCGTGGTTCGAGGTCCAGTACCCGACCGACGAGGCGGGCCGTCGTCGCTTCCAGATCCGCATGCAGCGGGCCCTCCACTCGCAGGCGCCCGTGCTCACCTGGTGGAACGTCGACTTCAACGCGCAGACCGGCTCGAAATTCTCGAAGGCGCAGCTCGACTCGCGCGGCCCCGGCCGCACGGGCGGCCACATGACGCTTGGCTTCGACTACCAGGCGAAGCTCGCCGACGGCACCGTGCTCGCGGCCGGCAAGGACGTGACCGATCAGAGCCTCCTCACGAAGGCCCTCGCGACCGACACGAAGGTCGAGTTCTTCCGCGTGAAGAACTCCTGGGGCGGCACGGGGCTCCCCGGCGTCGAGACCGCGCCGCCCTCGGGCTACTACGATCTCGAGATGGCGTACCTCGACGCGAAGGTCGCGACCGGCTACGGCCTCGTCGCGGTGGTCTTCCCGCCCGGCTTCTGAGCCGCCACGATCGCGAGCACGACGAGAGGCCCGTGCCCCGACGAGGGAGCGCGGGCCTTCTTCGTGTGCGTGCGAGACGCTCGGATCAGCCTTCGACGAGCGTCTTGAACGAGCCGTCCGCGATCGCCTTCTCGAGATCGACCGCGCCGCCGAACAGCTTGCCCTTCACGAACACCATCGGGAAGGTGGGCCAGCCCGACCACATCTTGATCGCGAGGCGCTTCTTCCACTCGCCGAGGTAGCTCCCGTACTCGAGGTACGTGAACGTGTATCCTGCATTCTTGAGGGCCTTGCGCGCGCGCTTCACGAACGGGTTCTGCGACATGCCCACGACCACGAGGTCGTTCGACGCGACGGCCGCTTCGACCTCGGCGAGGATGTCGGCGTGGAAGGCGTCGATGGCCTTCTGCGCGTTGGGGAGGACTTTGTCTTCGGAGAGCCGCTTTGCCATGGCGCGAGCATTCCACGTCACGTGGCGCGACGTGCCTTCCTTTTCGTAAGTTCACGATCCGCGCCTCTTGCCGGCGTGGCTTGACCGCGGCCCCGACACAAACTATCCCCCGCGTCGGTCAATCGAAGCGGTGCGTGGTCGGGTGCGGTGTTCCGCGGTCCGTCGGCGCAGGGTAAGGCTCACGCCCGCCCATCCCCATGTGGGCTCCGTCGCTGTGTCCCTCTCGAGGCGGTTACTGGATGGGCTTCAGGATGTCGTGGCCGGAGATTCGTCTGAACGACGACTATCGAGGCCGCTGGGTTGCGCTCGACGACTGCACGTACGACTCGAAGACCGGCAAGCCCTCGTCCGGCAGCGTGGTCGACGCCGACGACGACCTCGTCGTCCTGTGCAACCGCATGCGCGACAAGAACAGCCGGCACTGCGCCATCCTGTTCTGCGAGGACGAAGAAGAGCCGCCGAGCGGCCGCAGCCACTGACCGACAGGCCTCGACCCGCGCGTCGATGGGCCTCCAAATGCCCGGAACGCTTGAGGTTTCGGGCGCGCTTCGGGTGAGCCCGCGCGCCGCTATTTGACGACGGGGCGCAGGATGGTGCGGCCGTCTTTCTCGGCCACCTCGAAGTCGATCTCTTTGCCGGCGTGCTGACCACGGAGACGCTCGGTCGACGAGCGCAGGCTCTTCGCGACGCTCTCGAAGGTCGTGGTCGCGGTCGACTCGCCGCGCATGCGCTTCTCGCGGATGTACTGGGCGTAGAGCTGACGCACACGATCGTCGCTGAGGTCTCCCGGGGCGGGGCGCGCGGGGCTCGGCTTGGCCGTGACCTGCGTGGTCGAGGCGGGGCCTTGCCCACGCGGCGGAATCGGCCGGATCTTGGGGCGCGAGTCGGCCGCGGGCGGCGGCGCGGGATCGGTGCGCGGGCCCGTGTCGTAGCGATCGGTGCTGTCGGACCACGCGTCGCTACCGCTGCGGCTCTGGGCCTCTTGAACCGAGATCGGCCGAAACGCCTGCGGCACCGTGTCCGGAGAGAGTGACGCGGGCGCCTTCTGTTTGTGCGGGAAATACTCGGCTGGATCCGGCGGCGGCGGCTCGGTGTCCCACGTGGGCGCGCGGTACGGGGCCATGCCTCCGACGCGCATGGCGTCGGCCGAGGGCGCGGGGGGCCTCTCGGTGTCGCGCGCGTCGTCGTCGTCGGCACCGAGCTTGGCGAGGAACTCGTCGTCGCTCATGTCGTCGAGCTCACCGAGATCGACGTCGATGTCGAGCTCGAGGTCGGCCTCTTTGGCCTTTCGCCGCCGGTCCGCGTCGGCCCCGAAGCGCTCTTTCGCCCGCTGGATGTGGCGCTTGTACGTGCCCTCCTCGATCTGGCGGCAGATGCGCTGCCAGTACGTCTGGTAGGTGCTGTACTTCTGCACGGCCACGTTGAGGCGGAAACGCAGCGCCGTGTTGCGGAAGTTCTCCTTCCGCAGGATCTGGAAGCGCCGATCGATGTCCTTGCGCTGGACCTGGGGCTCGAGCTTCTCGTAGCCCATGAAATACTGGTCGTAGAGCGCGCGAAGCCGGTCGAGCCGTAGCTCGAGCTCGGAGATGTTCATCTCGATCTCTTTGAGTTCCAAGAGACGGCCCTACGTGCCGCGCGGAGCGGCTCGATGATTCTAACCCTGGGCCGCTGACGGAATCCACAAGGCTTCCGTGCCGTCCTGAAACGGTCGAGCCAACCGGACGAAAATCGATGGGCCGTCGGGCTTACCGTTCGTTCAGCTATGGCGCACCGAGGCGGACCTCGGAGGGGGTCGATCGGGCAGCCGCCCGCGTTTCAGAGCGGCGTGACGCGGACGTTGTCGAAGCAGACCTTCGCGTCCCAGTCGTTGAAGCCGAAGTGGTCGTGGCCCATGCCCTGGAGCGGCTGAGGGTCGTGGAACGAGTGCATTTCTGCTCCGTTCACGTACCAGCGCACGGTCTTCCCGTCGGTGCGCTCGATCTTGAAGTGGTAGCTCTGACCGACGGCCACGGGGCGCTTGCGGGCGTCGTCCGACTCTTTGTCGACGTGGAGCTCTTTGCGGTCGGTGCCGTGCTCGTTGATGCGCGCGAGCACGTGGATGGTGTTCTTCCAGCCGCCGAAGATCGCGAGGTAGCTCGTGGCGTTGGTGTACGACACCGTGGTCGCGGCCGACTGGCCGTCGCCCCAGACCTCGGCCTTGAGATCGCCTTCGGGGCTCTCGCTGCGGGCGTCGAACTCGATGCGCGCGTTGATCGGGAGCACGCGGTTCAGCCACACGCCGTGGTTTCGGGCGCCCTGGCCACAGAGCCAGCCGTTCTCGATGCGCCAGGCCGACGTCTTGGCTTGGGTCCAGTCGGGGCCGAGGTTCGAGGCCTCGAGGTCCTTGTGGGGGTCTTTGTGGGGGTCCTTGTGGGGCTCTTTGGTACCGGCTTCGGTGACCGCGAGCGGGCCACCCTCGGCGGCTTGGGCGTCCGATTTTGCTAGTTCTTTCGAAGGCTTGGACGCATCTGGCTTGAGGGCTCCGGCCTCGGCCTGGGTGGCCTGGGCGCCCGCTTCGGCCGATTGGGCCCCCGAGTCTCCGGCGCCCGCGTCCGGGGCCTGCGGCTTTCGCTCGAAATCGTCGAAGAAAGGTTCGGTCATGATGCCGAACGACGGCACGAACGCGGCGACCGCGCTCGCCTGCGTGGAGGGGCCCGAGTCTTCGGGGACGGCATTTCCTGGCGGAACGCAGGCCCCGAGGGCGAGGCAGGCGGCGACCGCGGAGGGCATCCCGAGCGAGGCGAGGCGGACGATTCCCATGGCGAGGCCTGTGTACCACGAAACCGGCCCGGGCACGGCCTGTGCGCCCCATGCGCCTTCCTGCACGACTCGCGCAGGATTTTGCTAAGAACGGCGCACGCCATGCATCCGATTCTCTTTCGTATCCCGCTGCCCCACATGCCCATCAAGCTGTGGTGGGGCCTCGCGCTCGTGGCCGCGATCTCGGTCATCTACGGGCTCTACGCTCGGAGAAAGGCCGACAACGGGTCGTTCATCGGCGGCATCGTGGTGGCGCTCATCTGCGGCGTCGCCGGCTTCGCCCTGAAAGACACGAAGCTCGAGGCGACGAGCCTCCCCATCTACTCGTACGGCGTGATGCTCGGGCTCTCGCTCGTCGTCGGCTGGTACCTCACCCTCACGCTTGCCGAGCGCGATGGCCTCCCGAAGGAGACCATGGCGAACTGCTACGTGATCGTGGCGCTCTCGGCGGTCGTCGCGTCGCGCCTCCTCTACATCGTGACGAACCCCGACGAGTTCAAGCAGCTCGCCGACGTGTGGGATCTCCGGCGTGGTGGGCTCGTGGCGTACGGTGGGTTCGTCGGTGGGTTCATCGCGAGCTGGGCCTACCTAAAGACGCAGAAGATCAACCTCATGCCGTGGGCCGACGTGGCCGTCCCGTCGCTCGCGTCGGGCCTGCTCGTCACGCGCATCGGCTGTTACCTCTTCGGCTGCGACTTCGGAAAGCGCCTCTCGGACACCGCCCCCGGGTTCCTGAAGAAGCTCGGGACCTTCCCGCACTGGCCCGACCAGACGCTCGCGAGCGGCTCCGGATCGCCGGCGTACGTGCGCCACCTCGAGCTCTTCCGCGGCACGCCGCTCGGGTCCGAGGTCGTCTCGTCGAACGCGTCGTTGCCGGTGCACCCCACGCAGCTCTACGAGTCGCTCACCGGGCTCTTCTTGCTCGGGCTCCTCCTCTGGCAGCGCAAAAACCAGAAGTTCCGCGGCCAGATCTTCTTCCTCTTCACGTTCACGTACGGCGCCATCCGCTTCGTGCTCGAGGTGCTCCGCGACGACACCGAGCGCGGCTCGTTCGGTCCGGCCATCGGCGAGCACTGGCTCATCGCGGGCTCGCTGCTCCTCTTCGCGATCGCCTTCACGTTCGGCATCGCGCTCGGCATCAAGGATCCGGCGAAGCGCACCGTGGCGCGCGTGCTCTCGTTCGTGCCCGCGATCGTGGCGTTCGTGATGTTGCGCCCGGCCTCGTTCGGCAAATCCGAGGTCGTGCAGCTCTCGACGAGCCAAGGCATCGGCCTCGCGTCGGCGCTGCTCTGCGCCTTCTACTACGCGAAGCTCTGGGAAGAGGCCCGCAAGAACCCTGCGGGCGCGATGTCGAAGGCCACGCTCGGCGAAGGCGCCGCCAAAGAGACGAAGGCGGCCGACGGCGACGACAGCGAGACCGACAACGACCCCGACAAGCTCCCCAAGCTCGAGGATGACGGCGAGGTGGAGCCCGGCGACGAGACCCGCGCGGAGGCGCCCGTCTCGAAGGCCCTCGGCAGCAAGAAGAAGGGCCTCAAGAAGAAGGCGAAGCCCAGGGCCGCCGACGTCGACGACGAGCCCAAGGACGAGGACGAGAAGGCCGAATCGAAGGACGAGAAGGCCGAATCGAAGGACGAGAAGGCCGAATCGAAGGACGAGAAGGCCGAATCGAAGGACGAGAAGTCCGAATCGAAGGACGAGGAGGCCGAATCGAAGGACGAGAAGGCCGAATCGAAGGACGAGAAGGCCGAATCGAAGGACGAGAAGGCCGAATCGAAGGACGAGAAGGCCGAATCGAAGGACGAGAAGGCCGAATCGAAGGACGAGAAGGCCGAATCGAAGGACGAGAAGGCCGAATCGAAGGACGAGAAGGCCGACTGAGCCGGTCGAGGTCGATGACGGGGGCTGGTCTCTTCGAGATCGGCCCCTTTTTCGTGGGATTGGTTACAGGGCAGCGCGGCGGTCCGATTGAGGCGGGAGGCCGAACTTTCGGCTGTACTCGCGGCTGAACTGCGACGGGCTCTCGTAACCGACCTCGAAGGCGGCCGTCGACACCGAGTGTCGCCCCGTGCGTAGGAGCGCCCGTGCCTCCGCGAGCCGTAGGTCCTTCTGGTATTGCAGCGGCGTCGTTCGTGTGACCGAGCGGAAGTGCTTGTGGAACGACGAGGGGCTCATGCCGGCGTGGCGCGCGAGAGCCCCGATGTCGAGCGGCCCGCGGAAGCCCTCGCGCAGCGAGCCTATCGCGTCGGAGATCCGGCTCGCGTAGCTGTCTCTCCGAAGGAGCGAGCGGAGCATGCCGCCCGAGCTCGACACCAGAAGACGGTAGTGAAGCTCGCGTCGAACGAGCGGGGAGAGCACCCGGGCGTCCTTCGGATGGTCGAGGAGGTCGAGGTAGCGCAGGACCACGGCCATGGTGGGCGCGTCGAGGTCGGCCATCTTCAACGCCGCCTCCTCCTCTTCGACGACCGTCTCGACGTCGCCGACCTCGGCGTACAAGCTCCGGAGCGTCCCGAGATCGAGCCGAATCACGAGGGCGAGGTACGGTGCCGCGGGCGACGCTCGCTCGATGCGGCTCAGGACCGGGATGTCGTGGCTGACGACGACGCTCTTTCCGGCCGACAGGGTCACGGTCTGGTCCCCCGCCGTCGTGACCTTCGATCCCTGGACGATTAGGCATACGAGGGGCTCGTAGAGGGTTGCCTCGAAGCCGGTCGGGTGTGTGGACCGAACGAGGGTCAGCCCATCGAGCGGCGTCATCGTGGCCGGGTCGTCTGCCGGTATCGTATTGATATTATGTTCGATTTTCGAGAAGTGACGGCCGATCGAATCGGCCAGAGCCTCGAGCTTCATCGGCGTGCTCTCCTCGTCGCGTCACCACGACCGTAGCACTCTGCCTCGCGCCGTGACCGATGGGCTGACGCTCTCGATAGGAATAGGCAAGCCTTCGCGAGGTTGAGGCATGCGCCTCGCTACGCGGGGGCCTACAGTCGACCTCACCTACGGAGGACGCGCATGGACCCCATCGAGACCAAGCACCTGAAGACCGTCATTGAGAAGCACACCCGCGACATGACCGGGCGTGTCGTAGCCATCACCGGGACGACCAGCGGGACGGGCTTCGTCTGCGCGCGCGAGCTCGCGAAGCTCGGGGCCACGGTGCTCTTGCTCAACCGGGAGAGCCCCCGTTCGAGCGCGTCGCTCGCCGAGCTCCGGGCCGCGGTCCCCGGCGGCAAGTTCGAGGCGATCCCCTGCGATTTGCAGAGCTTCGCGAGTGTCAGGGCCGCCGCGGAGGCGATCCGGGCCAAGTTCGAGCGGCTCGACGTGCTCTGCAACAACGCCGCCGTGATGGCGTTCCCCGATCAGGCCACGGGTGACGGGTACGACGTACAAATGCAGACCAACGCCATCTCTGCCTTCCTCCTGACGAAGGAGCTCATGGGGCTCTTGCGGAAGAGCGACGACGGGCGCGTGGTCAATCACAGCTCGAACGCGCGGCGCGGCGCCCCGCACGAGCCGAGGTACTTCGGCAAGAACGGCGGCAACCTCGGCGGGGACGGCACCGAGCAAGAGGCCTTCGCCTTCGAGGGGCCGCGTTGGCAGCGGTACCACCAGTCCAAGCTCGCGAACTGCACGTTCACCTACGGCCTCCAAAAGCGGCTCGATGCGAAGGGGATCACGAACGTGAAGGCGCTGCTCGCGCACCCGGGGCTCGCCATCACCGGCCTCGCGACGACCACCGCGGCCACGGGAGGCATGGACCTCGGCCACGGGATCATGACGCAGGCGCAGTCGGCCGAGGACGGCGCCCTGGGCATCCTCCGCGCGTGCGCGGATCCTCACGTCGAGGGCGGGGATTTCTTCGGTCCACCGGGCTGGACGGGGTTTCCCGAGAAGCTGCCGCCCGAGGAGCTGCTGACGGACCCTGAGAACGTTCGCATCGCCTGGGAGGGGTGCGAGGCTGCAGTCGGCGAGTTTCCGCTGTAGTCCGCCTCGCTTCGTGAGCCTCACGACGAAGCGCCCCGGTGAGCTCGAGGCTCCCGGGGCGTTCTTTCGTGGGGAGGGATGAGGGTCAGGCGGCCACGGGCTCGCGCAAGAAGAGGTGGATCTTGAGGCCGCGCACGAGGCGCTTCGCCTCTGCCGCGTCGGGGAGGCCGAGCGGGTCGCGCACCTCGAAGGGCACGTGGACGTCGGCGGCGGAGCTCAGCTCGCGGACTGCGGCGTCCATGGCGGCCTCGACGCGGGCGCGCTCGTCGCTCGAGAGGCGCGGCAGGATCCACGCGTGCACGGACCACGCGAGCTCGGCGTGGGCACACTCGTCGCGGTAGACGCGGTCCATGAGCTTGCGCACGTCGATGCGCGACGCGTGCTTCGCCTGGTACCCCGCGACGACGGCGCCGTAGGTTTCGCGGACGCACCCCTCGACCGCGTTCTCGAGCGCGATGTCGACGAGCTCGCGCACGGCGCCGTGAGGGACGGGTGTGGTCGAGAGCGTCGCGCCTTCGCGGACGGCGAGGTTCCCCATCATGCGCGCGTGCACGACCTCGTCGGCCTCGGCGCGGAGCGACGCGAGGAGCAGGTCCTCGGGGGCGCCGTAGTGCGAAAGCTCACGGTGGAGGATGCGGAACGCGTCGATCGAGACGCGCTCGAGATCGGCCGCGTGGGCGAGCCATCCGGCCACGGTCGCCTCGGGGCGGGGCTCGACGTAGCCTTCGGGCCTGCGCCCCTCGACGCACGAGTAGCACTCGAACGACGGGCCCGGGAGATCGTCCTTCAGGTACGCGGAGCACGAGTAGTACTGGCGGCCGTTGTCGGCCTGGGGGCAGACCTTCGCGCACTCGGCGGGGCTCATGCCGTCGGTCGGGTCGACGCCCTCGGGCACGCCGCACGCGTGGTGGAACACGTCGGTGCACGCGCCGTCGCCGCGGACCTTCTGCGGGGGGGTGGTGCAGCCTGCGTCCGGCTTGGGGGGCGGGGGAGGGGTCGTGCCGGTCGTCGTGGGCGTGGGGACCGTGGTCGGGAGGGTCGTCGGTGCCGTGGTCGAGGTGGTCGTCGGGGAAGGGGAGGGCGTGGTCCCCTCGTCGACCTTGCCGCCGCATGCGGCGAGTGAAGCGGTGGCGAGCACGTGGGCGAGGATGGGAGCGATGCGGCGCATGCCGCCGCGGATGCATGGGGTGTGCCTCTCGGGAGAGGGCGAAAGGGGGCGGGTTCGAGGGGGAGCGGTGGGGGCGTGTGTGCCAGAGCGCGCCATGGGCGGTGTGGGCTGTCGTGCCGTGGCCCGTGGCCTGGGTGGCCTTTCGGGGGCGTGAGACCTCTAAGTGAGGAAGATCATGGCCTTGGCGCGAACGTCGGTCGGATCTGGCCGAGCCGTGCGTCCAGAGATCAAGGACTTGGCGCGAACGTCGGTCGGATCTCGCCCCGATCAAGCCGCGGAGCTCGACCGCTCCCACCCCGCACGTGGGGCTGCCTCACGGCCCACCTGGCTCAAGCCGCCCACGTTGGCCCACACCGCCCACGCTGGCGCACCCGTGGCCCATCTCAACCCGCGGCGAGCTCGGCCTCGATCGACTCCCACTCGGCCATGAGCGTCTCGATCTCCCCGTCCGCCGCGGCCTTCGCGTCCTCGAGCCGCTTGACCTCGTCGGGGCTCGTCCGCTCGAAGAACCCGTCCTCCGCGTACCGCGCG
Organism: Myxococcales bacterium; assembly: GCA_016712525.1. NCBI lineage: Bacteria > Pseudomonadati > Myxococcota > Myxococcia > Myxococcales > Myxococcales bacterium. Next base: position 2,274,312 of record JADJQX010000001.1, read on the forward strand.
TCGATCGCCTTCTTCTTCTCCTCGAGCTCGTCGATCTTGGCCATCACCTTGTCGCGCCGGGCAGGCAGCGCCGCGAGCCGGTTGCGCCGCTTCTTCTGCTCTTCCCATGACCCGCCCTCGGGCTCCTTCGTCGGCTCGGTCGCCTTGGTCGCGTCGGCCTGGGCCTTCGCCTTCGCCGAGACCGCGTCCCCGTCGAGGTGGTCGTCCCCGCACCGCTCGAGATACTCCGCGAACGTGCCGGGGAAGTCGTTCGGCCCCTCCGGCCGCAGCTCCACGATGCGCGTCGCCAGCTCCGACACGAAGTGCCGGTCGTGCGAGACGAAGATCACCGTGCCCTCGAACTCCCGCAGCCCCTCCACGAGCGCCCCGATCGCCTCGATGTCGAGGTGGTTCGTGGGCTCGTCCAAGAGCAGCACGTTCGGCTTCTCCACCGCGATCCGCGCGAACACGAGCCGCGCCGCCTCGCCCCCCGAGAGCTTGCCCACCGGCTTCTCCACCTCGTCCCCCGAGAAGAGCACCCGCCCGAGCTGCCCACGCACGTAGCTCGTCCCCTCGCGCGGGCATGCCTCCCACACGTAGTCGAGCGGCTTCATGTTCGGGTTCTTCATCACGTCGTGGTGGTCCTGCGCGAAGTACCCCACGCGCACCTCGTGCCCGAGGCTCACCTTGCCCGCGTCGGGCGCGACGTCCCCCACCACGATCTTGAGCAGCGTCGATTTCCCGAGCCCGTTCGGCCCGATGATGCCCACCTTCTCCCCGCGCCGCACGGTCAGCGACACGTCGCGCAGCACCTTCTTCTCGCCGTACGCCTTCGAGATCCCGTCGAGCGTGAGCACGTCCTTTCCGCTCGGCCGCTCCGGCTCGAACCGAAAGAGCGGCGTCCTCCGCGACGAGGCCGCGAGCTCCTCCACCTCGATGCGCTCGATCTGCTTGAGCCGGCTCTGCGCCTGCTTCGCCTTCGTCGCCTTCGCCCCGAACCGCTCCACGAACGCGCGCTTCTCGGCGATGATCTTCTCGGCCCGCGCGATCTCTTCTTCTTTTTGCGCCCGAGCGAGGGCCTTTTGGTCACAAAAAGATCTGTAGTTCCCGGTGTATAGGGTGATCGTCTCGTAGTCGACGTCGAGCACGTGGGTCGCCACGTTGTCGAGGAAGCGCACGTCGTGCGAGATGACGAGCGCCACGCCCCGGTAGCCCGCGAGGAACTTCTCGAGCCACCGGATCGACAGGATGTCGAGGTGGTTCGTCGGCTCGTCGAGCAAGAGCGCGTCCGGCCCTCCCACGAGCACCTGCGCCAAGAGCACGCGCAGCTTGAACCCGCCCGAGAGCGTCGACAAAGGCTGCCGGTGCTGCGCCGCCGGGATCCCGAGCCCCACGAGCACCGCCGTCGCGCGCGCCTCGAGCGTGGTCCCCCCGAGCGTCGACAGCTCGTGCTCGATGTCCGCGAGCCTGTGCGGATCTCCCTCGCCCCGATCGACGATCGCCGTGCGCTCCTCGAGCAGCGCGTACGTCCGCGCATCGCCCCGCATCGCGAGCGCCAAGATTTGCTCCGCGTCCGACAGGAAGTGGTCCTGCCTCAGCACACCCACGCGCGCGTTCGGCGGAAACGTCACGAGCCCGTCCGTCGCCGGCTCGTCCCCCGCGAGGACCTTCATGAAGGTCGATTTGCCCGACCCGTTCGCGCCCACGAGGCCATACCGGGACCCGGCGTTGAGCTGGAACGTCGCCCCCTCGAACAGGGTGCGAGCGCCGAACGATTTCGCGAGCTTGGAGACGCCGATCATCGCCGCGGACCCTACCAAGCCGCGCGCCCGAAAAAAACCGCGCCCTTCGCGCCTCCTCCACTCCTCCCCCGCGTACCCTTCCCCCATGTACCGCGAGCCCCCCGAGAGCCCTCCCGTCGTCGTCACGAGCGACAAGCTCGTCCAAGCCTTCGACTCCGCCACCGGCAAGCCCCTCTGGGAGGTCGAGCTCGAGAGCGGAGGCTACCCGCGCCTCGCGAGCACCGGCGCGATCCTCGTCGTCGCCGTCGGGAAGCTCGCCAAGGTCATCGACCTGCACCACGGCAAGGTCCTCTACGAGCTGCCCCTCGAGTTCTCCGTGGCCGCGGCCGTGGCCGACGGGGCGCGTGTCGTCCTCGCAGGAGATCGTGGCCTCGTCTGCCTCGACGCCCGCGGCGTCATGTGGTGCGTCCGCCCCGTCGAGAGCGAAGAGGGCTTCTTCGGCACCCGCGACGTCGCCTTCGGCGTCCACGACGGCCAAGGTCGCCCCGTCGCCCGCCTCGCCCGTTTCGCCGGCGAACGTGTCTCCCGCTCCGACTACGGCCTCTGCCTCGGCACCAGCATCGCTCAGCCCGACGTCAACACCTGAGCCCGCGCACCAGAATCCCCGAGCCCCGAGAGGGATGCCCCCCGCTCGTCACGCACGTCACCACGCAGGTGCTCGGCCTCCGGCCTGCGCGCCTGCGGGCACCCCCAAATCGGGCGCTCCGCGCCCTCAGGGGGTGCCACCCCCAGGCGCCTCCTCGACCACCGTGCGAATCTCGCCCGACCCCAGGTTCATCAGCACGCGCCGCGTGGTCCTGTCGAAGCGCGGGTCGGGCCGCACACGCACGACCTCGAGCGTCTCGTCGTCCACGTCCACCGCGTACGGCAGCCCGCCGAGCCGCATCGCGAACCTGTGCACGAGCCGCGCGACGTCCCCGACCGGCACCACCACAAGCTCGCTCAGGTACGACCGCTGGGCCTCGTCGATCTCGAACTGCGGGTGGTCCGCGACGAGCTGCCTCGCCGCGGCCTCGCGGGCGTCTCCGCGCGTCGACCGCTGCGGCGCGAGCTCCGCGTAGCCCAAGAGCTTCGCGGCCGAGGCCCGCACGATCCCGCGCCCCGCGACCACGTCGAGCGTCACGTTGCAGTCGCACGCGACGTCCCCCTCGCCACGCTGGTAGACGAAGCGTGCAGTATCCCCGTGTCGCTCCACCACGACGAGCCGGAGGTCCTCGGCGCGCGCGAGCTCACCTGCGACGGGCAGCTTCGCGAATGCCTCACGCACCGCCGCGTCCTCGGCCGTGACCGCCGCGAGCGGCGCGAGCCCCAGCGCACCGACGCTCGCGATACGGCACGACGGATCACACACCACCCGCGGCACGAAGGGCGCCCCCGCGAGCGCCGCGAGAGCCAACCGCTCGGCCGCCGCGTTGGCGAGGTAACGGTTCGTGCTCTCGTAGTTGGGCCGTGGCGGTCCACGGAGGAGGTCCACCTCGGTGTCCTCGAACGACGGGAGAATGGTCGCCTCGGCAGCGGACGGCCGCATCACCCCCAGCAAGAAGACGAGCCCGACCACGAGCCACGAGGGCACGACGCCCCCAAAACCTGCGCGAAGACCCTGGGCAACGAGACGCTTCATGACGACCCTCTCGGCAGGTCGCCCCACGTCGTTGCGTCAAATCGTCCGAGCGCGGTCGAATTCTGCTAAACCATTGAAACTACGCCACTTATGGCACTCCTCGGTCGCCCGCCACGAGCCTCGAGAGGGATGCCCCCCGCTCGTCACGCACGTCACCACGCAGGTGCTCGGCCTCCGGCCTGCGCGCCTGCGGGCACCCCCAAATCGGGCGCTCCGCGCCCTCAGGGGGTGCCACCTCTCACCCCTCGGCGCGCCCTATCCGTCGACAAGCAGCTCGACGCCGAACCGTGCCGCCGAGGCGCAGCTCCTCAAGAACGCTGCCATCTCCTCGAGCTGACCTTGCATCGGCGGGACGTTCGCGAATGCGAGCACCTGCGCGCGACGATTCGCGTCCGAGAGGATGCCGGGGTCGATGTCGTGGGGCACCAAGCCGAAGAAGAGCGCCACCATGAAGGCGTGCGTGTCGCCGAGGTGCCCGACGTGGAACAGCATGTGGAAGACTTGGTCGGAGGTCAGCGTGAATCCGCCCGGGTAGCTCCCGACGAGCGCGGTCTTGCTCTCGAAGAACGTGTCGGAGCCTCGGCGCATCGCCGCGGCCTGCGCGCCGTCCCAGCCGAAGTCCTCGATCGCGCGCTGGAGGAAGCGACCCGCGGTGGTGTCGAGGCTCGCGGGGAGCCGTGACCACAGCCAACGTTCGGTCTCGGCGCGGATCGGGTAGCTCAGATAGCCGACACACCCGTAGCCTTCCTTGGAGCCCGCGTTCGCGATGCACGATCGGCAGTGGCCCACGTGGGGGGCGAGGGCGTTCGCGCGCCGCATGAGATCGGCAACGCTCACGTCGCTCTCTTCGGGCCCCGTCGGTCTCTGGAGCACGACACGAAAGGTGATCTGCTCCGGGGGCCGGTTATCCCCAGCGGCCCGCGCGTGGCCGAGCACCATGTTCGCTCGGTCGCGGTCCTTGAGAAGTTGCACGATCGCCTCGATGCCGAGGGCCCTCTTCGGCTCGCAATCGAGATCCACCACGGTGTCCACTCCCATCGGCGCCTCCTCGGCGCCAAGATAGCGCCCGACGGCCTCGTCGTCCCCAAGCACCGGTCAGGACGATTCACAAATGGAACGTCCCGGACGGCGCCAAGCGGGAGTCACCTGCCAACAGGAGGCTGTCATGGCCCGATGGCCCCCTTTCCCCGCGGCGTCCTTCGCCGCCCTTTTGCTCCTCGCGTCCGCCTCGTGTGGCACGGAGCCCGCCCCCGAGCCCACCTTCGCCGACATCCCCGTCGGCACCCCCTTCGCCACCACACCAGCGCCCGTCCGCGAACGCTCCGCGCTCGGAGAAGTCGCCCCGGTCCCCGAGCTCGTCGCCTACCTCGGGTACTTCCGAAGAGACCCGATCCTCCCTCGTTCGACGGGCGCCCCGTGCGAGACGGTGCCGTACCACCTGGCGGCGTTCGAGGCGCAAGTCTACCCGTGGACGTACGGTGACCTTCGCCGCTGCGTGGCCGAGGGCGTGTGCCCCAACGGGCTCGTGGACGACTCGCCACCCCGTCAGGACGACGACATCTATGTCGAGGTCGAAGCTGACGCCGCGACCAAGCTGTGTCGACTTCACGGCGGCGAGGTCATCACGAACGCGCAGCTCGTCGCGCTCGCGCAAGGTGGCCAGCGACGCGTGGCGTGGGAGTCCTTCGAGTCCGACGTGCTCTCCCGGTGCGCGGTCGAGGGGCGTCGCACCGTGTGCTCTCCATACGAGGTTCCCTCTGACAGAACCGTGCGGCGAAAGGCGAGCGAGCCCCGGGAGGCCCGTGGGCCGTACGGGCACTATGGCCTGCTCGGAGACTTCAGCTTGGTGCGTCAGTTCCCGGACGGGTATCGCATCGAATTCAACCGCGACGGGTGCTCCGGCCCCTCGCTTCCGCCCGGGGTCGAGTCTGGAACCGAACGTATGGCGCGTATGAACAGTGACCTCACGGCGCTCACGCTTCCCGCCGGTCACTCCGAGACGTGGGAGCTTTGGTCCGGCCCGCTATCGAGCGCTGGGGCTACCGACCGCAAGACCGGCCGTGTCCGGTGCGCATTTCCCGCGAAGACCAACTAGATAGAAAAAAGCCCGGGATCCACTCGGATCCCGGGCCTCCCCCTACGTGATCGCCGTGACGATCCCCGCGCCCACCGTGCGCTTCCCTTCACGTACCGAGAAGCGCATGCCGGGCTCGAGGCCGACGGCCCTCGCGAGCATGAAACCGATCTTGGCGCGGGAGCCCGGGGCGATGGACTCGGTGTCCGCGCGCACGATCGTGCCCGTGACGTCCGTCGTGCCGAAGAAGAACTGAGGCATGTAGCCTGCGCCGAACGGCGTGTGCCGCCCTCCCTCGTCGGCCCCGAGCACGTAGAGCTCCGCCTCGCCGCCCGCGTGCGGGGTGACCGAGCCGGGCGCGCAGAGCACCTGGCCGCGGAACACCTCGTCGCGCGCGACGCCGCGGAGGAGCAGGCCCACGTTCTCGCCCGCGCGGGCCTCGGGGAGCGAGCGCCGGAACGACTCGATCCCCGTGACGACGACGGCGCGCGCCCCCTCGCCGCCCAAGATCTCCACCTGGGCCCCCACGGGCAAGACCCCGCGCGTGACCCGGCCCGTGACGACGGTGCCGCGCCCCGGGATGGTGAAGACGTCTTGGATGGGCATGAGGAACGGGCTCGCGACGTCCCGCTCGGGCGCCGGGAAGGCGTCGAGCGCCTCGACGAGCTCGACGATCGCGCGGGTGCGAGGGCCATGGATCTCCCCCGCGTCCACGGCCGCGAGCGCGTCGCGCGCCGAGCCCTTCACGAACCGGACGCCGTGGTACCCGTGCTTCTCGAGGATGTCCGTCGTCTCGAGGACGACGAGCTCCACGAGCTCGGGATCGGCCACGTCCATCTTGTTCACGAAGACCACGACGTTCGCGACGCCCACCTGGCGCGCCAAGAGCACGTGCTCGCGCGTCTGCTCCTCGGGGCCCTGCGACCCGTCGACGAGCACGATCGCCGCGTCCATCTGCGACGCGCCGGTGATCATGTTCTTCACGTAGTCGGCGTGCCCCGGGCAGTCGACGTGGGCATAATGCCGAGTCGCCGAGGTGTACTCCACGTGCGCGAGGTTGATCGTGATCCCGCGCATGCGCTCCTCGGGCGCCGCGTCGATCTGGTCGAGCGACTTGCCCTTCCCGCCGTAGAGCGCGGCCATGACCTTGGTGATGGCCGAGGTGAGGGTCGTCTTGCCGTGGTCGACGTGCCCGATGGTGCCGACGTTCATATGCACTTTGTTCATGGTCATTCTCCAACTTCGGTATCCGGGCACACGTGTGCCCGAGCCTGCCGCGCGCCATGCGCGGAGACGTGCTGCGGCGATGGTCCGTGAGCCCTCCCGAGCGGTGCTCGAGGTCACCGTGGGCCGCACGAACGCGCCAAAAACGCAAAACCCCTCGGGCCTAGTGGGCCGAGGGGTTAGGACTCGCCGGACTCGCCTTCAGCGATCCGGCCGACGTTCGTTCCCGCGCTCTCGACACACGACGGCCACGCGCGACTCTTTCGAGTCGTCCTTGCGTGAGTCGGATGAGAGCGCAAAGAGGAACATAGGATTCTCCGCAGTATGAACCGAATACCCGAATTGTCAAGCCGTGCCCGAAGCGTGGCCTCACGGGCCTCTACCGGGGAGGTGGACCGACGGACTCGAACCGCTCAATCAGCGTACGAGCGAATGTGGCGGGCTCCTCGAAGATGGGAGAGTGCGCGGAGCGATCGAACCAAATGAGCTCCTTCCTCGGCGCCGTGAGCTTCTCGACGTAGCGCTCCACGATCACCGAAGGGGTCGTGTAGTCCATCCTACCCTGAAGGAAGAACACCGGCACCGAGACGGAAGGGACCTGCTCGAGCAAGTTGACCCTAAGGTACTCGGGACCGACCGTCTTGAGCGAGAACGCTATCGCCTTCGGATAGGCCAGAATGTCACCGAGCGAGTACTCAGGCGCGCCCATCACGATGCTCGTTGCGAGGCTAGCGTTCCGCTTGTCGTACAGCGTGCCACCGAGCTCTTGGAGCCACTCGCGCTGCTTCGTGACTTTCGCGAGCACCTCGTCGGGGTCGCCTGCGTAGGGCGGGCGGCCGAGCTCCGCGAGCTCTTTCAGCGCCGTCGCGTTCCCCGTTTCACGTGCGCGTCGAACGGTGAACTCGTACGAGAGCCGCTCTCCTTCCGCGACGTTCACGCTTTGGCCCGTGCCTGCGTACGCGACGCAATCCTCGGGATGGCGACTTACGTAGAGCATGCCGAGCGCCGAGCCCCATGAGTGGCCCAGGAGGTATACCTTCTCCTTCGCGAACGTTCTCTTGAGGTGGGCGACGAGCTCGTGCAGGTCGCCCAGGAAACGATCGATGGTCATCGTCCTCGGGTCGGTGCCGGCGCGGAAGGTCTTTCCCGCGCCGCGCTGTTCCCACGAGACCACCACGAACCTTCGCTCGAGGTCTGCGCCGAAGGCCCTCACGAAGGGCAGCTCCGAGCTCCCTGGGCCGCCGTGCAGGTACACGAGGACGGGGCGCCGCGTGTCGTGCCCGCGCTCGAGGATCCATTGATCGAGGCCGCCGAGTCGAACCTGACGGAGCCGAGCCACGCTCCCTGGGATGGCCTTCCCGGACCCGTCGACGATCGGCGTCGTGCTCGGCGTGCATCCTCCAACCACGCTTGCGCAAGCAAGCGCGGCCACCTTGCCGAGGAGGGCGCGCGTGCTCGCAAGGGCCCGCGACAGACGGAGTAGGTAGGTCACTTGGGGCGTCTCCTGGCCTTTCGGGGAGAAGGATCGACGAGCGCCATGGGGCGCACCTCGGCCGTGGCGAGGGTGGCGCCGATGAGGACGGCACCGACGCGTTGGAGCTTTTCAGCTACCCACGCCTCGTCGAGATTCGCGACGAGCGACGCCGAAGCCATGCTCGCGAGGCCATGGGTATAGAGCCATAGATCGAGGACGAGCACGCTTCGCCGCTCCGCAGTCACATCGCCGATGCCGGGGGTCGTCGCCGCTGCCGCTTCGAGGCGTCCGAGGAGGTCGAGCACCATCTTGGCCACGCCGTGGCGCTCGAGGAAGAGCGCCCGGTAGAAGTTCGGCTCGTCGCGCGCGAAGAGCACGATCCCGATCCCGGCGGAGCGGAGCGCCGAGGGGACATACGGCTTCGTCATGTACGCGACGAGGTGAGAGAAGATGTGGGTCAGCGTCGCCTCGGTGAGCGCGTCCATGGACGCATAGATGCGGTAGATCGGGGCGACGGAGCACCCGAGCTCGTCGGCGACGGCCCGGCACGAGAGGGCAGGTAGGCCCTTCTTCCTGACGATGGTCGTCGCGGCCGTGAGCACGCGTTCGGGCGATACGGTAACCGGAGGTGGGCTCATAAGAGGCATATGTTATGTAACATGTGCTATTTAACGTCAAGGTTGGGAGGGCTCAGCAACACACGACGCTGGGAGAAACCTTCGTGCCGCTCTCCCTTCCCCCCCGCGGCGCCATGAACTAATCCCCTCGCCGTGGTCCGCGTCGTCGCTCCTCTCTCCGTCCTCGCGTTCGTCGGCTTCCTCGCGGCGCACACGGCCTCGTCGCGCGCGGCCTCCACGCCGTCGCCGCACGCCGCCTCCGCTGCGCCGCCCTCGAGCTCTCCGGCGTCGAGCGCGGCCCCCGCGGCCTCGAGCGCGCCCCAAGCGCCACGTGCTCCGGTCGCGCCGCCCAAGGCCCTCGTGCACACGACGGTGCGCGGCCCCGAGGTCGCCCTCGTCACGCTCCGTGAGCGAGGCGCCGCGCCGAAGACCCTCACCTTCGCGGAGCTCGCGACCACGCGCCTCCCGAAGGGCAAGGTGCAGGTCACCTTCACGGCCGAGGGCGAGGCCCTCTACGTGCCCCACTGTGGCGGGAGAGGGAAAATCACGGTCGCCGGGTGCGACGTGGGCGCCCCGAAGGAGGGTCCCTTCGTCACCAAGCTCCCCCCCGGCCGGAGCGACGTCGCCCTCGAGATCGACGCGTCGGCGTACGAGCGCCGCGTCGCGTGCGGCGAGGCCCCGCGCACCGGCGCGCTCGAAGAGTCGCCCTTCGGGTTCACCACGCTCACGTTCGCGAGCCCCTCGTCGGCGAAGGGCGGCGGCAAGGCCGTCGTGTACGTGCCGCGCTCGGTCGACCTCTCCACGAAGGTGCCCGTGCTCGTGGGCGTGCACCCGTGGAACGGCGGCACGTGGACGTATGCGCAATACACGGGCCTCGTGCGTGAGGCCGAAAAATCCGGGGTCGTGCTGCTCCACCCGAGCGGGCTCGGCAACTCGCTCTACGTGGCCGAGGCCGAGGCCGAGGTGCTGCGCGCGCTCGCGGCGCTCGAGGCCACCGTCGACGTCGACCCGCGGCGTGTCTCGATCTGGGGTGCGTCGATGGGCGGGGCAGGGGCGACCACGATCGGCTTTCACTCGCCCTCGCGCTTCGCGAGCGTCGTGAGCTTCTTCGGCGACTCGAAGTACGACATGACCACCTACGTGCGCACGATCCTCGGCGACGAGGTCGGCGCACGCCGCGTGAACGCGCTCGACGTCGTCGAGAACGCGCGGCACCTTCCGGTGTGGCTCATCCACGGCGAGGCCGACACGACGTCCCCCATCGCGCAGAGCGAGATGCTCCAGTCCGCCATGAAGACGCGCGGCTTCGACGTGCGCTTCGATCGCGTGCCGGCCATGGGCCACGAAGGCCGCCTCGTCGAGAAATTCTCGGCCGACGTCGTGCGCATCGCCGCGAAGGCCCGCGCGCCCGAGCACCCCGCGCGGGTCACCTTCCGCAGCGTGCGCCCCGAGGACACACGCGCCTACGGCGTCACGATCGAGCGCGCAGGCACCACCGACGCGTACGTCGACCTCGAGGGCGTGGGCGGCGTCGTGCGGGTGCGCGAGGCCACGGGCGTGCGCGGCGTCGTGCTCGCGGACGGAGCGCTCGGCGTGCCCCGCGGCGCGAAGGTCGAGGGCGTGAGCGTGCCCGTGCGCTGGGAATGACGCGGGACGTGGTAACACGCGCCCCGTGACCCCCGAAGATCACAGAGCCGCACTCGAGGCGAAGCTCGGCGAGCCCATCACCCTCGACGCCCTCTCGGGCGCGTGGAACATCCTGCAGCGCAAGCGCGGCCACCGGCACTCCACCGACGACGTGCTCACCGCGTACTACGCGTGGGTCCACGGGCCGAAGGTCGACCACGCGCTCGACCTCGGCACGGGCATCGGCACCGTCGGCCTCCTCGTGCTCCACGGGCTCGGCGAGGGCGCGCACCTCACGTGCGTCGAAGCCCAGGAAATCAGCTTCACGCAGCTCCTCGCGAACCTCGCGATGAACGGCCTCGAGGGCCGCGTGTCCCCGATGTACGGCGATCTGCGCGAGGCCCGCTTCGAGCGCACCTTCGACCTCGTCACGGGCAGCCCGCCCTACTTCGACGTCTCGGCCGGCATCGTCCCGCAAGACTCGCAGAAGGCCCACGCGCGCTTCGAGCTCCGCGGCACCGTCGCCGACTACGCGCTCGCCGCCGAGCGGGCCCTCTCGCACGCGGAGCACGCGCGGTTCGTGTTCTGTTTCCCCACGGCGCAGAAGGCCCGCGCGTTCGACGGTTTGCACGCCGCAGGCTTCTCGGCCATCGCCCACAGGGACGTCGTGCCTCGCGAGGGCCTTACGCCGCTCTTCTCGCTCTTCGCGTGCAAGCGTGGCACACACGAAGAAGTCGCCGAGCCCCCCCTCGTGGTGCGCACACCCGACGGCGAGCACACCGCCGAGATGCGGGCCGTGCGTCGGCATTTCGGCTTCGTCGTGCCCGAGCCTTGAGCGAACTTCTCAGGTGAGTCTTCGTTGCCGGTGAGGCCCTGCCTCGTAGGGTGCCCGCCATGCAGTCGCGCAGCGTGGTCTCGTTCGTCCTCGGCGTCTTCTTCCTCGCGTGCGGCGCCGCCGCGGGCGATGGAGCAGGGGATCTTACCGCCGACGCCGGCACGCCCACGACCGACGCCGACACGCCCGTCGATTCGAGCGTGCAGCCCGACGCGGGCCGCGCCGACGTCGTGTCGGGGCCCACCGTCGGGCTCGATCGCGCGGCCCAGCTCGTCGGAGAGACGCTCTGCGGCTTCCACGAGCGCTGCTTTCAAACCTACGTTCAGGACTTCTTCCCGAGCCTCTCGGCGTGCTCGGCGCGGTACGCCGCGGCCTTCAAGGCGACCCACGCGCCCGACGCGCTCTTCGCCGAGGCCGACCTCGTCACCATGGCCACGTGCGAGGCGAAGCTCACTTGCGACGGCCTCTACGGCGGAACCTGGCAGACCGCGTGCCCTTCGCCACGCCCCGTGAACGCGCGCGCCGAGGGGGCTCCGTGCGTGAGCGACGTGTCCTGCGCGAGCGAGACGTGTGTCGCTACCACGCCGGGCGCGTGTGGTACCTGCCGCGCCCGCGACGAGTCGAAGGCCGGCGAAGCGTGTGGCGAAGGCCAAAAGCGCTGCGCCAAGGGGCTCACCTGCCTCTCGAGCAAACGCTGCGTCGCGGTCCGCGCCCTCGGCGAGACGTGCGACACCTCGAACGCGCTCTGCGGCAACGGCCTCACGTGCCAGGGCGGAACGTGCGCCAAGCTGCCCGCGGCCGGCGAGGCCTGCGACGCGCGCGGCGGCTGCGATCCCTACCGGCTCGCGGGCTGCGGCACCGACGGCCAGTGCGCCGCCGTCACGAACCTCGCCAAAGGCGCCACGTGCGAGCTCGGCGCGCTCGCGACCTGCGGCAGCGGCGAGACCTGCACCCCTGGCGACGGCGGCGCGACCGGCACGTGCGTCGCGCGCAAACCCGCGGGCACGGCGTGCCGAAGGTCCCAAGAGTGCGAGATCTTCGCGACCTGCACGGGAGGCACCTGCGCCGACCCCAAGGGCCCGGTCTGTCGCTAAAAGCGAACGAGTACGAATGGTTAGCGCTTCGTCCGGCGCAGCCTATCGCGCCGCCCCACGACCCACGCGAAGCCCGCCATGCCCAGGCCCACGGGGAGCGGCACGCCCGAGAGATCCGCTCCGGCCGCGTCGCAGCGCGAGCACCCGCGCGCGGTCATCGCGACCTTCTTCACGTCGACGAACGTGTCGCGGTTCGGGAGCGAGCCGCGCATCGTCACGCGGTGGACGAGGTGGTCCGGCGACACGAGGCCTTGGGTGCGCGCGACCTCGACGCTCTCTTTCGCGGCCTTCTCGGAGCGCACGAAGCCGGTCGCCGAGTCTTTCTCGTCGGGCCCCTCGTAGCCCGACACCTTCGCGTCGAACACGGGCTCCTGGAGGAAGAGCACGTGATCGAAGTCGTCCTTCTCGTGCACGGTGCCGTCGTGGATGTGCAGCGTGGGGAAGAACACCGTGTCGCCGAGCGCGGTGTCCCACTCGAAGGCGATCGGGTGCGGCTTGCCCGCGGTCGCCTTGAGCTGGAACACCGCGAACCCGTAGCCCTTCACCGTGGGCACCTTTTGCCACACGTCCTTCGAGAGCACGAACTGCGCGTCGAGCCGCGAGAAGTCGTCCACCGTCGGCACGAACGACGCGACGAAATCGCCGACCTCGTGCACCTCGAGCGCCGACGCGGCCGCCGTCTGCGCCTCGGGCATGCCCTTCGAGCCGAAGAGCGACGACGACGGCTTCGCGGGGAAGGCGCGGTCGAGCGCCGCGAAGAAGTCCGGATACTCCTTGAGGCTCTTGAACCTCACGGCGTCCTCCTTCGCGGGGAGGCGCACCGGGAGCGGCAGGATCATCGCCGTGGGCGACTTGGCCGTGTACTGCATCTGGTACACGAGCCCCTGCGTCCCCGGGCGGAGCATGCGCGCGAAGATGGACGTTCCGTGGACCTCGGTCGGGCTCGAAAAGCAGCACATGGTGGGGCTCCGACGGGCGAGGGGGCGGAAAGTTCCGAGGCCCTCACCCTAATTAGCTCGGATCGTACCCGAGGTTCGGCGCGAGCCAACGCTCGACCTCGCGCACCGTCATGCCCTTGCGCGTGTGGTAGTCGTCGACCTGGTCCTTCCCGATCTTGCCGAGGGTGAAGTACCGGGCGTCGGGGTGAGCGAAGTAGAGCCCGCTCACGCTCGACGTCGGCCACATCGCGAACGACTCGGTGAGCTTCATCCCGATGCGCTCTTCGACGCCGAGCAGCTCCCAAAGGGGACCCTTCTCGGTGTGGTCGGGGCACGCCGGGTAGCCCGCGGCGGGGCGGATGCCGCGGTACTTCTCTTCGAGCAGGTCGGCCTTCGAGAGTCCCTCACCCTCGCCGAAACCCCAGTCCTTTCGGGCACATTCGTGCACGTACTCGGCGAGCGCTTCGGCCAGGCGATCGGCCACGGCTTCGAGCAAGATGGCCGCGTAGTCGTCGTGCGCGGCCTTCAGGCGCTTCACCTCGGCGTCGAGCCCGAGCGCGCTCGTCACGGCGAAGGCGCCGAGGTAGTCGTTCGCCATGCCCTTCGGCGCGACGAAGTCCGAGAGCGCCGTGTGCGGCTTTCCGGGCTCACGCGCGGTCTGTTGACGCAAGAAGTGGAACGTCGTGAGCACCTTCGCGCGCGTCTCGTCGGTGTAGAGCTCCACGTCGTCGCCCACGGCGTTCGCGGGGAAGATCCCGTAGACGGCCTTGCTCGTGAGGAGCTTGGATTTCTCGAGCGCGTCGAGCAGCTCGTTCGCCTCGTCGAAGAGCTTCTTCGCCTGATCGCCGTACGCCGCGTTCTCGAAGATGCGCGGGTAGACGCCCTTGAGCTCCCACGTGTGGAAGAACGGCGTCCAGTCGATGTACGGGCGCAGCGTGGCGACGCTCACGTCGTCGAGCACGGTGACTCCCGTCTTCTTCGGCTTCGCGACGGTCGCCGGCGTGAACGGCAACGACGCGCGCGCCGTGCGGGCCTCTTCGAGCGAGACGAGCGTGTGCTTCGGGCCGGCGTGCATCCGGCGCAGCGCCGCGTAGTCCTCGTCGTGTTGGGCGACGAACGCGGCCTTGCCCTCGGTGCTGAGCAGGCTCGTCGTCACGGGGACGGCGCGGCTCGCGTCGAGCACGTGCACCACGGGGTGCTTGTAGTGGGGCGCGATCTTGATGGCGGTGTGCGCGCGGCTCGTGGTCGCGCCGCCGATGAGCAGCGGGATCGAGAACCCTTGCCGCTCCATCTCGCGCGCCACGTGGGTCATCTCGTCGAGCGAGGGCGTGATGAGGCCCGAGAGCCCGATCACGTCGGCCGAGACCTCCTTCGCCTTCTCGAGGATCTTCTCGCACGGGACCATGACGCCCATGTCGATGACCTCGTAGTTGTTGCACGCGAGCACGACGCCGACGATGTTCTTGCCGATGTCGTGCACGTCGCCCTTCACCGTCGCGAGCACGATCTTGCCCTGCGATTTCTGCAGCTCCCCGCGCGCGGCGGCCTCGGCCTTCTCGGCCTCCATGAAGGGCGTGAGGTACGCCACGGCCTTCTTCATGACCCGCGCGCTCTTCACCACCTGAGGCAGGAACATCTTCCCGGCGCCGAACAAATCACCGACGACGCTCATGCCGTCCATGAGCGGGCCCTCGATGACGAGCAGCGGCCTCCCGAGCTTCGCGCGAGCCTCCTCGGTGTCGGCGTCGATGTAGGTGTCGATGCCCTTGACGAGCGCGTGCGAGAGGCGCTCCTCGACGGTGCCCTTGCGCCACTCCTCTTCTTTCTTCTCGGCGGGGCCCGCTCCGGCCTGCGCGGCCTTGAGCTTCTCGCCGAAGTCGACGAGGCGCTCGGTCGCGTCTTTGCGGCGGTTCAAGAGCACGTCCTCGACGAGCTCGCGGAGCTCGGGCGCGATCTCCTCGTACACCTCGAGCATGCCCGCGTTCACGATGCCCATGTCGAGGCCCGCGCGGATCGCGTGGAAGAGGAAGGCCGAGTGCATCGCCTCGCGCACGTGGTTGTTCCCACGGAACGAGAAGCTCACGTTCGAGATGCCGCCGCTCACCTTGGCGTGGGGCAGGTTCTTCTTGATCCAGCGCGTCGCCTCGATGAAGTCGACCGCGTAGTTGTCGTGCTCCTCGATGCCCGTGGCCACGGTGAGCACGTTCGGGTCGAAGATGATGTCCTCCGGGGCGATGCCCTCCTCGACGAGGATGTCGTACGCGCGCTTGCAGATGCGGATTTTGTCCTCGTACGTGGCCGCTTGGCCCTGCTCGTCGAACGCCATGACGACGACGGCGGCGCCGTACTGGAGGATCGTGCGCGCCTGCTCGCGGAACTTGGCCTCGCCCTCCTTGAGCGAGATCGAGTTCACGATGCCCTTCCCCTGAAGGCACTTGAGCCCCGCGACGATGACCTCCCACTTCGAGGAGTCGATCATGAAGGGCACCTTGGCCACCTCGGGCTCGCTCGCGAGCAGCGAGAGGAACCGGTGCATCGCCGACGGGCCGTCGATCATGCCCTCGTCCATGCAGATGTCGATGACGTTGGCGCCATTTTCGACCTGCTGGCGCGCGATGGCGACCGCCTCTTCGTACTTGCCCTCTTTGATGAGCTTCGCGAACTTCGGCGACCCGGCCACGTTGGTGCGCTCGCCGATCATCATGAAGATGCCGGGCTGCTGCGTGAACGGGAGAGAGCCGGAGAGGCGGAGCGGCTTCACGGGCCCGGGCTCGAGGTCCGCCGGGACCTGAGCCCCAACCTTCGAAATGCTAGCGATCTCGCGGGGATGGCGACCCTCGAGGGCCTTCGCGATGGCCGCGATGTGCTCGGGTGTGTTGCCGCAGCAGCCGCCCGCGATGTTGACGAGGCCGGCGCTCGCGAACTCGCCCAAGAAGCGGCCCATGTCGGCCGGCTCGAGATCGAAGCCCGTGGGCGAGAGCGGGTTAGGGAGCCCGGCGTTCGGGTAGCACGAGATGGCCACCTGGGCCTTCTCGGAGAGCTCCGAGAGGAACGGGTACATGAGGTCGGGCCCGAGCGAGCAGTTCAGGCCGATCGAGAGCGGCTTCACGTGCTTCACCGCGTTCCACAGCGCCTCGACCGTCTGCGCCGAGATCATCGTCTCGCCGCCGCGCCCGACGGCCGCCGAGATCTGGATGGGGAGCGAGATTTTATCCTCGGCGAACACCTCCTCGATCGCGACGATCGCGGCCTTCGCGTTCAGCGAGTCGAAGATGGTCTCCACGAGGAGCGTGTCGACGCCGCCCTCGACGAGCGCGCGCACCTGGCGCACGTACGCGGCCTTCACCTGGTCGAACGTGCACACGCGGAAGCCCGCGTCGTCGGCGTCGGGCGAGTTCGAGAGCGACACGGTGAGCGGCCCGATCGCGCCCGCGACGAAGCGCCGTTTGCCGTCTTTGTTCGCGACCTCGTCGGCCATCTTTCGGCACTGCCGCGCCGACTCGAGGTTGATCTCGTACGCGAGCGCGTCGAGGAACTTGTCCTCGATGATTCGCTGGTAAAACTCGGGGTCCTTGCGCCCGCCGTGCTCGCGCGGATCGTCGACGAAGAACTCGCTCTGCGTGATGCTCGTCGCGCCGAAGGTGTTCGTCTCGATGATGTCCGCGCCGGCCTCGAGGAAGCGCCGGTGGATGTCGCAGATCATCTTTGGTTGCGTGAGCGAGAAGAGGTCGCCGTTGTTGAGCAGGTCCTTCTTCGAGTCCGCGAAGCGTGTGGCGCGGATGTCGGCCTCGGTCATGTTGTAGGTGCGGATGGTGGTGCCCATCGCGCCGTCGATGATCACGATGCGTTCTTGGAGGAGCTTCTCGAGAGGGCTGGTCATGGCGATTTCTTCTTCTTGTCGGGCTTGTTGAGGGCGCGCCCGGGCTTCTCGGCGAGCCCGAGTACCACGGAAAAGTGGGGTTTTTTGGCCTCGCGCGTGACGACCGCGCACGATTTCACCGAAAGGCCCGGTTTGGCCAACATTCGACCGAGCGCCGCGGGGGTGAAACCAGGGTGCCGCTCGCCGTACGCGGCGGTCACGTCGCTCCGCTCGTGGGCCTCGAGCGAGAGCACGACCAGGCGGCCACCCGGGCGGAGCACCCGCGCGCACTCGCCCACCACGGCGGCCGGCCGCTCGGCGTACGTCAGCGTGTGGAAGAGGAGCGCCGTGTCGAAGGTGCCCTCGGCGAAGGGGAGGGTGGTCGCGTCGGCGACGCGCGCCGAGACATGGGGGAAGCCCTGGAGCCGCTCGCGGGCGGCTTCGACCATCCGCGCGCTCGTGTCCACGCACACGAGGCGCCTCGTGTGGGGCGCGACGAGCGCGGCCACCGAGCCGTCTCCGGAGCCCACGTCGAGCACGTCCCCGAGGTCGAGCAGCGCCGACAGCCCGAAGGCGAGCGAGGCCCACGTCCTCCCGGGCGAATAGTGCCGCTCGAGCTCCCCCGCGAAGGCGCTCGGCAGCGCTCCGCGACGCGCGTCGAGCAGGGCCGCGAGGCGCTCGTTGTCGGCCGCGAGCTGCGGATCGTCCGCGCTCAAGAGCTCGTCGAGCACAGCCCGTGTCGCGCCCGAGAGGCCCGATTCCGAGAGCACGTAGAACGCGTGCGGGCCGTCTCGGCGGTCCTTCACGAATCCCCCTTCGCGGAGCCTCGCGAGGTGCGTGCTCACCCGCGACTGCGCGAGCCCCGTCACACGCACGAGCTCCGACACCGAGAGCTCCTGCGCCCTGAGCAACGCGCACAGCCTCACGCGGCTCTCGTCGCCGAGCAGGTTGAGCGTGCCTACGGTCTGGCTCAGGTTCATCGAGGTATCCGGATGCGCGGATGGGATATCCCACCGGGCGGGGCCCCCGTCAAGTCACCGGCCCGACGCGATCCTCGGCGCCGACGCGACCCTCGGTGCCGGCCCTCCGGCGATCACCCGGCGGTCGGTGGATTCGTGCACGATCTGGCGATCTTGCGCCCTTTCGGAGAGGATGGGCCCGTGGAACCGACCTGGGATCTCTCTTCGTATTTTCCGTCGTTCGAGTCGCCCGCGACCCGCGCCTTCATCGACACCCTCGCGGAGGACGCGACCCGCGCCCTCACCCGGGCCGAGAACCTCGCCGCGCTCTCGGAGGACACCCTGGACGCCTGGGTGGGGCTCGTCCTCGCGTACGAGGATCTCGTCGCGCGCTACGGGCACGTGAGCTCCTACGTGAATTGCCTCGCCTCGGCCGACGCAGAGAACGAGGCGTACAGCGTCGCCGAAGGCGAGCTCGGGAAGACGGGCGCGACGCTCCAGAAGATCTCCGGCGAGCTGCGGCGCATGCTCGGACCGACGACCGAAGACGAGCTCGCGGCGTTCTCACGGGACGCGCGCCTCCAGAACGCGACGCACTTCCTCGCGCAGCTCCGCGTCGAGGCGAAGAAGCGCATGCCCGCGCCCCTCGAGGCCCTCGCCGCGGACCTCGGGACCGATGGCATCACGGGGTGGGGCAGGCTCTACGACACCGTCTCCGCGAAGCTCGCGTTCGAGCTCGTCCGCCCCGATGGCACGCGTGAGACCGTTCCCATGGCGCAGCGTCGCTCGCTCATGGCCGACCCGGATCGCCGCGTACGAAAGGCCGCGTTCGAGGGCGGGAATCGCGCGTGGGAGGGCGTCGTCGACGTCACCGCGGCGGCCGTGAACCGGATCGCCGGCACGCGCCTCTCGCTCTACGCGCGCCGCGGGGTCTCCCATTTCCTCGACGTCGCGCTCCACGACGCGGGCATCTCGAGGGCCACGCTCGACGCCATGAACGCCGCGGTCGAGAAGGGCCGTCCGCTCGCGCGCCGTGGGCTGCTGGTGAAGGCCAAGGCCATGGGGCTCCCGGCGATCGCTTGGTACGATCTCGAGGCGCCGCTCCCGCTCCCCGACGCCGAGCGCATCTCGTGGGAACGTGGCGTCGAGCTCGTCCAGCGAGCCTTCGGCGCGGCCTACCCCGACCTCCGCGCCTTCTTCGATCACGCGCTCACCTCGCGCTGGATCGAGGCCGAGCCCCGCCGTGGAAAGCGCCCCGGCGCCTACTGCACCGGCAGCGACGTGACCGGCGAGCCGCGGGTCTACATGACGTACCAGGGCTCGCTCGGCGACGTGTCCACCCTCGCCCACGAGATCGGCCACGCGTTCCACCACCACGTGCTCCGCGACACGCGGGTGCTCGCGCGCCAATACCCGATGACCCTCGCCGAGACGGCCTCTACCTTCGCGGAGAGCGTGCTCTCGGCGGGCCTCCTCGCCGAGCCCGGCATCACCGACGCGACGCGCGCGCAGCTCCTCGGCGAGGTCGCGGGAGATGCCGCGGCCTTCTTGCTCGACGTGCCCACGCGCTTCCTCTTCGAGACGCGTTTCTACGAAGAGCGCGCGAAGGGAGAGGTGCCCGCGAGCCGCCTCTCGACCCTCATGCGCGACGCGCAGCGCGAGGTCTTCGGCGAGGCGCTCTCCGAGGGCGACGAGGATCCGCTCTTCTGGTCGTCGAAGCTGCACTTCTTCATCCCGGATCTCTCGTTCTATAACTTCCCGTATACCTTCGGGTTTTTGCTCTCCCGAGGCCTCTTTGCTCGCTTCCGCGAGGAGGGGCCGGCGTTCCTCCCTCGTTACGAGTCCTTCCTTCGCAAGACCGGCGGCGCGCTCGCCCACGAGGTCGCGAAGGACTCGATCGGCGAGGACCTCGAGTCGGAGGCGTTCTGGTCGCGCGCGATCGCGACGCTCGAGGCCCCCATCACCGAGCTCGAGGCGCTGCTGCCCAAGGTCGTCACGATCCCGTGAGGCCCGAAGCCCTCGCCTCGGCGCTCACGGCGGCGCTCGTGCTAGTCCCCTGCGTCGCGCGCGCCGAGCTGCCCTCCGACGCGACGTCGTGGAACCAGCTCGGTCAGACCCCCGCGAGCGGACTCTCGCGCGGCTCGACCACCCTCGCGACGAACCTCACGCTCGTCCGCCCGGCCGGCACCACGACGCTCCGGCTCGGGTTCTCGTTCGAGCACCTCCTCCGCGACCGGTGGGGCCTCGTGGGCGGCGTCGCGGCGCCGTTCGGTGGCGTGCTCTTCGCCCCGGCCTACGCGGGCGTGCGTTTCCACGTGCTGCCGCGCTCGCCCCTCGATCCGTACCTCGGCGTTACGGCGGGTCTCGCGATCGTGCACCCGAAGGGCGAGGTCGTCACGGCCGAGCCCACGGTGGGCGCACACGCCGGCCTCGCGCTCCACTACGTGGGCTTCGCGTTCGTCGCGTTCGATGGGGGGCTCGAGCACGCCACGTACGCGAGCGCCGCGTCGAGGACGATCTTCGACCTCACGACGTACACGCTCACCTGGAGGACCGGTGTCTCGTTCTGAGATCACGACGGCCCTGTCCGTCCTCGCGCTCGGGGTGGGCCTCGTCACCGGGTGCGCGCCGCCTCCGCTCGTTCATGGAGAGGTCTCTCACCCGACCACGAGAGATGGCTGGCCGCTCACGGTCGAGCGCTTCCGCCCCTCGTCGAGCGGCACGATCCCCCGAAAAAAGCGGCCTGTCGTGCTCTGCCACGGGCTCCTCTCGAACCGCGCCTACTTCAAGCTCGACGGCCCGCGATCGCTCCCGCTCGTGCTCGCGCGCGAGGGGTTCGACGTCTACGTGGTCGACCTGCGGGGCCGCCCCGACGCGGGCAAGCCCGGGTGGTACTTCGGCGCGCACACGTACGACTACGACATCGACGACTACGTCGCGTACGACGTCGACGCGATCCTCACGCACGTGAGCGCCACCGCGGGCACGACAGGCGTCGCGTGGGTAGGGCACAGCATGGGCGGCATCGTCGCGTACGCGCGCGCGGGCACCTTCCACGACGCGCGCATCGAGCGCCTCGTCACCGTGGGCTCGCCTGGCTTCATGTCCCCCGCGTCGAAGAACCTGCTCGTCGGCTACAAAGCTCGAGGCGCGCTCCGCCTCATCCCCGCGGTGCCCGCCGAGAGCGCCTCGCAGGTCGAGGCATGGACGGGCCTCCCGCTGTCGGCGCGAACCGTGCGAGACACCCTCTACGCCGACGAGGACTGGACCCACGACGAGTACCGCCTGCTCCTTCGGTACGCCGTGAACGACGCGTCCCCCGGCGAGCTCCGGCAGTTCTCGGCCGCGCTCGAGGACGGCGAGATGAAGACCCGCGACGGCCGCGTGTCGTACTCGAAGAACATCGCGAACGTGGCGGTGCCCGCGCTCCTCTTCGGCGGGCGGCGCGACGCCCTCGCCGATCCGCTCGTCGTGCGCAGGGTGTACGATACGCTCGCAAGTGCCGATAAGTCCTTGGTAATCGCCGGAAGGGCCGAGGGCTTCACGGTCGACTACGGGCACGCCGACATGCTCGTCGGAGAGAACGCCTCGCGCGAGATCTTCCCCACGATCACGCGCTGGCTCACGGAGCACGACGGCCCATGAAGCGGCTCGCGCTCGCCGCGCTCGTCGGGCTCTCGGCCTGCCGGTACCCGGCCCTGACCGACGTGGACCTCGCCGCGCGGACCTCCCCCGTGGCCTCGCGTGGCGCGTGCCTCGAGACCGTCACGGCCTTCCCGGCGACCCACGCGAGCGCGGTCCGGCGCGCCCCGATCGTCGTGACGTCCCCCTCGCTCCTCGCGCCGCGTGTCCTCCATCGTGGTCGAGATGGAGGGCTCGTCGCGTACCTGAATTTCCAAGGGCACGCGGTCTACGTCGTGGGCTTCGAAGCTCCGTCCTGCGACGAGGCGCTCGCGTCGAGGGCGTTCGCCAACGTCGTGCGCGAGGTGTCGCAGCGCACACGCGAGCCCGTGGTGCACGTCGTCGGCACGTCGCTGGGCGCGCCGATCGCCGTGCGTGCGGTGGGGCTCCTCGCCGACGAAGGCGGGTCTCCGGTCGGTCGTGTCGCGCTCGTCGGTCCCGGGCTCGACTACGCCTACCCGCGCTCCTTCCTCGCCCGTGAGCGCGCGCACCTCGGCGGCCCCGCGGGCTACCTCTGCGCGACGGTCGAGTCGTGCCGCAGGCTCTCGCACGAGCCCGAGGTCCTCCGCGCGCACCTCGCGAAGCTCCCTCCCGAGGCGCCCTCGCTCTTCGCGCCCACGGCCGAGCGCTACCCCGGCCTCTCGGGGCGTCACGAGCCGGTGCTCTTCGTGGTGGGCAAGGCCGATGGCGTCGCGCCCTCGGAGTCTTCGTATCCCGCGTTCCTCGCGTGGGGGAGCGCCACGCCGGGCGCCGCGCGAAGCCAAAAGCGCTACTTTCTCGCGGCGCGCGAGAACGCCCTGGGTGACGACTACGACCACGCCGAGCTCTTCGCCGGCGCATCCTCCGAAGACGAGATCTTCGCGCCCGTCGCCGAGTTCGTCGAGGGCGAGACGGACTGAGATCGAGCGCGGACTACCTGTAGCCGACCTGCACGTCGCGGTACCACGCCGTGGCGACGAGAGGCGCGGCAGGTGTAGGGCGCAAGCCGAAGTAGAAGACCCCGCCTGAGACCCATTGTGGCACCGCGCCTCCCGCCTGCGCGATCGTGCCGTCGACCGCGACCGTCACCCTTCCGTTCATCCCGAACGACGCGTCGACTTGCACCCTATGCCAAACGCCGGACCGGCTGCCCCCGGGGATCGACAACGTCGACGTGCTCGAGATCGTGCTCTTCATCGCCCCGATGAACGTCCATGCGCCGTCGCTCCACTTGGGCCAGAGCTGCGCCGCGACGGATGGGTCCCCTCCGTTGTTGACGGCGGCCAGCGTGAACCACTCGCGCTGCGGCGTGAGCTTCGCGTAGTCGAGGTCGACACGCACATGGAAGCAGAGGCGCATCGCGGTCGCCGGCGCGGGCGCAGTCGTCAAATTCCGCTCGAACCCCGCAAACTCGACCGTGCTCGAATCGACGGTGATCTTCGCGCATTTCCCGACGGCGCCCGCGCAGCCCTCGACCGTGAGCGCGCTCCCGGTGGGCGTCTTCGTGCCCATCGGGGTCCCGTCGATTTGAGGCTGAGCGCCCGAGAGATCGACGGACAAGCGCTGAGCATATCCCGTCGTGTCGCAGGCCGGGCCGGCTGGGAGTGGTGGGCCCGCGTCCGTCTCGGGCGGCGTCGACGCGTCCGCCCCAGCGTCCTCGGATGCATCTCCCGATGCGTCCACGAGGGGCTGCGTCGGAGGCACCGTGGCCGAAGGCAGCGCCGCGTCGGGCGCGGAGCTCGCGGGAGCCTCGGTGTCCGAGCCGAACGCGGTGCACGCCGCGAGGGCCGCAGCCACGCACAAGAGTGGCAGTATTCGCGCCATCGAATCATCGTGCACCGACTCGCCGGCGTCGCCTAGTGCTCCGATGTCGTGAAAGATGCGTAAACCGACGTTTCCGGCGCGCGGCTCCGCGCCGAGGCGTAGGCTACTCGGTCGGAGGATTGGCGATGCGAAACGTCTCGGTGTTGCGTGGGGTCGGGGGAGCCGTGGCGCTCTCTCGTGGCGGTCGCGTGTGGTGGCGGGGCGCCCGTGCCTCCTCCGAAGCCGCCGGCCCCGGTCGTCGCCAAGAAAGCGCCCGAGCCCGTCCGCGAGAAGATCGCTCCGCGCACGTGTGCGGCCCGCACGAAGCTCGCGAAGCTGCTCGGGCACGCCGAGGCGCCGCCGCCCGCCGTGATCGCCGAGGTCGAGCAGGCCGAAGATGTCCCCGCGCCACCGCCGAGCGCCGCGTCGAACACACGGGGTGCGTCCAACCAGGCCTACCGCGCGGTCGCCCCGGCCACCGTGCTCGTCCGCGCCGACAAGGGCTTCGGCACGGGCGTCGTGATCGACCCGAAGGGCTACGTGCTCACGAACTACCACGTGGTCGCCGATGGCCGAAAAAAGGACTTCGTCATCACGGTGGACGTGACCTTCGGCGACCTCACGTCGACGGGGCGCATGAACCGGCAAGCGAAGAGCTACGAAGCCGAGGTCGTCAAGGTCGACCCCGTCCGTGACCTCGCCATTATCAAGGTCAAAGACGCGCCCGCGAAGCTCGTCGCCGCCAAGCTCGCCAAGGGCTCGCCCCAGATCGCCGAGCGCGTGATGTCGGTCGGCCACGCGGGCATCGGCTTCCTCTGGGCCGCCAAGGCGTGCAGCGTGGCCAGCGTCGGCGAGCGCCAGCAAGACTCGAGCATCATCGCCGGGATGGACTGCACGCACCCCGACCCGGCGCTCCCCCCCGACCAAGCCAAACGCCAGAAGGTCGCCTGCGAAGAGCAGAAGAAGCGCATGACCGAGGCGCTCTCATCGAAGACCCAAGGCCTCGCCGTCCAGACCGACTGCGCCATCACGCACGGCGACAGCGGCGGGCCCCTCGTGAACATGGCGGGCGAAATCGTCGGCTTGAACCAGAGCATCACGGTCGACGCGGCCACCGCTTCGTTCCACGTGCATCTCGAGGAACTGCGCGAATTTACTACGAAATACGGTGATGCGGGCATCGCGGTGCTGCCCGACCCGTACTGCGACGGCGGCTTCGACCCCACCCTCGAGGACCTCGATCTCGACGGCGTGAAAGAGTCGCTCGTGGCCAAGGGAGGCGGCGGCATCTTCGGCGGCTACGACCGCATGAGCCTCCTCATCAACCTCGATCAGAGCAAGGTCCAACCGAACATGGACCCCGCGGCCGGCTTCGACGCCGAGATCGCCATGCTCACGAACCGCGACGGCACGTACGTCTGGTACGACACCGACGGAGACTCGACCTTCGACGTGCTCGTCTTCGACAAGGACAGCGACGGCACCCCCGAGAACGCCTACCGCATCGACGCGTCCGGCCGAATTCGCGAGGACAAGGAGGTGCTCCCCAGCCACGATCTCAGCGGGAAGCTCGTCAAGGAGCCGGCCCTCAGGGCGAGGCTCGGCAAGATCGCCCTCGCGATCGGCGGCTCGAAATTCGTGTCCCAGCGCACGCTCGCGGCGGCGAGCTCCTCGGAGCAGACCGTCCCCGATCCGTTCATCGCGGCCGGTACCGACGGGCGCGCCGTCGACACCGACGGCAACGGCAAGGGCGACGTGGCGCTCATTCGAGGCGCGTTCAGCCGCGTGAGCCTCATCGACGCCGACGAGCGCTCCCTCGGCGCGCTGAAGCCCGGAGATTCGGCCGAGTCGCTCCTCAAGGCGAAGAAGGTCGACGCCGAGGTCGCGATCGTCGTTCAAGGCTCTACCGTCTGGGCGCTCTACGACACGAACGCCGACGCCAAATTCGATCTCGCGCTCACGTCCAAGGGCACCGACGGGCTCGTCGCGACGGGCGCGTTCCGCATCGGCGACGGAGGCAAGCTCACACCTGCCGCCGACCAGCTCGGGCGAAAGCTGCTCCGCCCCGGGCTCGTCGGCATGCCCCGCGCGGTTTCGGCCCTGCGCTCGCTCTCGACGGACATCGCGCCCGACGAGGCGCTCGGCTCGCTCCCGGCCGTGGTGCCCGAGCGCGCCGTGTTCCGCCCGAAGGAGCTCAAGGGCGTCGCCGCCAACACCGTGGCCGAGGCCTTCGCGTTCCCCTGGATCGTGCAGCTCTTCGACGTGGACAAGAGCACGAAGCTCCCTCCCAAGACCGAGCTCCGCGAGGTGGTCGCGGGCGGCAAGTTCGACGCGGAGGTCGCCGTCGTGAAGCGCCTCGGCACCGACGGCGCCACCACGTGGGTCTACTACGACACCGACAACGACGGAAAATACGACCTCGTGCTCTACCTCCCGCCCGACGCGAAGGCCCCCACGCAGGCCTACCGTGTCGTGAAGAAGGACGCGGGCTTCGCCCTCGAGGTCGACGCGTCCGCGCTCGCCGGCGCGCCCATTCGCCACAAGACGATCTTCAAGGACAAGGCCCTCGGAGCCAAGTGGAAGACCGTCGCCGCGGCCACCTTCAAGCCCGAGTACGTAGAACCCTGAGCTGCTCGTAACTTCCCGTTACTAGGGCTGATTTTGTCGCTCTCGTCGCCACCGTGCGGCGAGGGCGACGAGGGCGACGAGCGCGGTCCATTCGCCGGTCTCGGGGCTCCGCGCGACGCCACATCCACCACCTCCCGTGAGCGAGGTCTCCTCGGCGGGCCGCGCGCTCGTGCTCGTCGTGGCGGGCGGCACGATCGGTCCGGCCTCTGCCGGTGGCCCTGCGTCGGGCGCGCACGGTGTCGGGGTGTGCACGCATCCGCGGGTCGCGTCGCACGTGTCGGTCGTGCACGTGTCGCCGTCGTCGCAGGAGCCACGGCCTTCGCACGCGGCGCACGTGCTCGCGCCCTCGCCGCTCGCGTACGTGCCGGTCGGGCAGGGGAGGCACGCCTCGACCTCGCCCGGAGACGAGGTCCCTCGAGGGCAGGTCGCGCACGTGCTGCGGTCGGGCGATGGGGCCGTCCCCGCGGAGCAAATCGCACAAAACGCCCAGGGACTGCCCGTGGATACGGCGCCCGCGGGGCATCGTGCGCAGGCCGTGTCGCTCGTGCTCGTGCACGCCTGCGCGACGCGCTCGCCAGGGCCGCACGTCGCACATCGCGGGCACACCGAGCCGCGGAGCGTGCGCCCCTCGGGGCATGAGGTGCAGGCCGATGGGCCCGTGGCCGAGCAGGTCGCGCACGAGACGTCGCACGCCGCGCAGACGCGGTCGCTCGTGCTCGTGCACGCGCCCACCTCGACCTCGCCCGCACGGCACGCCGTGCATGGGCCGCACGCTCCGGCCCGAAGGGTGTCTCCGGCGCGGCACGTCGCGCACTGGGTCGCCTCCGGGCCCGTGCAAGTTGCACATGTCGCGTGGCACGGGAAGAGCGGCGAAAGCTCGGGGATCTCGTCGACCCGCACGAACCGGTACCCGAGCGCGAGGAGCCTCGGCACCAGGCTGCGCAAGAGGTCGGGCGTGTTGCCCGAGGCCCAGGCGTACGGCTCGTGCATCAACACGACGCCGCGACCCACGCTCTCGATCTCCGCGAGGTACGCGTCCGCGCACTGCGTCGACGTCGCGTAGCCCGTCCCGTTCGCGAGGCCTCCGCCGCTCGTGCGCAAATCGCCTTGAAAACAAGCCCAATCGGCCGCCGCGCTCGGGTACCTGTCGGACCTCCCGCCCATGTCCCAGCCGAGCGGACCTACGTAGGCGTTCATGGGCGACGCGGCGAGGACGGCGTGCACACGCGCGTCGTACGCGCCGTACGGTGCTCGAAAGGCCCGCACCTGGGGCGGCACACGGTAAGGCGCGAGGAGGGCGTCGGTCTCGGCGAGCTCTGTCACGAGCTCCGCATCGGGCACCTCGGTCGTCAGGTCCCTATGGGTCGTCGCGTGGCTCGCCACGAGGTGCCCGTCGCGGGCGAGCTCCGCGAGGATCGCGGCGGCGGCCGGGTCGGGTGTGGTCCCGTGAGGGTTCGGGAGCGCCGTCGGCCCCACCTTCGCGCCGGTGACGAAGAACGTGGCGCGCACGCCGAGGCCCTTCAAATACCTCGAAATCTCGAGCCCACGGGCGCTCGGGCCGTCGTCGAAGGTGAGGGCCAAGGTCTTCGGCGCGAGCGACGTGCCGCGGTACGGCGTGGTCGCGAGCGCGGCGCGCGAGGTGTCGAGCGTCGTCTCGGCCGAGCGGTCGCACGCGACGACCGCCACGACACCCGAAAGGGCGAGCACGAAGAGTCCACGACGTGTGGGCGAGGAGCAGCTCAAGGCGCCTCTTCGATCGTAGACCCGCCGAAAAAGCCGAGCTTGCCGTACCGCTATGGAATTTCTTACGAAGGTGTAACCTTCCTCTCTCGAGGAGAAGCAGCATGGGGAAACGCGCAGGTAAGAGGTCGATCGTAGGGTCGGCGATGGTGCTCGGGCTCGTCGCGTCCGGCGCGCTCGGGTGTGCGTCGATGGACATCCCGCAGGCCCACCGTGGGCGGATGTTCTCGCGTACGGGGCTCCTTGCACTCTACACGGGGAGCGATGGTCTCTCGGGGCCCGTGCGCGACCCGGGCAGCCACTTCGTCGGCATCTACAACGAGCTCCGCACCGTCGACTGCTCGACCAAGACCGTGACCGAGTCGCTCGACACGCTCACGAAAGACGGCGTCCACTTCGGGTTCGACATCGCGATCCGCTTCTCGGCCGACTGCACCGACGAGGGCGTCCTGAACCTCTTGAACCGCCTCTCCCCGGCCGACGGGCAGAACATCTCGACGGACCAGATCTTCGTCACGTTCATCCAGCCGGCCATCGGCGAAGCGGCCCGCGAGCTCGTGGCGCCGCTCAAGGCCAACGAGCTGAACGATCGCCAGGGCGAGGTCGCGAGCGGCGTGAAGAAGCGCTTCTCGGAGATGATGACCCAGCGCGAGAAGAAGCTCGTCGTCGTCTACGAGGTGAACGTCATTAACTTCCACTTCCCCCCCTCGCTCGACACGGCGAACCTCGAGCGCGCGTCGCAGTCGCTCCTCCGCGACAAGGCCATCGCCGAACGTGAGCGCGTCTCCGCCGAGGCCGAGACCATGCAGGTCCGAAAGCAGCTCGCCCAACAGGAGGCCGAGGTCGCCACGGTGAAGATCGAGCGCATCGGCGAGGCTCTCGCGAAGAACCCGCTCTACCTGCAGTACGATCTCCAGCTCAAGCTACCGGAGATCTACGAGAAGGCCGGGCAGCGCGGAAACCTGGTGCTCGCGGCGCCATCGCCCTTGAACCTCGGCTGGGGGCAGGGCCTGCCCGGTCAGCTCCCGCGTCCTTCGAGCGCCGAGCCGTCCGCGCCCCCACCCGCGCCGAAGGCCGCTCCGCCGCCTAAGGTCGCTCCCCCGGCGAAGGGCCGTTGAGCTCGGTGAGCTTCGCTCGCGGCGAGGGCCTTCGGAGAGCGGCACGCCGCAAGGGGAGATGGCACGCCCGGTAAGATTCGAACTTACGACATTCGGCTTCGAAGGCCGACGCTCTATCCAGCTGAGCTACGGGCGCAAACAGCGCATCGAGAGCTACCACCGGTCGCCTTTCGAGATCAATCGCGCCGCTCCTCGTCGCCGAGGCGAACGTCGCTCGATTCTGTTGAACGAGCCGGTTCGTCTGCTATAACGGACGTCTCTCCTCCCACCTTGGCTTCCTGCGGGCCTCTCCCACCCGCGCACGCACGGCGTCGACCCTCCCTCTCCTCCGGGGTCGGCGCCGTGCATGCGTCGGGTCTAAATGTACGATTCTCCTAAGAGAATCAGCGCATCGCCGCGCGACGTGACGTGTCGGCTTCGCCCTCGGGGGTGAGCGCCCAGCGGATCTCGTCTTGGCCGTAGGCGCCGTAGAACGCGAGCCCCACCCAGGTCGCGTTCTTCGCCACCGTCGGGCTCCCGTCGGCCTTCTGCTTGGGGAAGTCGACCTTGAAGATCTGCCGCCAGACGCTGAGGTAGGGGAAGTACGCCTTGTCGATCGCGGAGGGCCGGAGCACCTGCTCGATGCGGACCGGCGCGGTCTCGTTGCCCCGATCGTCGACGAGCCGAACGACCCACGCGCACCCGGGCCGGGTGAGGTCGGTCATGCGCGGGGGAGGTTCCCGTAGAGGGCGATCTGGAATTTGTGGGTCGCCTGCGTCTCGGCGAGCGCCTTGTCGAGCATGGCCTGGCGCTCGTCCGGCGCGAGGCGGTAGTCGTGGGCGTACCGCACGACGTAGGCCCAGCGAAAATCCCACGACTCGTACGTGGCCGTCACCGTGAGGCGATCGTCGACCGTCGGCAACCGGATGAGGCTGTGGGTGCGGGTCCACTTGTCCATCACGGAGCCGTAGTCGTCGCCGGTGTAGGAGCGGGGCCCCTCGGCGAGCGACACGGTCGGGCCCGCGTGCGTGCACGCTCCGCTTAGCGCGGCCAAGAGCCCCACGACCACGACCGACGTCCTCGCCCGATGCGGCATCGCGCCTACTTTCGCCCCGCCGGGCGCCCTCGGCAAGCGCGCAGACGATCCGGGCTCCCATGGCAGCCGAGTCGCGGATGCCGCAATCGCTACGGTCCGACCCTGTTCGGTCGACCGATCCGCGAGGCTCGCGCGTAGGAAAAGACGAGCCGAAGGTGCCGACGTCCAAATGGCACATCGACTGCAAGCATCTCACTCGTTACCCGCCCGCCACCTCGAAAGAAGGTGCCCCATGATGGAGAAGCTCGACTTTCTGGTTCGTTTCTGGGAGCTGAAAGCGCGTCACGATCTCGTCGGTGAGCCGCTGAGCGCGTCCGAGCAGATCGAGCTTTTGTCGCTGCTCCAGCTCGTCACGGGAGACCTCGAGCTGCCCGGCCCGGGTCCTTTGGCCAAGCCCAACCTGGTGCTCCCGGCCGAGCTCATCGGCGAGGGCGCGATCGTCCACGCCGAGATCCGCTCCGTCAGCGCGGCCGCGATCTTCGTGTCGGCCACGAGCCCCGTGCCCCGCGGCGCTTCGCTCGTGCTCCGCATGACCGACGCGATCAGCGGGGTCGAGTACACCCTGCCGTGCAAGGTCGCCTGGAGCTACGGATCCTCGCCGGCGTCTTTGGCGCTACGCGTCGACGGAGTCCCGACGCGCAGCGTGTTCTCGATCATGCCCGATTCGCGCTCCCACATGAGCCTGCCCATGGGCCAGACCGAGCGCTTCGTGAGCTGAACGGACGCGTCCCCGTCCTCGCGGGGGCCGCTTCGAGACGCCGATGGTTGCGTGATCGTCCACAAAAGATCCTCGGGTTTGGGTATAAGGCGGTCCGTTCGAAGGCCTCCCGCCTTAGCCCCCAACTCCGAGGATCTCGATGCCCATCAAGCACACCCTTCGCTCTGCGGACCCCACCAAGGAAGCCGCCGACGTTCTCGCTCTCTTCGTCTGGGCCACGGGCTCCGGAGGCAGCAAAAAGAAGAAGAACGAGAAGTCGATCCTCGACGCCGTCGACAAAGCCCTCGGCGGTCAGCTCGCGAAGCAGATCAAGCGCGACGACTTCAAGGGCAAGAAGGACCAGGTCCTCTCCCTCCCGACCTTCGGCAAGCTCAAGGCCGACAAGGTGATCGTGTACGGGCTCGGCGAAGAGGGGGCGATCTCGGACGGCGACCTGCGCACGCTGGGGGCGAAGGTGGGGCGCGCCGCGAGCTCCGAGAAGGCGAAGCGCATCGTGGTCGGCCTGTGCGACGGCCTCGAGGGCCGCGTGCGGTTCGTGGTCGAGGGCATCGAGCTCGGGGCGTACCGCTTCGCGAAGTACCTCACGGGCGACCGCAAGCCGAAGGCGGAGCTCTCCCACGTGACGCTGACGACGTCGGCCAAGGTCACGAGCGAGCACAAGGAGCAGGTCGAGCTCGGCGTGAGCGTCGCCACCGGCGTGAACCTCGCCCGCGACCTGTCGAACGAGCCGCCGAACGTGCTCTACCCGGACTCGTTCGCCCAGATCGCCTCGAAGATGGCCAAAGAGTCGGGCCTCGGCGTGAAGGTGCTCGACTACAAGGAGATCGTCCGTCGCGGCATGAACCTGCTCCAGGCCGTGGGTCAGGGCAGCGAGCGCAAGCCCACCCTGGTGCACCTCTCGTGGGTCCCCTCGGGCGCCAAGAAGAAGATCGTCTTCGTCGGCAAGGGCATCACGTTCGACTCGGGCGGCCTCTCGATCAAGCCGGCGGCCGGCATGGGTGAGATGAAGCACGACATGTCGGGCGCGGCCAACGTGGTCGGCCTCATGCAAATCGTCGCGGCCCTCAAGCCGACCGTCGAGGTGCACGGAGTCTTCGTCGCCGCCGAGAACATGCCCGACGGGAACGCCTACCGCCCGGGGGACATCATCACGTCGCTCGACGGCAAGACGGTCGAGATCGTCAACACGGACGCCGAAGGCCGCCTCATCCTGGCCGACGCGCTCGTCTATGCCCGCGAGCTCGAGCCGGACCTCCTCGTCGACAACGCGACGCTCACGGGCGCGTGCGTCGTGGCGCTCGGCAACACCTGCTCCGGGTGGTACGCGGCCACCGAGACCGCCGCCGAGGCGTTCCAGAGCGCGGTGAAGGCGTCGGGCGAGAACATGTGGCGCATGCCGCTCCTCGAGGAGCTCCGCGACCAGCTCAAGACCGACGTGGCCGACCTGAAGCACACGGGCGATCGCTGGGGTGGCTCGATCACGGCTGCCCTCTTCCTCCGCGAGTTCATCGGCAACGCCAAGAACTGGGTCCACTGCGACATCGCGGGCCCCGCCATGGCCGACCGGTCCTTCGCCTGGAACCCCAAGGCGGGCACGGGCCACGGCGTGCTCACCTTCCTCGAGCTCATCATGGACGCGCACCGCGCCGCCCACACCCAAGCCTGAGCCCGAGGCTGGGCGCCCGCCCGGCCACCCCCGAAGGGACATGTGCACTCTGCACGTGTCCCTTCGTGCATGAAGGCGTGCTATCTCCCGGGAGCACCATGGACACCGTCGCCCTCGAACGCCGCATTTCTCGGGCCTTCGCCCGCGCCATCACCGACTTCGGGATGCTCGCCGACGGAGACCGCGTCATGGTGTGCGTGAGCGGCGGCAAAGACAGCTACGTCATGCTCGACCGCTTCCGCGAGCTCCAGAAGAAGGCGCCCGTTCGGTTCGAGCTCAAGGTGGTGAACGTCGACCAGGGGCACCCTGGCTATCCGGGCCACCTCCTCACCGATTACATGGCAGCCGAGGGGTACGACTTCACGATGGTGAAGGAGGACACCTACTCGATCGTCACCGAGAAGATCCCCGAGGGGAAGACCTTCTGCTCGCTCTGCTCGCGCCTCCGCCGCGGCATCCTCTACCGCATGGCGCGCGAGCTCGGCTGCACCAAGATCGCGCTCGGTCACCACCGCGACGACGTGCTCCAGACGCTGCTCTTGAACCTCTTCTTCGCGGGGCAGCTCGCGGCGATGCCCCCGGTCATGGTGTCTCAGGAGGGGCAGGTGGTCATCCGTCCGCTCCTCTACTGTGCCGAGGAGGATCTCTCGGCCTACGCGCGCGAGAAGGCGTTCCCCATCTTGCCGTGCGATCTCTGCGGCTCGCAGGAAATGCTCCAGCGCAAGGTCGTGGGCCGCATGCTCGACGACCTCGAGGCGAAGACCCCGGGCACGAAGCAGATCATGCTCGCGGCGTTGCAAAACGTGAGGCCGTCGCATCTGCTCGACAAGGGCCTCTGGAAGCAGCTCGGGCTCGAGGCGGCCAGCGAGGTCGCGGCCGGTGAGGCCCTCGTGTCGGCGTCGCGGCTGCTCCAGGGGTCGGCGTGAGCCAAGCGCCCGCCGCGCCCAAGACGAGCCTCGTGTCTCGTATCTCGGAGCTCGGCGCGTCGGCGCAGGCGAGCATTCCGGGGCTCTACGCGTGGGGGGTCACGGTCGCGACGTGTGCGTTCGTGAAGGGCGTGCCGTGGCAGACCAAGCTCCTCGCGCTCCTCGGCCCGATCGCGCTCGGCGCGTCGGTGCTCGTCGACAAGGATCGCCCGGCGGTCGCGCGGAACGTCTCCGTGTTCGGGCTCGTCGTCTCGAGCCTCGTCGTGTGGGCGCTCGTCCCCGAGCACGCGGGCCCATCGCACCTCGACACGACCCGCGGCGTGCTCGGCATGATCGGCTGGGGGGTGTTCGCCTTCGCGTCGGCGGCGCCCGCGTTCCCTCGCACGAAAGAGGAAGAGGCGCGTGTCGTCGAGCGTGGTCGTCTCGAGCCGCGTCAACGAGGGTCTCGAAAAGACGTGCCCTTCCTCGTGGTCGGCGTGGCCATCACGGTGGCGCTCCAGTGCGTCGGCTGGGGCGTCGAGCCCAAGGAGCGCGCCCTCTTCGTGCGGCTCTTCACGATCGTCGCGGGCATGAGCGTGCTCGGCGCTTTTTCGGGGGTCGCGCTCTCGCGGCACGTGGCGCCGACCCGCAAGCGGCGCAAACGAGGCATCTTCGGGTGGGCGCTCGCCTTCGTCGCGGCGCTCGTCGTCGCCGTCGCGTACGAGCTCGTGGCGAGCTGACCTTTTCCGCCGACCGGCCCTCGTTCCGCACGAGCTTGGCGGGTGCACGGTGTAACCTGTTGAAATGACGCAAAAAAGCGTCGCGTTGCCAACTTGCCGCCGGGTCGCGGGGGCCGCTATGCTCCGGAGCGATGGGGTCGTACGAGACGCTCGGGATCGTGTTTGCGCTCGCTGGGAGCGCCGCCCTCGGGGTCGGGGCGATGGCTTTGTCGCAAGCGAGCGACGTGCGCGCGCTCGTGTGGATCGTGGTCGGGGCGGTGGCCCTTCGGGTCTCGTCGCGTTGTGTGCTCGAGGGGCGCGGATGACGAAGGTGCGCGCCGCGCTCGTGGGTCTAGTCGTCGTCGTGGGGTGCACCTCGGGCGAGACCACGACGGTGCCGCTCGGAGGGGACGTGTGCGCTCGCGTCGATGGCGATATCGCGATCCCATCGTCCGTGGTGGCGCGGACGGCGGCCGTGGCTCGGGTCACGCCGGCCGAGGCGCTCGACCGGCTCGTGCTCGACGCCGTGGGAGCCCAAGAGGCGAAGGCTTCGGGAATCGACGCGTCGCCGTCGACGAAGCTGCGTGTTCGAGCCGTCCTCGCGCGGGCCGTCCTCGACGGTGCCCGAGAGCGCGCGGCATCGGGAGGACCTCCGACGGACGCCGAGGACGAAGCCCTCTCGCGGCAAGCCTGGTACGAGGTCGACAGGCCTCCGATGCGCCTCTCGGTCCACGCGATCGTGATGCGCCCGAAGGGCAAAGAGGCCGAAGAGCTGCTGCCGCGCGCCCGCGCGTTCGCCGAGCAGATCCGCGCGGCCGTGCTCCAGGCGAAGACGGCCGACGAGATGATGTCGCTCGCGTCCGCCAAAGGGAAGGACTCCGGCAAGCTCGAGGTGAAGGTCGAGGCGCTCTCGCCGGTCACCGCGGACGGTCGCGTCCCGGACGGCACCTCCTTCGACCCCGCCTACGTCGCGGGGCTCTTCGCCCTCGCGAACGTGGGCGACACGAGCCCGGTGGTCGAGTCCTCCTTCGGTTTCCACGTGATACGCTACGTCGAGGCGCTGCCCGAGAAGCGCCTCTCGACCGACGAACGGCGCAAGCTCTTCGGCCCGGAGGTGAACGCGCGCCGCGCCCGGGCCGAGATCGACCGCACCCTCGCCGCGCTCCGTGCTTCGCGCGAGGTCACCGTGTCCCCCGCGGCAGCGTCGATCCTCGACGGGATCGAGTGGGGGAAATAGTGCGCGCGGGCCGGTCGTCGTCGCCGCCACGCGACATGGACGCGTCGCCCTTCTCGGCGATCTTGGCGTCGTTCCTTACGCGTGTCCCCGGGGCGATCGCCGCGGCCCTCGTCGACGCGGAGGGAGAGACCGTCGACTACTCGGGGAAATACGACCTCTTCGAGCTCAAGGTCATGGCGGCCCACTTCCGCATCCTGCTCGGGACGGCGGGGGCCCTCGTCGGAGAGACCGCGCCGCCGAGCGAGCTCGTGGTGCGGGGAGACCGAAAGACGGTGCTCGTGCTGCTCGCCCCCGAGGGCTACGCGGTCGTCGTCGTGA
>JADJQX010000001.1:2617500-2729851 GCA_016712525.1 Myxococcales bacterium
CCTTCGGGCAGGTCACTACCCTCGGGTACGACGCGGCGGGCCTCCTCGCGACGGTGACCGACGCCATCGGGCGCAAAGAGCAGCTCGAGTACGCGCCGGGCGGGCTGCTCACGAAGCGTGTCGACATGGGCGGTGGTGTTCACACGATGTCGTACGACGCCGAGGGCAGGCTGCTCACGGACGCCGACGCCGAGAACCGCCGCTTCGCATTCTCTCAAGAGGCGGCCTCGGGTGGCACGAAGGTCGACGTGACGACGGGGCTCATGCGGCGTGAGTCGCACGTGTTTCGTGCGGGCCCCGGCGTCGACGAGGTGCGGAGCCTCGTCGATCGCGACGGGACGACCGTGGCGTGGACGATCGCCAAGTCGGGGCGCACGAAGGCCACGCTGCCCGACGGGACCGAGGTCGAGATCGTGCCGGAGGCCGACCCTCGCCTCGGAATGCTCGCGCCGTACGCGGCGCGGCACGTCGTGAGGTTCCCGAGCGGTCTCACGCGCACGGTGGAGAGCACGTGGAGCGCGAACGTCGACGCGGCGGGCGCGGTGATCGGGCTCTCCGGCGAGCGGCGCACACCCGATGGCGTGACGCGCATGGTGTACGACGGCGCGAGCCGCACCTGGACGACGACGACGCCCGCGGGCCGCACGCTGACGGCCACACTCGACGCCGAGGGGCGCCTCGTCAGGTCGCAGCTCCCCGGCTTCGTCGCGACGGATCGTGTGTACGACACCCGCAGTCGGCTCGCCTCGGCGACCACGGGAGCGCGCCGCACGACGCTCGGGTACGGTGCCGCCGGAGCGGTCGCGAGTGTCGAGGACCCGCTCGGGCGGCGGCTCGGGATCGAGCGCGACGGGGCCCTGCGCGCGACGGGGCTCGTGCACACCGATGGCGCGAAGAGCGCCTACGCGTACAGCCCCATGGACGACCTCACGCAGGTGACGCCGCCTGGCAAGGGCGCCCACGTGCTCACGTACGGGAAGGACGGCCAGCTCGCGTCGTACGTGGCCCCAGGGGCGAGCCCCATCGTGGTGGGGTACGACGGCGACCGCGACCTCGGGAAGGTGACGTACGAGGACGGCACCGCGACCGACGTGGTGCGCGACGCCGCGGGCAGGCCGTCACGGCTCGTGTACGCCGGTGGAGAGGTCGCGTTCGCGTACGACGCCGCGAGCGGGAAGCTGCGCACGTTGACGACGACCTCGGGGCAAGGCCTCGCGTTCGGGTGGGACGGGGCGCTCCTGCGCGACGTGACGGCGACCGGTGTCGCGCCGGGGACGATGGCGAGCACGTACGACACGATGCTCCGGCAGGCGACGGAGAGCGCCTCGGGCAACGTGGTCTCGTTCGCGTACGACGTGGACGGCCTCCTGACGCGCGCGGGCCCGGTGTTCCTCACGCGAGAGCCGGCGAGCGGGCGCCTCGCGAGCTTGAGCGTCGGCCTCGCCGGGGAGACGTTCGGCTACACGGGCTACGGAGAGCTCTCGAGCTACCAGGCGCGGAGCGCGAGTGGCGTGCTGCTCGACATGGCGCTCGCCTACGACGCGCTCGGCCGCCTCACGGAGAAGCGCGAGAACGGCGTGACGACCACCTACGCGTACGACGCGCGTGGCCGCCTCGCGCGTGTGTCGAAGAACGGCACGGCGACGCACGTGTACACGTACGACGGGAACGGGAACCGTACGGACAGCGGCATCACGGCGGACGGCCGTGACCGCGTGACGTCGAAGGCGGGTGCAAGCTACACGTACACGGGGAAGGGCGAGCGCGCGACGAAGACGGAGGGGGCGAGCGTCACCCGGTACGGGTACGACGGGCGTGGGCACCTCGCGAGCGCGGAGCTCCCGAGCGGGATCCGCGTGGAGTACGAGCTCGACGCGTACGGGCGCCGCGTGGCGAAGCGTCGCAGCGGGACGGTAGAGAACCGGTATTTGTACAGGAGCGCGCTGCAGCCTGCGGCGGAGGTGGACGCGGCGGGCAACGTGCTGACGCGGTACGTGTACGCGCGAGGGGAGCTCGGGCCGGACCTGATGGAGCGCGGGGGCGCGACGTACGCGCTATTGAAGGACGAGCGCGGCAGCGTGCGGTTCGTGGTGGACGTGTTCAGCGGGGTCGTCGCGCAGGCGCTCGAGTACGACCCGTTCGGGAAGGTGGTGACGGACACGAACCCTGGCTTCCAGCCGTTCGGGTTCGTGGGTGCGATACACGACCCGGACACGGGCCTCGTGCACCTGGGGGCGCGCGAGTACGACCCGGAGACCGGAGCGTTCACGCGACGCGACCCGAGCGGCCTCGAGGGAGGCGAGAACCAGTACGCGTACGCCGGGGGAGATCCGGTCAACTACTGGGACCCGGACGGGAACTTCGTCGCGGCGGTGGTGGTGGGAGCGGCTGCGGGAGCCGCGGTCGGAGGCGCGGAGGGCGCGGTCTTCGGCGCAGCCGACGAGGTGATGGATCAGGCGTTCGACCCCGGGAGGACGGGGTTCGATTGCGGGGCGATTCGGTCGGCCGCGGGCCGCGGGGCTGCGGCGGGGGCTGCGGCCGGGGCCGTTGCGGGGGCGGTGGGGGCGGCGGCCGCACGGAGCGGCCCGCCGATCAAGCCGGGCACCTCGGGAGGCCCAACCGCGGGAAACCGCTTCTCCCAGGGGGTTCGAGAACGAGCGTTCGCCGAGAATCCGACCAAGACATGCGTGTTCTGTCTGCGAGAGGGCACCGGCACCCAGGTCGATCACGCGACCGCTCGTGCGAACGGAGGAAATGCGACACTAGACAACGCTCAGGTTGCGTGTCCACACTGCAACGCTTCCAAGGGGGCCGGTCAGTACCCGAAGACGCCTCCGCCTGGATACGAGGGGCCATGGCCGCCTTCCCACTGGAAGCCGTAGTGATGACCATGGCATCCGAGATCGCTACACACGACGCCCCCATCTGGCAGGATAGGGCCAACTTCATCATCTTCGCGGACCTGTCGTCCGCCGGAATGCCAGGCCGGTGGGAGCAGCTCTGGGCACGCCAACTAGGCGAGGCAGAGTTCGAGCTCTGCTGCATCCCATACTTCACGTACTCCCTAGCCCTAGGCGATAGGGTTCGCACCCAGCCCTCGGGTGGAAGGCGCTACGTGGTCGCGGAGGTCCACGCCAGAAGCGGTCGGCGTGTGGTACGGCTCTGGTTGAAGGAGGCGCAGGCGCGAGGGAGAGAATGCATCCTCCGACATCTGGAGTCCTCGTCTCCTCTGCACGAGTGGAGCTCCGACAACCTGCTCGCGATCGACGTGCCTTCAGGTGGCCCTGACCCCGTGCTCTCAGCGCTTCTGGCGGAGCTGCCGAACCTTGGTGTCGACGTGGAGTGGGCCGACTGATCCTCGGTGGCTAGCCGTTCGGTTTCGTGGGGGCGACACACGACGCGGAACCGGCCTCGTGCACCTGGGCCGGGGGAGTGCGCCCCGGAGACGCGGGCGTTCACGCGACGAGACCCGAGCGGCCTCGAGGGAGGCGAGGAGAGCGTACGCCGGGGGAGCCCCGTCAACTACTAGACCCGTCGTCGGCATGCTACGCTGACAAGAGGGCGGCATGGAGTCGGACAGGCGATGAAGGCACCGGATGGAAGAGACCCCTGAGTTTAGAGGCCGAATCATAGAAGTGCTCGAGCTCATTTCCGACCCGGAGGCTCAGCTGGAGTACGAGAATCGGGCTCCATTCGTAGATGTTGCTGCCGAGTTGTTCAATCAGTGGGACGAGTCCTATCACCCAACGGACCGTTGTTTTCTTGGTCAGTTTGGTCCCGGTGAGCTCGCGGCCCTTGAGGTGTTTGCAGGGGTCGTCGATGAAGTTGCCGCTGCTACCCCCGCACAGTTGCCCCCGTTGGGTGAATTCATCAAGACGAAGCACTGGGAGCGTCTTGTGTCTGGTGCACGAGTCGCACTGGGCATGGTCGCGCCCCATGGTGCCCGGAGGGTCGAACGCGTCGCCGAGCGGGTGGCGGCAAGACGGATCCCTCCAGCCTAGGTGCAAGGACTACCATAGGCCGCTCCACCGAAAGTAGTCATGTCGGACGACCGAGAAACACGCCGCGAGAGAGCTCTCGCGCTCATCCGTCGAAACATAGAAACACACGGCTTCCACGTGTACTTGGTGAAGGGCGGTCTCTCGCCTCGATTTGCGTACACCATTGGGCTTTCGGAGCGTTTTGGCGCGGAGCTCGTCTTCGCAGGGGACGCGCTCTGCGACGCCTCGGACGTGCATCGGGCGATTGCGGCTTGCGCGGAGCGCGCCTTCGTCCTCGGTGACCGCATCGACGTTCCTCACCTGGGGTCCGTCTCGGCGGGGCCCGTTCTTCCGGAATGGAGCACCGAGCTCGTCCTCGGCGCCATGGACTACCTCCAGCGGAGCACGGTCGCCTGCGTCCAGATTGTGCCGGACTCCACCAGGACGATAGACGTACCCTCACTGGGCCTTCCGAGGGACCGATCGCCATGCTGGAAGTGGCTCTCGAGCCCTTGCCCGTACCGTCTCTCGGACGGCGACGTGGCCGTCACGAACCGCCGCGCGCTCCTCGGCGATGCCGTCACCGAAGCCGTACGTTGGGAGACCGATCAGTGGGAAGCGTTCTCTTGCTCGGCGGAAGACGTGCAGAAGGAAGACATGCGCGTCGTGCCCCTGGCGACGCTCGTCGCGGCCGACGAAAGCCTGGCGCCTGCGGTCGAGTTGGAGATCGGAAAGGGAATGCGACGCACGGGATTGACGTCCAGGTGGGAAGCCTGGGGTAACTAACGCTCCCCCTGACGTTCGCTGTCGTGCCGGCATGGATCCTGAGGGCGTGGGCCTCGTGGCCTGCCCCTGGGCGCTCGGAGGCGCGGGGCCAAGGGGCCCTCGTCGCTCTCGGCCGGCCTATCTGCGATCGCGGGTGAGCGCGAAGCCTTGCAGCAGAGGAGCCCGAGAACAGCCGTTGTGGGGTACCGTAAAGCGCTCCCGATCCCATGAGACAGCTCCTCACGATTCCAAAGGTCACTTTGGCCACCGTGCTTCGGGAGTACGACGCCGAGGACGACGACATTCGAAGCGTCCTCGTGGATCTCACGGACCACTGGGAGAGTCAGGGCGCGCGCATGGCCGTGCACGTCCCCGGCCGCGATCTTTGCACGGCGACGGACTTCGCCATCCTTCT
This sequence comes from Myxococcales bacterium, assembly GCA_016712525.1. Taxonomy (NCBI): domain Bacteria; kingdom Pseudomonadati; phylum Myxococcota; class Myxococcia; order Myxococcales; species Myxococcales bacterium. The sequence continues at coordinate 2,622,661 of JADJQX010000001.1, forward strand.
CGAGCAGGCGCCTCGGGCGCTCGCCACGCTTTCACGCGGGCAGGTGTTCACGATCTCGATGTACGAACAGACGGCGATGCTCGACCTCGACCTGACCCCTCGTGGAGCGCAGGTGCGCCTCACGGCGCGCGCGTGGGGCGCGGCCGAGCCCCTGCATGCGGCGTTGCCATCGTCGGTGGTGGTCGAAGACTTGAAGAACGCTATCGCGACCGTGGACCGAGCCGCGGCGCCGGTCGCACCGATGGTTCGCGGTTGGATCCGAGCATGGCAGGCGGGGCACGTCGTCTAATGCCCGTGGAAGGCGATGAGATCCTCGAGCACCTGGAAGGCTACCTCGGACCGCTCTCGTCCGGGGTAGAACCCCCAGACGACCTGACGGGCGTGGAGGGCGTACAGGTGCTCGTGTTTCGCGAGGTCCCAGAGCTGCCCGACGTGGCGGCCTACGTGACGCTCGGCTTCTCACGGAATCACGACGTGCGCCAAGAGCTGCTCCTCGTCACTGATGCGAGCCAAAGGTCGCCCTGGGCGGCCATCCTGTTCGACCTCGTCGCCGAGCGTCGAGCGCGGAACGCGTTCTTCGAGCGCGGTGAAGCTGTAGGTCCGCGTGGATCGGTTGTCGGAAGCGCAACGGCGCAAGGGTTCATCGCGTTCGACCCGCTGTTCCTGCCCGATGCTTTCGCCACACTCCGGTTGCATTCCGGCGCGGACCTTCGTTTCGTGTGGCTCGTCCCCTCTACAGAGCGCGAGCTCGCGTTCGTTCGCGCAAACGGCGTGGAGCGGTGGGTCGACGCGATGGACGCCGTCGCGGACGAGGTCGACCTCTTCGACATGTTTCGAGCTGACATCCCGCTCCCCTCGTGATCCGGGCGTGCCACGGCATTGGGTGCCGAGCGCTCATCGCGGTGCGGCGCCGCGTGCGCAGATGCGCCTCCCCCTGGCCGCTCGGAGGGTGCGCGGAGTGAAGGCCTGCCGCGGGGGCCGCGGCGGGTGCGGTCGGCGGAGCCATCGCGGGCGGAATTGGGGCAGGCAAGGGCGGCGGGCGTGGAAAGAACCGGCTGACACCGGACCCTGCCGCCCAAGGACCTCACTCGACGTTCAAACGCGGCCCCAACGGGCAAATCTCGAATTATGCTACGTACGAGTCGAACCCGAAGAATCCATCGGGTTTTGACCTCGGCAAGCGCGTCGATGTGACAGGCTCGCCCCACCGGAATCCGAATGGTACTCAAGTCCCTACTCCCCACGTTCACGAGAGCGGCACCAACGGAGCTCGGCCGGCCCGTCCCGACGAGCTGCCATGAATGAGCTCGTCCTGCTCCAGGAGTGGTTCGCCGCTCAGTGCGACGGTGACTGGGAGCACGGTGACGGCGTTCGTATCGAGTCGCTCGACAACCCCGGCTGGCTCGTCACGATCGATCTGGGGCGGTCCGCTGCTCTTGAAGAAGACACCGTCCTCGTGCGAGCACGGAGGAGTGAGCACGACTGGGTCGATGCCGAAGTGCGCGGGGGCGCCTTCGTCGGCGCGGGCGGGCCGGGAAACCTGACGGAGATTCTGCGGGTCTTCCTTGCGCATGTGGGTTCGCTCGCGCACGCTTCGTCCTGACCTCGCAAGCCAGCGCTCGACCCTGCGGTCGGCAATCCCATCGAGGGCGGGCCGTGCGCAAACTGCGGCCAGCCCGTGGACATCGGCAATTCACGCGGGCATCATGTCGTTCGCCCTTCGGATGGTGGAAGAACGGTGCCCTCCAACCACGCCGAGGTGTGCGTAGAGTGCCACGTCGAAGTGCATAGGTGACTCACCATGAAGGACGAGACGAGGCTCAGCATCGCGGCGAACATCGAGCGGTACGGCTACCATGCGGTCGTCGTGGCCGGTGGCGCTACGCCTCGGTGGGTCTATACGATTGGCCTATGCGAGACGGTGGGGGTCGAGCTGCTGTTCGCGGGCGGAGTCTACTACCTGAAAGACGAAGTGCTCGAGCTCATGGAGCAGGTGTCGAAGTCCTCGTTCGATGATGCAGAGTGCAGCCAGGCCCAACGCATAGCCTCCCTGGGCGTCGAGGTCGTCAAGGTCGACGCGGGGTGGTCCGAGCGACTTCTGCTCGGAGTGCAGGGGTACTACGGAACCATGAAGCCTGCGCTTCAGATCGTTCCCTTGAACTATCGCACGATCGACACGCCCAGGGCGGACCTGCCGTTCAGCCGGGAGACCGCCGGAGGGTTTCGTTGGCTGGACGAGCCATGGCCGTACGATATCCCGTCGAAGTCCGAGGCGATGGTCGATATCGGAATCGCCTTCGGTCACCCTGCGACCTATGCGGCGCGCTGGGAGGAAGACTACTGGGAGATCTTCTCGGTGCCGCAGAGCGAGATCGATCGAGAGCAGGCCAGGCTGATGCCGCTGGGGGTCCTGCTCACTTCCGATCCGACGCTGGAGGAAGTGGTGACGCTCTCCGTGGAGGGGACGTCGGCTCGAGCGCCGGGGCACGGGTGGATAGCCGGAGGGCGCGAGAGCTCTTCATGAGAGTGCACGCCGCCGCAGGAGCTTCGGTCCGGCGAAGAGAGTGGACACGCATCATGGTAGCCCTCACTCTCACCGGACGGGTCGATGCCGTGCCCACGAAGGGGCCGGAGTCGATCCCCGAACCTGACGGTCTACCGCCATGAGCAGACATCATCGCGTCGTTGTGGTCTTCGACGAGGACGCTGCGCGCGACCTCCCTAGGCTTGCCGACGAGCATCATGTCTGGATAGTGGCGTCCGAGAGGAACGTGGACGCGGCACGGAGCTATGGGGCTCGGGGTAACGCCGCCGGTGATGCTTTGGCCTCTGGGGTCTCGGTCTTTACCCGCGTCGAAACGGACCCGGGAAGGGCTCTCGAGGCGGTGCTCGAGTTGGTCGAGGATCACCACGGTGAGTTTGCGCATGAGCCCCCGGTCGACGAGGTCGTGGTCGTTGGTCTCGAACGCAGTCCTCCCGTGACGGCCGTTCTCGAGGAGTGGGGGTACAGTGAGCTCGAGCCCCTGGGGGAGGCGTTCCTTGCGAGGCGATGCGGGTAGACTCCCGGAGTGGTAGAGGCCAAGCACCGACACCGAGGCGCGCCATGTCGACCGAGTACCTGAGCTTCCTGCTCGATGTCGTGGACGGGTGGCCGCCCGTCGGCGTCGAGTGCTTGCCCGTGCGAGAGACGCCACGTGGGCACGAAGTCCTTGCTGCGCCCCTGTTCGTTCGTGACGTGTCGGTCGGAGATGTGCTGCTGGTCGAGCGTGATGACCAAGAGCGCGTGACCTCCTTCACGCACGCCTTCCGCTCGAGCCATTCGACGATTTGGCTTCTGCGCACCGGACCGGGCGTGGACGTCGAGCAAGTACTCGAGGAGGTGCGTAACGTGGGGTGCAGCACGACGGCGCTGGACCGTCTCGGAGCGTACAGCATCTGCGTTCCGTCGAACGTCGCCATGTTCGACGTCGACAGCGTGCTGGACCGCCTTTCAGAGGATGATCTTGCGGTAGCGTTCCCGTCGTCTCGTCACCCGGAGTAACTCGTAACGTCACTCGGGCGACCTTGGTCTCTGCGCCTCCCCCTGGCCGCTCGGAGGCTTCGCGAAGGGGGTGAGCGCGGCGTGACGCGGTAGAGCGAAGCCGAGAACGGCCATTGGGGGAGGCCGCGGGGGCGGATGCCGAAGGCCGAGCACCCGCGGGTGGGGGCACCCCTGCTCGCGCGCTCTCCCGACCCACGCGTGTGTAGCGAGATGGCGCGCCGACGCCCGTCCACGCCGGTGGCTCGCCCCGCGCCGACCTTCACCCTCGAGCGCCCACGCTCGTCTTCGTTCGCTCGGTGACGAAGCGTGCGCAGCGTTCGAAGGCGCGGGCGGCTTCGGGCGTCGCCGAGGCGAGGGTCATCCAGCCGTGCACCATGTCGGGGTAGCGCTCGGACTCGATGGGCAGCCCCGCCGCGCGCACGCGCTCGATGAGCTCCTCGACCTGATCGCGCAGCATCTCGCATTCGCCGTAGAGCACGAGCAACGGCGAGGTCCCGCCGAAGTCGCCATACATCGGCGAGACGCGAGGATCGTCGAGCGAGCCCGTGGGCAGGTACGTGCGTGCCCAGCTCTGGAAGGCGCTCGGCACACCCCAGTCGAAGGCTTGGTTCGTCTCGAGCGTGCCGCCCTGGCGCGCGAGGTCGACCCACGGCGAGAGCGCGATGACCCCCGCTGGCATCGGCCGGCCCTCGTCGCGCAATCGCAGGAGCGCCGCCAGGACCAAGTTTCCGCCCGCCGAGTCCCCTGCGAGCAGCACCTTCGAGGGCGCCGTGCCGGCGTCGAGCAGCGCGGTGTAGGCGGCTATCACGTCGTCGAGGGCTGCGGGGTAGCGGTGCTCCGGTGCGAGGCGGTAGTCGACCGCGAGCACGCGCGCGCCGCTCGTCACGGCGAGGTGGGCGATGAGCTCGCCGTGCGACTCGAACGACCCGTAGATGAACGAGCCGCCGTGCACGTACACGATCGTGGCCTCCGAGCGCACGTCGCGCGGCTCGAACCACCTCGCGCGGACCCCGCCGAGCGTGTCGTCGCGCTGCGTGACGCTCCCGAAGACCTTGGCCGGCGGCGCCTTCATGGTCGCCCACAGCGCACGCTCGCCGAGCGGGTCGAGCGATGCCGCGCGCTGCGAGGTGCGGCGCAGGAGGCAGATGCTCGTCTCGAAGAGCAAGGACCAGCTCGGCCTGAGCGGGCCGTGGCGGAGTCGCCTCCCGAGTGTCGACACGAGCGCGCCCATGGCTTGGAGCATCATGGTGCGGAGCCTACCCGCCGGCGAGAGAGGGTCAATGAGCGTCCCGCGGGCACCTCCGCGCGCGTGGCTCGATGCCGCGAGATGGTTTGATGGGGGAGCAGGGCGCGGTCTTCGGCGCCTTTGGCCGAGGCGCACCTTCGCACCCCTACCCCTCTACGGAGCCTTCGGCTTGCGCTTCCGTCGCGTGGATGCGCGCCACTCTGCGTAGCTCGTCAACCAGAGCTGCGCGGTCTTCGAGAGCGGCTCGGGCCACGGAATGTCGGTGACCTCGATCTCCTCCATGCCGTCGTGGCCGAACTCGTCGAAGGTGTAGCCCGGGCGCTTTTCCGGCCCGCAGAAGGCGAACCCGATGCAGTTCTCGTAGGTGCGCGCTCCAATCTCGAAGGACTCGGGCACCTCGGGGAGCGCGGCGTCGAGGCACGTCATCCAGCCTGCCTCGATCCCGTACGCGCCCCCTCGGGCCTTGGCCTTCGCGACACAATCGTCGTACGTCTTCACTCCGCGCGCTTTCTTGGCCTTCGTCGCGGGCGTGACGATCTCCTCGCGAAACGGGCGGCCATCACGCAAGCCGGTCCGGACGCGCGCGCCGCCGTAGTCGATCTCTTCGGTGATCTCGATCGCGCAGTCGACCGGCTGGACGGTCGCCAGGAGGTCCTCGAACGCGCGTACCGACGCTCCGATCGGCTCCCGGTCCGACGCGGGGTCCGCGCCGTAGCTCGGCCCGGAGGGCCCCGAGTACGCAGTGAAGCGCAGCCCGGACGCCGAGTCGTCGATGGCGTACGCGAACCCGCCGTCGATGATCGCGGTCGGCGGTCCGTACAGCGCCGTGAGCTTGCCGAGAAAGAGGAGCGGGTCCGACGCCTCGGGAGATCCCAAAAGCTCCGTGCGCGAGAAGACCTTGGAGCCGGGGAAGTACGACCGTCCTGCGAGGGCAAATCGGAGCCGGAGAGACATGGCCCTAGGTCTTACGGCGCACCGAACCACTTCTTCCCGAAGGACGTGGGGCGACGGCCTTGGTGCTCCTCGGTCGTGCTCGAGGGGCAGACGAAGGCCGAAGCTCTACGGACGTGCGCCGATCCGAGACCACTTGGTCTGCCGTATGCCGCGTTGGTCGCGGCGACGTTCGTTCGGGCCAAAGGAAACGACGGGCGGCGTGCCGAGATGCCGCTCCGGCAGACCTGGCCCACACGCCGGCCACTGTGCTTGACATGGCCACCGCGGGAACCTAGTGCCCGCGGCCCCATGACGCTCCGACCTATCCCCGTAGTTGCTGCTCTTTGCGTGTTTACCTTCTTCGTTGGGTGTGGCACGTCGACCACGGCGCCGAGCACCTCCGACGCTGGGACCCCTGAGACGGATGCCGCGGCGGATTCCCTGTCGCCTACGGTCGACGCGGGGGCGGATGGCTCGTCCGGCGACGGCGCCGTGGCCGACGCGTCGGTGGACGGAGACGCGTCGACGGGGGCGGGCCTGGGCGCCACGTGCACGGCCGACGCGGACTGCGACTCTCGACTTTGCCTGGATATCTCCACGGTCGACGACGGGCTTCAGGGGAAGTACTGCACGAAGGCGTGCACTTCCACCGCGGAGTGCTCGCCTCTCGAGCAGGCTGACTGTGACCCCTCCCCGCGCGGGATGGTCTGCCTCAGCGGCAAGTGGGGAAAGAACGGCAAGATGTAGCTGGGGGCGGCGCGGACCACTCCCTCGTGCCGCGCCAGTCACTCCGTCGCCCCGTGGGACGTCCCCGTCTTTCGGTCCCGGCTCCGCGGTTCCCGCGAGCCCGCGAGAAGCGCACACGCGCGCACCCCATTCGGGCGAATCACCCTAACGTGATTCGATAATACCGCTTGAGGGGCCGGTTCGGCGCGAGGGCCTTGGTCGTGACGAGCACGCCTCCGTTCCCTTCGATGACACGAATCGAGGCGGCGTTCGTGTCGTTGCACGTGAGGAGGACCTCGGCGAGCCCGAGCCTCCGCGCGATCGGCAAGGCTCTCCGGAGCATCTCGGTGGCGATGCCGCGCCCTCGAAACGAGGGGACGGTGTCGTAGCCGATATTTCCGCCCTCCACGCGAAGGGCCGGAGTCAGCTCGCGGCGGATCGAGATGCGGCCCGCGAAGCGCCCTTCGACGATGGCCCAGAGGTGGAGCGCCGGCACGAGCCCGTCCGCGCGTCTCCGCGAGTCCTCTCGTTTCTTCTTCACGAACGCGCCGAAGTCCTGCCCAATCGAAGCGAGGTCGTCGCCCATCCACCACGGGAGACCCTCGGCTCGAAGCTCGCCGAGCCCGTCGAGGAACGTCTCTCGGTAGCGCTCCGACGGTCGAACCAAACGAAGCTCGAGGGTCAGCACGGGATTAGAGGTCGACGACGCATCGTCGACCTCTTTCCTACTCAAGGCGTTCGCGGCAGCCGCTCGCGCTCCGCGCCATCTCGGCCCTCCAAATGAGCTCGCGAGGTGCGTGCGGCATCCCTCGGACGCTTCCCTTATTCGGCCGCCGCGGCGCTCGGGGCCGCCGGCTCGGCGAGCTTCTTCAAGAGCCTCTCGCCCGTGTGGGCGATCTCGTACTGCAGCGCGCGCGACCGCACCTCGGCGCGCTCGAGCCACCGCTCGGCGTACCCACGGCGCTCGGGGAACGCCCTCGCCTGCTCGACGAGCACCTCGGCGATCGCCTCGTCGGCCAGGAGGCGCGTGTAGCGCTCGGCGTGCAGCATCGCGAAGGCGAAGTCCTTCTTCGGGTTCCAGTCTTTCGCGAACGCCTTGGGCCACGAGGCGAGGGGCAGGTTCGCGAGGGAGCGGAGCTTGCCCTCGGCCGTCTTCCTCAGAAGGAGCTGCGTCACGGCGAGCGCCCCTCCTTGGAGCCGCGCCAGCGCGCGGTCGAGCGGGTCCCTCGCGGAGAGCGCACGCACACGCGCGTCGGCCGTCTTTCGGAGGAGATCCTGCGGGCGCGCGACGGCGGCCATGAGCGTGTCCTTCATGGCCATGAGCGACTGGATCTGGCTCGTGCCCTCGTAGATCGGCAACACGAGCGCGTCGCGGAGGAGCTTCTCGACGGGGTAGTCGCGTGTGTAGCCGGCGCCGCCGTGGATCTGGATCGCGCGCCTCGCGATCTCGACCGACTTCTCGGTGGCGAGGTACTTGAGGAGCGGGGTGTAGCGGCGCGAAATACGCTGGTGACGGGCGAGGTCGCGCTCGGCCTTCTTCTGCGCCTCGGGCCCCTTCTTGGCGCCGAACGCGCCGAAGATGGCGAGCTTCTGCGCGAGCTCCTCGTGCACCGCCGAGCTCACGGCGAGCGCGCGCAGGGCCACGAGGTCGAGCTCCATCTCGTCGAGCATGTCGGCGATCATCTCGTGCTTGGCGATGGGCTTGCCCATCGACGTGCGCACCTCGGCGTACTCCTTCGCGGCGCGGTAGGCCGCCTCGGCGAGGCCGATGCTCTCGAACGACACGCCGACGCGCGCGTTGTTCATGAGCACGAGCATGTAGCGGAACCCCTCGCCCCGTTTTCCGATGAGCTCGGCGGGCACACGGTCGAACGAGAGCGCCGCCGTGACCGAGCCGTGGTGGCCGAGCTTCTCCTCGAAGCGGTCGAGCGTGACGTAGCGCTTCTTCTCGCCGTTCGGGAGGTCGTCGTACGCCTTCACGAGGAACATGCTGAGGCCCGCGAGGCCCGCGTACGGGTCGCTCGGGTCGGCCGCGTCCTCGGTACGGGCGATGACGAAGTGCCACTTCCCGTGGCCCGACGTGATGAAGATCTTCTGGCCCGAGATCCGCCAGGTCCCGTCGGCGTCGAGCTCGGCGCGGGTGCGGAGCTTGGCCATGTCGCTCCCGGCGTTGGGCTCGGTGATGTCCATGCAGCCCCACGCCTCGCCGCGCGCGATCTCCTCGATCATCTGCGAAAAGCGGGTCTTCTCGATGGTGCCCTTCGCGACGTCGAACGTCGTCGAGCCCTCGCGCGCCGAGAAGACGAGCGCCGCGAGCGCCATGCCCCCGTGGAACGAGAAGTGCGTCATGATCGACACGTCGGCGCGGGCGAGCGCCTCGGCCCCGAGCATGTAGAGCGTGAGCGGCGCGTTGAGGCCGCCGAGCTCGCGCGGGATGCACAGCTTGTGGAGCTCCGCGTCGCGCATGGCCTGCGAGATCTCGCGGAGGGCGGGGGACTCGACGGCCTCCCCGTCGACGATCCGCGAGTGCTCGGTGTCGAGCCGGGCCGCGCGGGGCGCCACGACCTCGGCGGCGATCTGACCGAACGACTCGGCCACGGCGCGGTAGAGCTCCTTGGCCTCGTCGATCGAGCCGAACGCCTCGTCCCCGTGCTCCGACGCCGCGACGAGCTCGGCCCAGGGGATGCCGCGATCGAGGTAGAAGCCGAGGTCGTCGTTGTCGGTGAAGAAGTTCGCCATGGTCTACCTCGTCGTCGTCTTCTTGGGTTTGGCCGGGGTCTTGGGGGCGCCGTTCGTGCGGCGGGGCGCGGCCTTCGTGTCGTCACCGCGGGGCTTCGGCTCGGTGAAGATGGCTGTGCGCGCGATCCGAAAGAGCTCTTTGTCGAAGGCCTCGCGACCTCGCTCGCGCTCGGGCAGCGCCTCGCGCATCGTGTCCCACGAGGCGGCCGCCACGATGATGAGCTCGAGCACGAGCAGCACGTACGCGTCGGGGGCGACGTCCTCGGGGTGGAGCCCCTTCTCGGAGCCCTGCCGGATGTACGTGGCGATCGCGCCGACCCACAGGCGCACCTTGTCGCGGAGGAGGGCGCGGGCCTCCTTCGGTCGATCGAGGGCGTGCCGCAGGACCACGCGGGTCCGCTCGGGATCTTCGGCGAAGAACCGGTAGACGGCGCCGAGCACGGTGTCGAAGCGGCTCTCCCCGGCCGTCGCCGCGAGCAAGAGCCTCGGGAGCGTCGCCTCCCAGTGGGCCACGATCTCGCCGAGCACCGCGCGGAGCACGTGCTCTTTGGACGGGAAGTGGTGCAAGACGGCGGGCTTCGTGACCTTCACGGCCGCGGCGATGTCTTGCAGGGTGGTGCCGTCGAAGCCGCGCTCCGAGAAGAGGCGCGTGGACTCGCGCACGATGCGCTCCCGCATGGCGGGCTCGGAGGGCGCGGCGCGTTTGGCCTTGCTGGTGACCATTTGGACGCCGTTCCCTTACCAAACGGTAAGCGCTTGTCAAACGTGCACGCCCCCCACCACGGGCGGGAGGCCGCGTGGGTGCTTACGGCCCGCGTGCGCCTACGCTCGCGCTCAGAAGCGCGCGAGGGCGTGCAGCGCGCCGCCGAAGAGCACCACGGTGCCGGAGCCACCCGGTGTGAGACCGAGCTCCGGTCCGAGCTCCAGCGCGACGCGCTCGCCGAGGCCGAGCGACGCGTACGCGGCGAGGCGCGTGAAGAAACGCGCGTCCTTGGCGGCGCCGAGCGTCACGAAGGTGCCGAGGCCCACGTCCGGCACGACGAAGACCCGCGCGGTCGGGACCACGGGCAACGCGTACCGCGCGCCCACGTCGAGCACGAGGGCCTTCGGGCCCGCGACGGTGCCCTGCACGTTCGCGCGGAGCTCGAGCCCGCGGACCGCCTCGACGTGGTACCCGAGCACGCCGCCCAGGTAGAACGACGTCGCCGAGCCCGTCGCGTTGCCGGGTCGCGACACCGCCGAGAGCACCGCCATGCTCGCGCCCACCGCGAGCGGGTGCCCCTCGGCGTACGGGTGCGCGACCTTGGGCACGGGGAGCTCCTCGGGCTTCTTGGGCTCCTCGGGCTTCTTGGGCTCTTCGGGTTTCTTGGGCTCTTGAGGCTTCTTCGGGCCCGCGTGCGTCCACGGGAGGTCGGCGTTGGCGACCCCCTCGGGGCGGAGGAGCAGCACGAGCATCTCGGTGATCTGCGGCACCTCTTCGGTCTCCGAGATCTCGCGCGCGAGCAGCTCGACGCGCCCTGTCTTGACCTGGCACGCCTCGAGCTCGAGCCGGTAACCGTCGGCCCGGTGGATGGCGGTCCCGCGGAGCGTCCAGTCGACGCCCGCGGCCGCCCCGTACGCGCGGTACTCTTCGCTCGTGTCGGCTTGGCCGTCTTTCACGGCGGCCTTGCCCGTCGCGGCCTCTCCGGCCGAAGGCAGAGCATGTTTCGCCGCCGTGACCGCGGCCGACGTCGCCGACTCGGCGCGGGTGTCGCCCGGAGGGAAGGGGAGCACGGCGACCCTGTCGGCGAGCGCGGGCGTGGCCACGAGGACGATGGCCGAGGCCGAGAGCAGGGCACCGAAAGTTCCGCGAAGGCGCATGGGCGCCCGCGAGTAAAGCACACCCTCGGCGACCGACGAATCGCCGCGATTCGCGGGTGCCCCGTGGGGCATGCCCGGGGTATGACGTTGGGTCATGCGCGCGCTCTCCTCGTGCCGGCCCCTCCCGCTCCTCGTCGCGTTCGCTTCGCTCTCGTTGGGCGCTTCGGCGTGCGAGGCGGTCCCCCCGCCTTCACCGGCCGCGCCCCCCGCCGCGCCCGTCGCCCCGAAGGCGCCTCCCCAGGCCGCTCCGAGCCCGAGCCCCGTCCGAGCGGCGATCCTCGACCCGAAGCTGACCCCGCGGAGAGCGTTCTTCGTGCCGCCGGAGCGCACCCTCGTGAAGATGAGCCCCGACGGAAAACGCGTCGCGTACGTGACCGCGCGCGACGGCGTGCCGAACGTCGTCGTCGCGAAGATCGACACGCCGGACGTGGCCGAGGCGAGCACGCACGACACCCTCCGCGGCGTGCGCTCCTACACGTGGGCCATGACCGGCAAACACGTCGTCTACCGCAAAGACGAGGACGGGACCGAGAACTACCACCTCCACGCGCTCGACGTGACCACCGGGGCCGACCGTGACCTCACGCCGATCCCGCGGGTCCAGGCGCGCCTCGAGGCGCGGAGCCGCAAGCACCCGCGCGAGGTGGCCGTCGCCCTGAACGAGCGCGACGCGCGGGCCCACGACGTGTTCGTGGTCGACGTCGTCACGGGCAAGCGGCGCCTTCAGCGCAAGAACGACGAGGGCATCGCGGCCTTCGTCTACGACGACGAGCTCGTGCCGCGCGTAGGCCTCCGCGTCGACTCCGACGGAGGCACGTCGTACCTCGTGGAGGACGGGACGAAGCGCCTCGCCACGCTCCTCGCCAAGGTGCCCTTACAAGACACGCAGGCCACGTCTCCGCTCGGGATCGACGCGGCCAAGCGCGAGCTCTACCTCGTCGACTCGCGCGGGCGAGACACGGCGGCGCTCGTCGCGATCGATCTTCGCACGCGTGCGTCGCGGGTCGTGGTGGACGACGGCCAGGCCGACATCGAGGGGGCCACGTTCGATCCGACCACGCTCCGGCCCGACGCCGCCCAGGCGACCTACGCCGAGCCACGATGGCACCTCGCGAGCGACGCGCTCGCCCGCGATTTCGAGGCGCTCCGTGAGCTCGCCCGGGGCGACTCGTTCGACGTCGTCACCCGCTCGCTCGACGATACGCGGTGGCTCGTCGCCGTGAGCTCGCCCGTCCACCCGACCCGCTATTTTTCCTACGACAGGGCCAAGGACCCGAAGGCGACGCCGGTCGCGAGGGTCCTCTTCTCGGCGTCGAAGGAGCTCGAGGCGCTCGAGCCCTCGCCCGTGTTCTCGCGCGTGATCCGAGCGCGTGACGGCCTCTCGCTCGTCTCGTACCTGACGCTCCCGCGCGGCGCCGACGCCGACCACGACGGTCGCCCCGACGCTCCGCTCCCGATGGTGCTGCTCGTGCACGGCGGCCCGTGGGCGCGGGACGGGTTCGGGCTCTCGCCGAAGGCGCAGTTCCTCGCGAGCCGCGGGTACGCCGTGCTCTCGGTCAATTTCCGAGGCTCCACGGGCTTCGGGAAGGCCTTCGTCGACGCCGGGGATCGCGAGTGGTCGAAGAAGATGAACGACGATCTCGTCGACGCCGTGGCGTGGGCCCAAAACGAGCACATCGCCGAGCCGGGCAGGGTGGCGTTCGTGGGCTCGAGCTACGGCGGGTACGCGGCGCTCGCGGGGCTCGGGGGCGCGCCGGACAAGGTCGCGTGCGCGGTCGACGTGGCCGGGCCCGTGAACGTGCCGCGGTTCCTCGGCGCGAGCACACCCGCGTTCCCCGCCGAGGCCGAAGAGCTGGAGAGGCGGGTCGGCTCCGGGAAGACCGCGGAGGGGCGCGCCGAGCTCACGAAGATCTCGCCGCTCACGTTCGCGTCGCGCATCACGAAGCCTCTGCTCGTCGTGCACGGCGAGAAGGACCCGCGAGTGCGCCTCGACGACGTCAAAGAGCTCACGGCCCTCGCGGGCAAGAACGGTCAGCCGGTGACCCTCGTGGTCTTCCCGAACGAGGGCCACGGTGTCGCGCGCCCCGACAATCGCCTCGCCGTCGACGTGCTCACCGAGGCCTTCCTGGCGCGCTGCTTGGGCGGCCGCTACGCCCCGGTCGGGGCCGACCTCGACGGGGTGCAAATGACCGTACCCATTGGAAAATCCGAGCTTCCGGGGCCCCTCGAGCCCACCCCTCGCCCGAAGCCCTCGGCGCCGTAGCGTGGGGCGTGCCGTCTAGGGTAGCCTCGTTGCCTCAAAGGTACATCGATGACCCAACCTGCCGGCGGCGACGCCCAATCGTTTCCTTGCTCCAACTGCGGCGCGAAGCTGAACTACGACGCAGGCACCCAGGCCATGAAGTGCCCCTACTGCGGGCACCAGCAGGCCGTCCAGACGCGCCCCGCCGTGGTCCAGCAGGCGGGCTACGTGCAGCAGGAGCAGGTCCGCGAGATCCCGATCGAGCAGGGCATGGCGATGGCCGCGAAGGGCCTCGGCGTGCAGGTCACGACGATCAACTGCAAGGATTGCGGCGCCACCGTGAACATCGGCGAGGGCGAGCGCACGACGGCGTGTGCGTTCTGCGGCTCGCACCAGGTGCTCCAGGCCCACACGAACGACCAGGCCATTCGCCCCGAGAGCCTCGTCCCGTTCAAGATCAACAAACAGTCCGCGAACGACCTCTTCGGCAAGTGGCTCGCGAGCCTCTGGTTCCGCCCGAACGACCTCACCAAGATCGCCAAGGTGCAGGAGATGGGCGGCGTCTACGTCCCCTTCTGGACGTTCGACTCCATGGTCTACTCGAACTGGACCGCCGAACGCGGCTGGTACTACTACGAGACCGAGACCTACACCGCGTACGAGAACGGGCAGTCGGTCACGCGCACGCGCCAAGTGCAGCGCACGCGGTGGGAGTCGGCCTGGGGTAGCCGCAACGACTTCTTCGACGACACCCTCGTGTGCGCCGGCAAGGGCCTCCCCGGGGACCTCGTCGAGAAGTTCTCGACGTTCAACACGCGCGAGCTCATTCCCTACGCGCCCCACTACCTCGCCGGGTGGCGCGCCGAGGCCTACGCGATCGACCTCATGCCGGCCTGGTCGATCGGCCAACAGAAGATGGCGCGCGTGCAAGAGGGCAGGTGCGCGGGCGACATCGGCGGCGACACGCACCGCGGCCTCAACGTGTCGAACAACTTCACTCAGGTCACGTTCAAGCACGTGCTCCTGCCCATCTGGATCGCGGCCTACCGCTACAACGACAAGGTCTACCGCTTCCTCGTGAACGGCCAGACGGGCGAGGTCGTCGGTAAAGCCCCGTACTCGTTCTGGAAGATCTTCTTCCTCGTGCTCGGCATCCTCACCGTGATCGGCATCGGCGTGGGCATCTACTACGCGACCCACGAAGAGGAGCCCGAGCCCCCGCAGAAGCCCGTGCCCACGGCCACGGCCAAGCCTACCGCGAAGCCCACCGCGAAGGACGACGACGACGACGTGCCCGTTCCGTCGGCTACGGCCACCGGCTCGGCCAAGAAGCCCGCCGCGCTCCCCTCGGGCACGAAGCCCGCGACCGCCCCCTCGGGCAGCGCGAAGCCGGCCGCGTCGGGCAGCGCCAAGCCCGCGGCCTCGGGCAGCGCGAAGCCTCCCGCACCGGCCCCGTCCGGAGCGAAGCCCGCGCCCTCGGCACCCGCGAAGCCGAAGTGAGATCCGCGGGGCGCACGTCATGAGGACGAGCGCCCCGCAGCATCGCCCCCTCACGGTAGGCGAATCGACGCGAGCGACGGGCGCGCCCCTCCGGCGGGCGACGCGCTGCTGAAGAAGGCGGCGCTCGTCACGAGGAGGCGCTTCTCGCCGCCGAACACCCCTAGCTCGAGGCTCGCGGGCCCATCGAGGGGCGCGCCGTCGACCACGGGGCGAACGCCGAGCCCCTCGGACCAAGAGAGCACGCGGCCCGGGAGCCCGTTCTGCGCGACGTAGAGGGTGCCGTCGGCCGCGTCGCGCGCGAGCCCGTCGAGCCCGACGTAACCGCAGTCCTCGAAGACGGCGGAGGGCTCACCGGCGCGCCCGTCCGGGAGCACGGGGATCTTCACGAGCGAGCCCTTCGAGGTGTTGAGGACGTACGCCGCGCCGCGCGCGAACACGATGCCGTTCGCGCCCATCGGGAAGGGCAGGTCGGAGCGGCACGCGACCGAGCCCTCGAGCGCCGCGCCCCTCGCCCACTCTTCGGCGGCGCCGTCGGCGGCGATACGGAACACGATCCCGGCGGCCGAGTCGGTGACGTAGAGGAGGCCCTTGTCGTCGAAGGCGAGGCCGTTCGGGAACGTCATCTTTGGGGAGCTCGCGAAGGGCTTCGTGACCGCCCCGCCGCCCGCCGGGATTTTGTAGATCCCGGGCGTCGTCGCGCTCGCGTCCGGGCGGTTCCGCGTGGACGCTGCGTAGAGGTTTCCTGCGGCGTCGAAGGCGAGGCCCGTGAGATAGCCGTCGCGTCCCCCGGGCGGGACGGTCGCGTAGGTCCGCGTGGACCCGTCGCTGCCCGTCTCGAGGATCGTCCCAAGGGGCGCGAGGCCGACGTAGGCCTTCCCCTCGCGGACGACGAGGCCCTCGGGGAGCTGGAAAGACGCGGCGTCGAAGGCGTGGACGATCGTCGCCGTCGCGGGCTTGGGGCCACCCTCGGGCGGCTGGGGCTCGACGGTGGCCGTAGCGCACGCGGCGATGGTGACGGAGAGAGCGAGGAGGACGGAGGAGGTGTGCATGTTCATGCCGTGGAGAGTGCGGTGGGGGAGGCCGCAGCGGCAGTGGCGACCGGCTGGACGTAGTGTCCCGAAGTTGGGACAATCGGAGCGTGATCGAGCCAACCCTGGACCCTCAAGAGATGCTCGTCTTCGCGGCGGTCGCGCGCGCCCGTGGCATTCGTGGAGCCTCGGCGCTGCTCGGCATCCCGCGGTCGACGATCGGTCGTCGGCTCGAGGCGCTCGAGCGCGCCGTCGGGGAGCGGCTCGTCCACCGCACGACCCGCGCCTTCACCCTGACGCGGACGGGCGCGCTGCTCGCGGAGCGCTGCGAGGAGCTCCGCGAGGTCGTCGAGCGGGCGAGCTCGCTCGTACGGGACGCGGCCACGGAGGTCTCGGGGGTCGTCCGTATCTCGGTCGCTCCTGGCCTCGAGCCTTTGCTCCCCGACGTGCTCGGGCGGCTCGCGCTCACGTACCCGCGCCTCGTCCTCGAGGTCTCGGTCACCATCGAGCTCGAGGAGCCTCGCCGCGGCGGCATCGACGTCGCCCTCCGCGTCGGTGCGCCCGCGGACAGCTCGGAGCACGTGGCGATGAAGCTCGGTGCCGCCCCCACCGGCACGTTCGCGTCGCCTGGCTACCTCGCGTCGCGAGGAGCGCCGCGTCGCCCGGCGGATCTCGTCGACCACGAGTGCGTGCTCGTCGGCCGCAAGCCGCGCACCACCTGGTCCTTCCGTGGCTCCGAACGGGACGAGGTGGTCGTCGTGCGAGGCCGGACGCGTGTCGACTCGCCCGCGCTAGCCCGGGAGCTTGCGGCGCGCGGGGTAGGGATCGTCCGAACGCCGCGGCACCTCGCGTCGCCGTTCGTCGAGGCGCGTCGCCTGACCCCTGTGCTCGAGGCCTACTGGCCCACGAGCTCCGCGTACGTCGTCTACGCCGGCGGGAAGGTGCCGCGTCGTGTGCGTGTGGTCGTCGACGCGCTCCGCGAGGGGGCGCGCGGAGCCCTCGGCGCTCCGTGAATCGGCTTCCTCGGGTCGCCGCAGAAGGCCCGTCGAGCCACGTACCGATGCTTACCGAGGACGGCCGCGCGCCTTCGCCGCCCGTTCAACGCCCCTTCGTGTCGCCCCTCGAGAGGTGCGTCACGGCCTCGCCGAGGCCGTCGAGGGTGAGCTGGAACATGCTGAAGACCTTGGAGATCGCCTCGGCGGTGCCGCCCTTCCAGTAGGCCGGAGGGTCGGGGTTCAGCCAGGCCGCGCGGCGGAAGTGATCGGAGAGGCGCATGAGCCAGCGGATGCCGGGCATCATCTCGCCGCCCCCGCGTGTGTAGTACTCCCAGTCGCCCGCACCGAGGAGCTCGGTCGGGTGCATGGCCGCGTCGCCGACGAGCACGAGCTTCCACTCGGGGCCGCACTGCTCGAGCACGTCCTTCAAGAGCACCGGATCCGAGAAGCGCTCGGTCTCGTAGAGCCGCCCGTAGACGCAGTTGTGGAAGTAGTACGTCTTGAGCGACCGAATGTTCGACGCGCGTTTCGCCGCAGAAAATAGCCTCGAGACCACCTCGGCGTGGGGATCCATCGAGCCGCCCACGTCCATCAAGAGGAGCACGCGTGTGTTCGATTTGCGCGGCGGGCGAAGCACGATCTCGAGCTCGCCGGCGTTCTTGGCCGTCTCGCGCACCGTCTCTTCGATGTCGAGCTCGTCGATCTGACCTTCGCGTTGGAACACCCGCAGCTTGCGGAGCGCCACCTCGATCTGGCGCACGTCGAGCACGAGGTCGGAGCGGTACGGTTTGTACCTGCGCGCGTCGGCCACGCCCATGGCGCTCTTCCCCCCGCCGGCGGGCCCCACGCGGAGCCCCGAGGGGTGAGCGCCTTGCGCGCCGAAGGGGCTCGTGCCGCCCGTGCCCACCCAACGGTTGCCGCCGTCGTGCCGGCTGCGCTGCTCCTTGAGCCGCTCCTCGAAGCGCTTTCGCAGCTCCTCCATGTCGAGCGTCTCGAGGGCCGCGAGCTCCTCCGCCGACAGCTCCTTGCGCGTGCGTGGGTCCTTGAGCCAATCGTCGAGCTCGGCCACGATCTCGAGGCTCTGCGCCGCGATGCCCTTGAAATGCGCGAGGTAGGCCTCGTCGAACGGGTCGAGGTCGGTCTCGCGGTGCACGCAGATGGCGCGCGCCACGTGGTAAAAACCGTCGAGCGAGCTCTCGTGGAGACCCTTCACGAGAGCCCTCGCGAGGGCCACCGCCTCTTGCGGACCGACCTTCACCTTCTTCTGCCGAAGCTCGTACAAAAACGGCACGAACACGGCGCTCATTTGGAGGCTCCTTGGCCGCAGCGGGCGTCGCCCGGGGTGCGTGCGACGAGGTCGTAGTCGCCCACGGGGAGCGCTCTCGGCAAGGTCAAGCTGCCTCCGTACTTCCCGTGATCGTCGGTGGCGAGGTGGCCGACGATGGTCTCGTGCCCTTGTTTCTCGCGGAGCACGATCTCGACCGTGACCCGAGGGCACGGCTCGCCGTCGGCCTTGACGACGCCCTCGGCGACGAGCTTCCCCCCACGCGACGCGCTCTTTTGCGGCAGCGAGAGATCGACCGTGGCCTTAGGGCGCGCGTCGTCGAGGTTCGGGGCTCTGGTCGAGCCACCTTCTTTCGACATGCCACCCTGGGACGAAGAGGACGACGGATCGCCGCCGGACGAGCTCTTCGACGAAGACCCTTGGGGGGCGGGGGAGTCTCCCGAGGCGCCCTTCGGGTCGGCGCTCGCCGGGGCTTTCGGGCCACCTTGGGACGGCCCATTCGGCGACGGGTTCCGAGGATCCGACGGGGGAGGTCGCGAGGCGAGGTCGTCGCCGCGGGTGGCACCCACGGGCCACGAGAACGGGTCGGGCGGCGCCTCGAAGGGCACGTTCGAGGATTGGGGGTCTCGGAGCATGTTCCCCGCGCCGCCGAGGTCGATCCGCACGAAGCGTGTCCCGTCGTGCACCTCGACCCAGGCGTGCGCCTCGTTCGCGATCATGCGCGTGGGGATCCCCATCCCGAGCGCCGTGATCAGGAAAGCGAACGCACGATGGCGGCACACACCCTTCTTCGAGAGCGCGAGATCCGTGTAAATATCATGCACCGGCGGCGGGCTCTCGTCCCAGTCTTGGAAGCTGCGGAAGTAGGCCACGAGGCGCGTCACGTTGTCGTGGGGGGAGAGCTGCCGGCCGACGCCGAGCGCCTTCGCGACGTTCGCCTGCGCGCGAGCCACGTTGGGCGGCAGCGGCGGCACGTACGGGAGCCTGTCCCACGACGGATCTCCGAAGGTCCCGCCGAAGGCCGCGCGCGCGATCGCGAGCTGCATGACGAGGCGCACGCGCGACATGGTCGTCCCCTCGACGAACCAGTTCTCGGCGCTGTCCTTCGAGATGCGCACCGGCACGTCCTCCGTGCCGACGCCGGCCCTCGATTTGACGATGCGCGTGCCGGGGCCCACGCTCGGGATGCGGGAGGGGTGCCCCGGTACGATGTCGACCACGAGGTCGGCGAAGAACGTCTCTTCGGTGGCCGGCACGACCGGGCCCGTGTCCCGCGAGAGCTGCGTGAGCTTGGGCCCTCGAACGTAGAGCACGAAGCTCTCGTCGACCGCGTCGTAGGCCGACAAACGCTTGAACGGGGCCGTCGACGGGCGAAAGGGTTCGTCGTACGGGAGGGCGTCGGGCTTCTTCGTGTTGCGGTCGGGCGAGAAGGTGCTGTCGGGCGCGCCACCCGGGCCGCTCGGCCCCGGGGCGTACGGGGCGCGCTTCGTGTCGTCGAGCTTCGTGGGATCGGGCGCGGTGACGAGCCCCGAGCGTGTGTCGAGCGCGGCGGGCAGCTCGCCGTCGAGGCTCACCGAGAGCGCCACGTCCTCGCGTGGATCTTCGCCGATGGGCTCGTGGAGCGTGGGGCCGCGATCGGCGAACGACGTGAGGGTGGTCGTCGTCACGAGCACGGCCGCGAAGGCCGCGACGAAGGCTCTGCGTCGCGCGGGGTCCAAGCCACGAAACGATACCGCTGTCGGCCTCCGGAACGAAGGCCTCGTCGACGCAAACTTCGCGCGGGCGGACCTGGTACCGTGCAAACGGTATCCAACTGAGCGAAACACATAGAAGAAAAGTCAGGACATTGGCATCACGGCATTCCGTCGCTAAAAGGCCCGAGGATGGGCGGTGGTAGCGGTCGGCTCGTCCGCACCCACGGCCGGTGCGAAGGAGAGACGAGATGATGGACGTGTTCGAAGCCCTACGCGCGAGCCATGACCGCCAGCGGAGCCTCGCGCGGTCGCTCGTCGGCGCGAACCGAACGGCAGAGGAGCGCGAGGCCTTGTTCCAGGAGCTCAAGGTCGAGCTCGCCGCCCACGCCGCGGCGGAGGAGCGCTTTTTGTACGTCCCGATCCTCATGACGGATCGAGGCCTCTCGGTCGCTAGGCACGCGATGGCCGAGCACCACGAGATCGACGAGCTCGTCGATCAGCTCTCGGTCCAGAACAAGAAGGCGCCCACCTGGCTCTTGAAGGCGAAGAAGCTCTCGAAGGCCATCCACCACCACCTCAAGGAGGAGGAGAAGGCCTTCTTCCAGGTGGCCGGGAAGGTGCTCGACGATCGCGAGAAGACCTCCTTCGCCAAGAAGGTCCTCCGTGAGCACGCTCGCATGAAGGAGGCGCTCGCGAGCGCCTGAGGGGTCAGCGGAGCGCGTTGCGGCGCGTCCAGCTGCCCGGCTCGTAGCGGTACTGCCCACCCTGCTGGAAGTAACGGGGGCCTACCCACTGACCTCCGCCCGCGCTCGCGTCCCAGTGGCCCGGGATCCATGCATACTGCATCCCCGTCCAGTGCCAGTACCCGGGGACCCACGCGGCGTGCGGCTGGGGGGGCGTGGTGCGCGATTCGGCGATGGGGGCCGGCGGGGGGCCGCTCACCACGACGCCGCGCGAAGGCCCCGTCTCGGCCGTAGCAACGCAGCCCGCGAGGGGGCCGAGCGCGAGGGCGAAGAGGCCGAGCACGACGGCACGTTGGAGGTGGAGGGAGGGAGTGGAGGTCGCGAGCTTCATGGCGTGCACCGCTTGCCTTCGGGCGTCGACGGAGTCGTACGGTCACCGTGCAGGCGGGATTCCCATCACCCCGCCGATTTTCATTCCATACCTCGCCCGCGGGTCGCGCAAGCTCGGTCGGGCGCCTCGCCGAAAAGAGTGGTCAGGTGTGGTACACGCGCCGACGCTCTACTTGGCGCTCGGGAGCGGCACTTTGACCGTCGAGCGGACCGACGCCTTCTCGTGGGCCACGAGGAAGGGCATCGTCACCTTGCGCTTGACCGGCACGCAGACCGCGTGAGTCTCGGAGTCGCACACGACGATGTCGACCTCACCGACGAGGCTCGCCTCCGGGGTGCCCTTCGTCGCGACGACTCGCACGTCGAACCCCGAGGCCACGTCGCGCCCCTTCGCGCGCATCTCGGGGGGCACCTCGGCGAGGCCTTCGCTCGTGGTCCAGCGGAGGCGAAAGGGCGCGTCGTCGTTCACGGCGGTGCCCTTCGGTGTGTCCCACGTGACGTGCACGGTGGTGTCGGCGCGATCCGAGATCGTCACGACCGGGACCTCGACCGGCTCGTGATGCGTGGGGATCGGCGCGGTCGGAGCTTGTGCGGTCGCAGCCTGTGCGGTCGCGGGCGCGCTCGTCGATGGGGCGGCCTTCTCGCGGGAGCAGGCCGAGAGGAGCGCGGCAAAGGCCACCGCGGCGATAGAAAGAGAGCGCATTCGGGCGAGTCCTAGGGCGAGAACGCGCGGCGGTCGTGATCCTTCCCGCGCGTTCGTCACGTGCCGAAGGGAATGCCTAGGGCACGCTTGTCCCATAGTCCACTCTCGCCTTCGTTCGTCGGGTTCCCCGGGGCGTCGTCCGCGGCGCGCCCGAAGAAGTCGAGCAGCTCGTCGCGCCGGGCTTGGGCATCGGCCCGGCCCATCTCGATGAGGCGTCGGCAGAACGGGCCGTCGAAGAGGAGGTAGCTCGCGAGGTCGGACTCGTCGCCCGCGCCGACGTCGAGGAGGGAGAAGAGGCGCTTCGTGAGGAGCGGATTCCCCTGGAATTTCCCCTTCCGCACGTGCTCCGCGGCCATACGACCGATGTCCTCGCTCGGGCGCACGGTGACGGCGTGCACGTGCCGGTACGGCCTCCCTCCGCGCTTCATCGCGTGCGCGCTGACGCTGTCGGCGAAGCCCGGGCCGTACGCCTTCGTTCCGTCTTCGATCACGTGGTTCAGGCGCGTGAGCAGCTCGATGTCGACGTCGACGTGATCGAGGAGGAACGCGTTCAGCACCTTCCCGAGGAGGAACGCCGCCCCGGGGGCGTGGGGGCCGTCGCCGGAGCCCTCGGGGGCCACCATGCCGCGCACCTCGCGCGAGCTGCCGATCGCGAACACGTGGGTCGCGCCGAGCGCGAGCGCGGGGGCGATGGGGGTGTTCTGCCGGAGCCCGCCGTCGAGGTAGAGGTGATCGTCGATCCGGACGGGCGGGAAGAGCAGGGGGATCGCGGCGCTCGCGAGCGCGTGGACGGGCCCGATGTGCGCTTGGCGGTAGAGCGTCCGCGGCGGGGGCAGCTCGGGCATCGCGACGTGCGGCGCGGTCTGCATGAAGACCACGGTGCGGCCCGTGGCGACCTCGGTCGTCGAGATGGCGAGCGCGCGCAGCCGCTGCTTTCGGATGGAACGCGCGACCGCCCGCCACGAGATCTCGCGACCGACGAGATCGGCCATGGGGCGCACGTCGAAGAGGCCGGTGCCGTCGCTCCCGCCGCCCATGACGAGCTTGGGCAGGCCCACGAACTGCCGCATGCCGAAGCCGAGCACCCGCGTGAGCTCGAGCTCCGTCCACAGGTGCACGAGGCGCCGCAGGCCGAGCACCGGATCGGCGAGGTGCGCCGCCAAGTAACACGCGTTGATCGCGCCCACGCTCGTCCCGCACAAAATGTCGATGCGCGGAGGGCCGCCGCGAAGGCGCGCGAGCTCCTCGAAGACGTACGAGAGCACGCCCACCTCGTACGCCCCGCGCGCGCCACCACCCGAGAAAATCATGGCGACACGTTTCGGGGAGGTTTCGGGGCTTCGAGGCTCGATCATTGTCGTCTTTCGTAAGGAAGTACGGGTATTTACGGCATCGAAGGGGCCGACGGCCGCTTGACCGTGGTGCCCGTCTCGGCGAGCGGCGAGGGGGTGGCGTCGAACAGCGCCGCGACCATCGGACGCTCGGAGAAGCATCTGCGCAGGCGGGCGTCGCGGATGGTCTCCATGAGGGCCGTGGCGTAGTCGACCGTGCGCTGCCTCGTGGTGGCCGCTTGGGGAGAGCCCGCGCGCTTCAGGGCGTCGGCGCACAGGGTTCGGATCTCGAGGCCGTACTCGGTGCCTTGGAGCGTCTCGACCGCGCCGAGGGCCGTGGTGGCGAGGAGCGTGGCCGAGTGCACCTCGCCCGCGTCGACGCGCGCCGACGCCTCGATGGCGAACGCGTAGAAATGGTACGCGACGAGGGCCTGGTTCTCGGCCATGCGGCGGGCCTCGACCGCGAGCGTGATGGCCTTCTGGGGCTCACGCTGGGCGCGCGAGATCGCCGCACCGACGACCAGCGCGTGGGCCTTGTCGTAGGCGTTCGCCGTGGCCTCGCAGAGGTCGAGGCCCTCTTTGTGGAACGCCACGGCCTCGTCGAGCGCGCCCGTGTCGAGCGCGACCTCGGCGCTCACGAGCAGGGTGTCGGCGCGCCCGTCCTTGTCGCCGTAGCGTTCGTGGGCGTCCCGCGCGCGTTTCAGGTACGCGGCCGCGCGAGGCATGTCGCCGAGGCGCGAGTAGCTCTGACCGATGTTGGCGAGGGTCTTCGCGAGCTGGAACCTGCCCCCGACGGAGAGGTCGATCTGGATCGACTCGAGCGCGAGCGCGATGGAGTCTTCGTAGCGGCCTTGAACGAACATCGCGAAGGCGAGGGCGTTCTTCGCGCGGGCCTCTTGGCGGTGCGCGCCGTGCCGGCGGTAGATGGCGATCGCCTCCACGTAGTCGACCATGGCCTCGCGCACGCGCCCCACGCGACGGAGGAGGACGCCACGCGACCGGAGCGCGTCGGCGCGGAGGCGAGGGGGCACGTTGGGGTTCACGTTCGGATCGCACGCCGCGAGCGCACGGTCGGCGGCCGCGAGGGCACCTTGCACGTCGCCGAGCTCGCGCGACAGCTCGCTCACGAGGGACTCGGCCTCGATCTCGAGCGTCAAGAACCCCGCTCCACGGGCGATTTGTGCGGCCTTTCGCGCGATCGGGAGCCCGTGGGGGAGCTTGCCCTCGTCGAGGTCGAAGCGGGCCGTGCGGAGGAACGCGAGGCACACCGAGCGGGGCGAGGCGACCTGGCGTGCACACGCGCGCATGCCCTCGAGCTGCGCGACGCGGTCTCGCTTGCGACCGAGCATGCGGAAGATGCCCTCGAGCGCGTCGTGGGCGAGCAGGCGGCGCGGGTCGTCGATGGTGAGCTGGAGGAGGGCGCGTTTGTAGTACCGGACGGCGAGGTTGGTCTGGTACGTGGTGCGCGCGGCCGTGGCGGCCTCGAGGTAGAAGTGCGACGCGCGCTCGCCGTCGTCGCCGCGGGCGAAGTGGCTCGCGACGATCGCCGCCGACACGCCCCTCGCGACCTGGGTCTGCGCGAGGTGCTCCCCGAGGGCGCGGTGCATTCGCGTGCGGGCCTCCGGGCGGAGGGCGGCGTACGCGACGTCGCGCGTGAGCGGGTGGCGGAAGTCGACGTCGGTGCCTTTTTTGTCGCACAATCCGCGCTCGCAGAGGCGCCCCAACGGCTCGTGGACGGGGTTTCGAGCGGACGTCTCGATGGCGAAGAGGCGCTCGAGATCGGCGACGCCGAGGGGGCCTCCGGCGATGGCGAGCCAGTCGACGATGAGTCGCTCTCGCGGCGCGAGCTCCTCGATGCGGTCGGCGAGGAGCTGCTCGAGCGTCTGCGGCAGGAAGAACTCGCGGTCGCCGTCCTCCGAGCGTACGAGGGCGTCCTCGCGGATCTCGAGCAGGCCGCGCTCCAGCAGGGCGTCGACGAGCTCGAGCAGGAAGAACGGGTTGCCGCCGACGCGTGGCAGGAGCTCGGCGCACACCGCGCGCACGCCCTCTTTGACGCCGAGCCGCGCCTCGACGAGCCTCACCTGCTCCTCGGCCGACAGCCCGTGCAGCTCGATGCGCACCTTGCCCTCGAGGAGCGCGGAGATGCGCTCGTCGGGCCGGGTGACGAGGAGCGCGAGAATCGGCAATGATTCCGATGATTTGAGGAGATCGGTGAGGAGGTCGAGGCTGGGTTTGTCGGCCCAGTGCAGGCTCTCGGCGACGATGACGAGCGGGTTCTCTTGGGCGAACGCGCCCACGAGGGTGCGCACGCTCGCGAGGAGGAGGCGCTTCTGGTACGCGGCGTCGTCGGCGTCGCCGTGGCCCGCGATGCGGCTCGTGACGAGCTCGGCGAGGCGGGTGACGAGCGGGTTCTGGGCCTCGACGCTCGCGTCGACGGCCATGGCCTTGCACACGAGCCCCACGACCTCGTCGAACGACTCGTCGCCTTTGATGCTCAGCGCCTGCCGCACGAGCTCGGCGATGGAGGCGTAGGGCACCTCCATGCGGACCGGTGAGCACTCGACGCGTACGACACGCGCGTTCGGAGGGAGGTCGTGGGTGAAGGCCGCGACGA
This sequence comes from Myxococcales bacterium, assembly GCA_016712525.1. Classification (NCBI taxonomy): domain Bacteria; kingdom Pseudomonadati; phylum Myxococcota; class Myxococcia; order Myxococcales; species Myxococcales bacterium. The sequence continues at coordinate 2,648,171 of JADJQX010000001.1, forward strand.
GGGCCGACTTTCCGATCCCGAGCTCCCCGAGCACGACGCGTGTGCCGAGTCGCCCACCGCCCGGCGCGTTCACCGCGGAATGGAACGCCGCGAAGAGCTCGGCCTTCTCGGCGTCGCGACCGACCAGCGCGCTCTCGAGCCCCTCGGCCTCGGACTCCTTCTCTTCGCGGGAGAGGCTGCGCTCGAGCGTGTAGATGCGCATCGTCGGCGGCAGGTTCGCCACCTTCGTGTCCTCGGGGAAATCGAGGCTCGGCGCGTCTCCCCAGCGAAAATCGCCGCGGACGAGGCGATAGAGCCCGCCCGCGACCCACGTCTTCGCCTTGGGCGTGCGGGTCCCGAGGAGGTCGGCGAGGTAGGTGACCGGGTCGTGCAGCGTGTACCGCACGAGGTTTCCGTCGCGGTCGCGGAGCCCCGACGCGATGCCTCGCACGATGGCCATGGACGCCGACACGGGGAACGGGAGATCGTCCTTGATGGCGGCGATGGCCTCGTGCGTCTCGAGGGCGAGCCAGGCCGAGTCGCCCGGCGCGCGCGCGTGGCGGGACGTGAGGCCGAGCACGGCGCGGGCCTGCGTGTCGCGCGTCCACTGCCAGCGCGCGCCGCGTTTGTACGCCATGTCCTCGAGGGTGGGGCGCAGCTTGGCGATCGAGCGCGTGAGCGTCGCGAGGGTGGCCTCGTCGGCCTCGCCCTCGGGGGTGAAGTCGAGCGTGACGAGGGCGATGTGGCGCACCTCGCGGTGCTCGCCGTTCTTGCGGGGCAGGCGCGCGCCGTTCATCGACGCCGGCGTGGGCTCGTTCGCCTCTCCCTTGGCCGAAGGCGCCGCGGGGTTCGTCAGCTCGGGGCTCGGGGAGGCCGCGACCTTGGGCTCGGGGCGCTCCCGAAGCGGGCGCTTCTTGGGCAAAAACGCCGTGATCGTGGCCTCGAGCGCCGCGGCGTCGACGAGCTCTTGGCGGGCCAAGAAGGCGCGACCGATGGCCGACACGAGCTCTCGACCCGTAGCGTAGCGATCGTCGGGGCGCGGCGAGAGCGCCTTCATGACGATGTCCTCGAGCTCGCTCGGCACGTCCATCACGAAGGTGCTCGGCGGCTCGACACGACCCGTGCGGACGACGTCGAGGAGGGCTTGGCCCGTCGCGCTGCCATGGAGCGGGCGGCCGGCGAGGCACTCCCACAAAATGACCCCGAGGGCGTAGAGATCGCTCCTCCGGTCGACCTTCTCGCCGCGGGCCTGCTCGGGCGACATGTACCCGTACTTGCCCTTGATGACCCCCTCTTCTTGCTGGAGGAAGCGGGCGCTCGCGATGCCGAAGTCGGCGATTTTGACGCTGCCGTCGTACGACAGGAGGATGTTCTGAGGAGAGACGTCGCGGTGGACGATCTCGAGCGAGGCGCCGCCGTCGTCCTTCTTCTCGTGCGCGTAGTGGAGGCCCTTGGCCGCCTCGGCGATGACGTAAGCGCACACCCACGGCGGGAGCCTCACGCCCTTCGTGCGGGCGGCGCCGACGAGCATGCCGAAGTCGGGCCCCTCGACGTACTCCATCGCGAGGATGTGCCCTTCGGCGCCCTCGTTCGAGAAGTCGTACACCTGCACCACGTTCGGGTGGTTGAGGCGGGTCGCGAGCTGGGCCTCGTCGATGAACATCGACTGGAAGCGCCTCGAGGCCCCGAAGGTCGGGAGGATGCGCTTGACGACGACCACCTTGTAGGTGCCTTCGGCGCCACGCTTCTTCGCGACGAACACCTCCGCCATCCCGCCTTCGCCCAAGCGGCGGAGGACCTCGTACTGCGCCAGATGCGTGGGGATAGGGGGATCGGTCAAGGCGGCACGCGAAGGAACACACTGTAGGGGAAAGGCTCCTCCCCCGAGGAGCCGAAGCGCGGCACACGGGCCTTCGCTCATGATAGCTCGGGTTTCGCCCGTTGCGCACGCGTTCGGCTCCGTCTCGTGGCGGTCTCGCCCTCGCGTAGTGCGCCGTGGGGGCGGGCTCGGGCGAATGGGTCTCGCGCGACGGGGGAAGGCGAGGTAGTTCTAAACGCTGTCCCATGGATGCCTTGCCTCCGCCGACTGCCGAGGGTCTGCTGGCCAAGACGCCGCTCGCGCACGTGCTCGTGTACGTGATGGAGCGTCGCATGACCGGGTCGCTCGAGCTGCGCCGCCCCGATGGGGGCGCCGGTACGGTCGTGTTCGTCGAGGGCATCCCCCAAAAGGCGCGTACCTCCGACGGAGTCGCCACGCTCGGCGCGATCCTCGTGGAGCACCGGGTGATCACGCCCGAGCAGGCCGCGCAGTCGATCGAGCAGCGCTTTTCGACCGGCGTACTGCAGGGGCAGATCCTCGTGACGATGGGGGTCATCGGCCACGACACCCTGCTCGGCGGGCTCACCGCCCAGCTCGAGGCCAAGCTCCTCCACCTCTTCGAGTTCCCGTTCGACTCGCATTTTGCCTTCTACGAGGGCCACGACACGCTCTCCGGCTTCGGCGGGAGCGAGATCGTCCAGGTCGATCCGCTCCGCGTGCTGTGGGGCGGCGTGTGCCGAAATCCCTCGTGGGACCACGTCAACGTGACGGTGGCTCGCGTTCAGGCGATGGGCATGCGCCTCGCCGCGCACGCCGCGCCCGAGCGCTGTGGGTTCGCGCAGGGCGAGCTCTCGGCCGCCGAGCAGATGCGTCACCGGCCGGTGCGGATGGCCGAGCTCGCGACCATGGGCCTCACCGTCCCGCACATGGCCCAGCTCCTCGCGTATTTCCTGCTGATCACGAAGCAGCTCGAGCTCGTCGACGCGCCCGAGCCTTCGCGGATGGCGCCGATGCCTCCGCCGGCGAGCCAGCAGGTCGCGCGTGTGCAGCTCCAAGCGCGCCAGGTGACCCGTGGCCCGGCCATCGTCGAGGAGCACGTCCCGGTGCGCCCGGACTCGCGCATGAGCCCCATGCCCCGCGCCTACGATCTCCCGAACGACCTGAGGCCGGTCGTACCCCCCGCCGCGCCCATTCCGGCCGAAGCGGCCGCCGTACCCATGCCGCTCGGTGCGCCGCGCTCGCCCATTCCCCCGCCTCCGGCGTCGGGGCCTCCGTCGTCGTCGAGGCTCTCGGCCGCGCCCCCCTCGGTGCGCATGTCCGCCGCGCCGCCCGCCTCGGTGAGGCCCGGTGAGGGCCCACGATCGAGCCCGCCGGGCCGCGTGGCCGAGGACGGCCTTCGATCCAAGATCCTCACCAAGGCCGATACGATCGACCAACAGAACCACTACGAAGCCCTCGGTGTGGCGAGCACGGCCCCGCGCGAGGACATCCAAAAGGCGTTCATCGCGCTCGCGAAGGTGTGGCACCCCGACAAGCTCCCATCGGCCATGTCCGACGTCCGCGACGCGTGCTCCAAGGTCTTCGCGCGGCTCAGCGAAGCGAACGCGGTCCTCACCGATCCGGCGCGCCGCGCCGACTACGACAAGGCGCTGAAGGATGGCCTCGGCTCGGCCGACGAGCAGCAGAAGGTGCAAGAGCTCCTCGAGGCGTCGAACAACTTCCAGAAGGCCCTCATCTTCCTCAAGAGGAACGACACGGCGCAGGGCGAGGAGCTCGCGCGGAAGGCCCTCGCGGCCGACCCGGAGCAGGCCGACTACCTCGCGCTCGTCACCTGGCTCGACTCGCAGAAGCCCACGAACCAGAACCGCGACAAGACCCTCGCGCTCATCACCAAGCTCGACGAAGCCATCAAGCTGAACGCCAACTGCGAGCGCGCGTACTTCTACCGCGGCATGTTGCACAAGCGCGTCGACAACATGAAGGCCGCCATCAAAGACCTCAAGAAGGCCGTCGAGATCAACCCGCACAACCTCGACGCGGCTCGCGAGATTCGCCTGCACGGCATGCGCGCCACCGCCGCCCAAGCGCCCAAGGCCGACTCGATCGGCGGGCTCTTCGGCAAACTTTTCAAGAAGTAACGCGAGGTCGACGGAGGTGGGTAGAGGTGCGACGGCGGGGCTCTTCGGCCTCGCGTGGGGCTCGCTCGCCGTGGTGGTCATGGCGTCGTGCGTCGCCCCGAAGGCCGTCCCCTCGTGGCCGAGCGGCATCGAGGCGGGGCCGGCCAAGCTCGAAGAGCCGCGCGCGGCCGAAGGCGGAGCCGATGGGTCGAGCGACGTGACGACGGACGCGGGAGGGGACGTTCACGCCGCGAGCGTGGACCCCTTCGGGCTCGAGCCTGGCCTTCGTGGGGAGCGTGTGCGTGTGCGGACCACCGCGTGGGGGCGCTCGGCGGTGAACGTCGGGCCCGGGTTCGACCTCGAGCGGCCGACGCTCGCCATCGTGTATGCTACACCTAACGGCAACACCCTCGAAGAGACGCTGGGGCGCCGGCGGGCCGACGGAGAGGCGTTCCGGTACGACATCCAGCACGTGTTGGCTCAGACGAGGCTCCTCCGCGCCGCGATGCCCGACACGAACGTGGTGCTCGCGGTCGTCGAAGAGAAGGGCCTCTCGTGGCCCACGTGGGTCAAACACGAAGGTCGCCCGACCGCACGATCGGTGCTCGCGGAGCCCATCGCGTTCGTGCCGCGCGCATCGGTCGTGTGGGCATCGCACAGCGGAGGTGGGTCGCTCGTGCTCGCCGCCATCCAAGAGGCCCCGATCCCGAGCGAGGTCACGACCGTGGCGTTCCTCGACTCGCACTACGCGTTCGAAGAGGGCAGCGGCCACGGAAGGCGCCTCGCTGTGTGGCTGCGAGCGAACGAGGCTCACCGGCTCGTCGCGATCGCCTACGACGACCGGCGAATTCGGCTCCACGGTCGGCCCGTGGTCTCGAAGAAGGGTGGCTCGTTCCGCGCCACGGACCGCCTGCGCGACGCGCTCCGCCACGAGGGGTTTCCGCTTTCGCACGACCACGTCGGGCCCTTCGACAGGTACCTCGCCCTCGGCGGGCGCGTCGACCTGCGTGTGCACCCGAACCGCGAGAACCGCATCTTGCATTCGGCCCTCGTGAGCGACGAGAACGGCTTCGCGTTCGCCGTGGCCCTGGGGCGTGGCCCGCGCGTGGAGGCCGCCGCGCGTTTCGGGAGACCGCGGCTCTTTGCGGCCTACGAGGATGACGCTCCTCCCGCGAGCGCGCCGAGCGGCGACGGGGGAGCCCTCGCGGGTGAGAGCGCGTCGGTGGGCCCAGCCCCGTAGGCGTCACACCACGCTTTCGGTCTCGTGTCGCGCGAGCGCTCGCGCCCCCGCGGAATTCGTGGTCTACCGTACGTATGCCGCGAACGTCCTCCCTCCGCGCGATCCTCGTCGTGTCGTGGGTGGGCGTGGCCTGCGGCGGCACGAACGCGGGCACGTCGCGGGGCCTCGAGCCTCGTACGACCGCGCAGCCACCGGCGACCGTCAGCGCTCCTCCCGTGGCCCTCGCGAGCCCAGAGCCTCGCGTCCATCGAGCGCCGCGCGCTCTCCGCGTGCTCTTCGAGGGCAACGACAAGGTGCCCTCGAAGGACCTCCTCGCCGCCATGCTCATCGACAAGGACACTCCGGATACCCGCGGTATCGCGAATGCCCAGGTCCTCGAGCGCGACGTGCTCTTCCTGACGGCCCTCTACTACGACCGGGGCTACCTCCAGGTCGCCATCGAGCCACCGCGGCTCGAGCACACCGACACGTCCCTCGATGTCCACGTCAAGGTGGCGGAAGGTCCGCAGTTCCGCCTGGGGAAGCTCGTGATCGAGGAGCGCCTCGACGGCAAGGTCGTCGCTCCGCTCGGGGGAAAAGCGGGGCTCCGATCGAAGATCTCCCTACGCGAGGGCGACGTCTTCGCGCGGGACGTCTTCGTGCGAGAGTTGCAGGAGGTTCGGCGGATTTACCGTGACGCAGGTTACGCCAACGTGCAGGCCGATCCCGAGACCTCGCTCGACCTCGCGCGGTCCGTCGTGAACGTGACCGTGCCGATTCGCCGCATGGGGCACACCACCATCGCGCGGATCCGAATCGTCGCGCCCGACGCCACGCACGCGGCGATCCGGCAGGCCCTCCACGTGACCGAGGGGCAGGCGTTCAACGAGACCGCGCTCGAGCGCGCGAAGGTGCAGCTGCTCGCGCTCGGCCTCTTCCGGCGCGTCGATCTCTCCCTCCAGGCCGTGCCGAGTGACACCTTCATTACCGTCACGATCGAGGCCGAACCATGACTCGCCGCGCGCGATGGGGGAGCTCCGTGGTGCTCGTCGTGGCGCTCGGCGCGCTCCCGGCCGAGGCGCGTGCCGACGTGCTCGTCGACCGCATCGTGGCCGTCGTCGGAGCTCGCGCCATCACCCTGTCCGAGCTCCGGCTGCGCCTCGTCCCGTTCCAGAAGCAGGTCGACGCCCAGAAGCGATCGGCCGGCGAGCGCGCGGCCGCCTACGCGGCCCTCAACCGAGAGCTGCTCGATCGCATGATCGACGAGGTCCTCCTCGCAGAGGCCGCGAAGGCCGCGAACGTCGTGGTCGAGCGCGAGGAGATCGATCGGGCGATCGCCATGATCGCGGCGCAAGGCAACGTATCGCCGGCGGAGCTCCTGTCGGAGGCCGAGCGCCAAGGTATGCCTCAGGCCGCCTACCGCGCCGAGCTCGGGAGGCAAATCCTCGAGATGAAGCTCTTGCAGCGTCGATTCCCTCGCCAGGCCGCCGCGAGCACGAAAGAGCCTGCGGCGCTCCAGCGTGAGCGGGTGGCGTGGCTGCGAGCGCTCCGCGAAGCGACCTACGTGGACGTGAGGCTATGACGCGGATCGAGCACGTCGCCGTGGCGCTCTTGCTCGCGCTCCCCGGGTGCAGGCCGAGCTCGCCCGCGGCCGCCTCGTTCGTGCCTCCCGTGGCTCGCCCTCCCGTGGCGAAGACCGTCGATCCGTGCCCGTTGCCGGCGGACGAGAAGAAGAGCGCGACACGCGACGACATGATCGGCGCGAAGGTCGCCGGTGTGTGTTTTCGTGGGAGAGAGCGGCTCTCCGAAGCCACGCTTGCAGGCACCCTCGACTCCAAGGTCGGCGGCACCTTCCATCCCGACATCGTTCGCAGAGACATCCAGAGCCTCTTCGCTCGAGGTGGCGTCGACGACGTGGAGGTGCACGCCTCGCTGACGCCTCGAGGGGTGGTCTTGGTGTACACGGTTCGTGAACGTCGGCCCGTCGTCGTAGAGATCGTGGGCGGAGAGTCGCTCACTCCTGACGAACGAAGGGCAGCGACCGACGTGGGGGCTGGCTTGGACCTCGCGCGCGTCCGCGCGACCGCCGACGTGCTCGCCGAGGCGTGCCAAAAACACGGGAAACGCGCCACGCGAGTCACCTACGAGATCACCCCGTCGGGCCAAGGCTCGAAGGTCACCTTCGTCGTCGAAGAAGGTCCGTAGGGCCCGTACCTGCGAGGCGCCCTCACGAGAGGGACAGCGTGTCGGCGAGGACCGCCATGCCCGAGACGAAGAAGTAGAGCGGATCGAAGCGGGCGCGCACCTCGGCGCTCGAGCCATCGAGCTCGTCGAGGAGCTTCAGGATGGCGTCGGCGCGGAAGAACGGAAGATCTCGGAACCTGCGGCTCGTGACGAGGTCGCGCGTGAGCTCGGCGATGGCGCTGCCGGGGCCCGTGACCCCGGGTGGCGCATGGAAGGGCTGCTTTCGTGCGTCGCGGATCTCGCGCGTGACGACGTCGGCTACGGCGAGCCTGAGGAGGGCCTTCTCGCGCCCCTCGCGGAAGAGGAGCTCGCGCGGAAGATCGCGCACCGCCTCGAACAGGCGATGATCGAGGAACGGGAGCCGTTGCTCGACGCCGTGGGCCATGTCGAGGCGCTCCGCGGCGAGCACGTAGCCGACGAAGTGGGTCTTCATCCAGAGGTAGGTGAGGGCTCGGAACGGCTCGGCGCGCGCGAGGCGACCCAGGGGCATCGTGCCGAGGAGGTCCCGGTACGGGTCGATGCGCGTGTGGCGCGAGACGAAGTCGGGCGCGAGCAGGCCCCTCACGGTGTCGACCTTCTCGCCGAGGTACGCGAGCGTCTCCCCCGAAAAGCCCACCGCGCGGAGCACCAGCGCGAGGAGCGGGGAGAACTCGCCGATGCTCGAAAATGCGCGTGAATTCATGGGGTTGAAGGCGCTCTTGACCCTCTCGCCGAGGGTACGCGGCGGGCCGCTTCGTTCGCCGAGCGCGGCGCGTAGGAAGGCGTACCCCGCGAAGAGCTCGTCGGCACCTTCGCCTCCGAGCACGACCTTGAGCCCGGCGTCGCGGACCGCGCGGCTCAAGAAGTATCGCGCCGGGGCGTGCCCGTTGTACGGCGGGATCTCGGCGACCTCGACGCCGGCGCGGAAGTCGTCGGCGAACGCGCTGCGCGGGACGTGGACCACGTCGAGGGGCACACCGGCGTGGGCGGCCATGCGTGCCGCGGGCCCCTTCTCGTCGAACGCGTCGTCGTCGAAGGAGACCGTGAACGCGCGCAGCCCGCGTGCGCCGAGCCTCTGCGCGAGCCCGAGCACGGACGACGAGTCGACCCCGCCCGAGAGGTAGCACCCGATAGGGACGTCGGCGCGGAGCCGCGTGCGCACGGCGTCCTCGAGGGCGAGCCCGACCTCGTGCACGGCCTCGGGCAGGCTCGTCTTGCGCGTGCGTCCGCGTGCGGGGAACTCGGCGTCCCAGTACGATCGGAGCGAGACCTTCCCGCCCTCGACGACGAGCGTGTGACCCGGGGGAACCTGGCGGACCTTGTGGAAGAGCGTGCGGTCGTTCGGGAGGGCGAGGTGCATCGCGCGGTAGACGCCGTCGTCGTCCCAGACCGCCGGGAGCCCCGCGGCGAAGAGGGCCTTCGCCTCCGAGGCGACCAGCACGGCGCCCTCGTGCTCGGCGTAGAAGAGGGGCTTGATGCCGAAGCGGTCGCGCGCGCAAAAGAGCCTGCCCCGGGCCTCGTCCCAGATGGCCATCGCGAGCTCGCCGCGGAAGAGCCGCGTGCAGTCGTCGCCGAGCTCGCGGTAGGCGTGGAGCGCGATCTCGCTGTCGGAGCGGGTCCGCACGTCGTGGCCACGCGCGCGGAGATCACCGAGCAGGCGCACGGAGTCGTAGATTTCGCCGTTCACGACCGCCGCCGTCGCCCCGTCGGTCGACACGAAGGGCTGCGCGCCATGGGCGAGGTCGACGATGGCGAGCCGCACGTGCCCGAGCGCCGCGCGCCGGGAGGGGGCGAGGTAGACGCCGCGCCCGTCGGGGCCACGATGCGCGATGCGGTCGAGCGCGCGCGTGATGCGATCCGGCTCGACGGGGACACGCGGGGACACGATCGCGACGATGCCGCACATCAGCGAGCCTCCTCGGTGCAGGCGTGCGCGGCGAGCACGACGTGCCGCGTGGGGGCGACGTCGGGGAGCCCGGTACGGCGGAAATTCGCCTCGATCGTGAGCTCGGTGGCCCCCGGCAGGGCGCGGCAGGCACGCGCCCCCAGACGCTCCGCGATGGCCTCGCGCACCTTGGGCGCGTGCTCTTCGGCGATGGGCATCCAGGTGACACCGCCGAGGTAGCCGAGCAGGATGGAGGAGCGCATGTCGCGCGGGGCGACGCGCGCGAAGGGGACGATCTCCGGGTGGGCTCCGCTCGTGTGGACCGTGACCTCGACGGCGAAGTTGCGATCGTCGATCCAGTCGAGGAGGCGGTACTGCTGCACGAGGCCCACCGCGAAGAGCGCCCCGAAGAGCGCGGTCTGCGTGGCCCCGCCGGTCTCGGCCGTCGCGCCGCGGACGAGCGCTGCCTTGCCTCTCGGCCCGTCGAGCTCCGGCGCGCGCCACGGCGGCGTGACGAAGGCAGAGGCCATCGCGGCCGCGAGCGTCCCCACGACGGCCGACGCGAAGATCTCCGAGGGGCGCATCCGAACGGCGCGGGTGGACTTTGGTGCTCTCTTAACGTGCCGAAAGTACAGGGGAATCGCGGCGAGGCAGAGGAGGTTCGCGAAGGGCACGTCGACCGTCGCGACGATGCTCAGGTGGAGCACGACCACGCTCACGACGAGCGCACGACGGACACGCGCGTCGGACGAGAGCGCGATGCCGAGCGGCAAGAGCGGCTCGACGAAGAGCGTCGCGTAGGTGCCGGCTCGGAGCCATGGGGCCAAAGTCGGACGCATCGCCTCCGCGACGTGGCTCATGGGGAGCGAGAGCACCGCGAAGAGCGCCTCCCCCGAGCGCCACATCGGGCTCGTCCACTTGCTCGCTCCCGCGACGAAGTAGAGGAGCCCGAGGTTCGCGAGGAAGAGCCTCACCATCGTGCCGCGCACCCGCGCGCCGCGCCATCGTTCGAGGGTCGTGCGGAGGCCTCCCGCGCGCTCTTCGAGGGTGAGGGTCGCCCCCGTCGGGAGGAGCGTGAGCCAGAAGAGCGCGAGGTGAACGAGGACGTCGTCGACGCCCATCACGAGGAAATCGTGCCGGTACGTCGCGACGGCGACGAGGTAGAGCGCGAACGCCACGAGCCTCGGCCGAACGCCGAGCACCAGCAACACGGAGAGCGCACACGCGCCCGCATAGACCGCTCGGACCGCGAGGGCGCTCCGGCCGACGAGCGCGAAGAGCGGCTCGACCGTGAACGGAAAAACCTCGCGCGAGACCTCGTGCGGAACGAGCCCGTCCGGGCCATGGTAGAGGCCCACCTCGGCGAGGTGCCTCGCGAAGTACGCGAGCACCACGAGCCCCGCGGCCACACGGAACCCGTCGACCGACAGGGCCGGGACGTCACGCACGAGGGCGAGCTTCACCGCCACGAGCCACGTGCTCGGCGCGCGAAAGACCCCGCTCGGCGCGATCGCCGCCTCCTCGGACATGCCCGGAGCTTACCCCACGAGCGGGCGCGGGCCGTGCCTCGTGCTCACGACGTCGCGTTCAGCGTGGTGTAGAGCGGGAGGATGCGGGGCTCGCGCTCGGTGACCGGGTAAAATCGCTCTCGGAACGCCTCGGGGGACATCTTGGCCGTCATCGCGAGCTCGCGGAGCACGTCCTCGTCCTCGAAATCCTCACGCTTCAGGCGCACCATGTATCCCCAGGCGATGCGGTACCGATCGGACCCGAGGTCGACCATGCGGACGCGCGTGCGCCCCTCGGGGGTGAGCATGTCCGAGAAGGGGATCGCCCGGAATTTGTCGGCGTGCATGGTGACCACCGCGCCCGAGCCGCCCTCGATCACGAACCTCGCGGCCGAGTGCCCGAGGTCGCGCGCGTACTCCATGTCGAACGGGATCGGATCGGCGCAGCGGAGCTCGTAGCCGAGGTTCTTCGTGACCACGGTGAGCGGGATGCCCATCTCCTTGAGCTTGGTGCGCACGCGGTCACGCACGAGCGTCCCGATGTCGATGTCGGAGATGGCCGCGTGACCTTGTTCGTCGCGGAAGATGCCGCCGCTCTCTTCGAGGTCCTTCTCGTCGAGCACGTCGACGAGGCCCTCGGCGAGCACCGCGATGCCGTGCGGCTTGCCGCTCGCGAGCCGCTTCACCATGGCGCCGACGAGGGTGTCGGCGACGCGATCGAGCTTCACCTTCTTGCCCTTCTCGGCGAACTCTTCGCCGATGAGGGTGAGCGTGGCCCCGGCGGCCTTGCCGATGCCGAGCGCTAGGTGCCCCGCCTTGTGGCCCATGGCGACCGCGAAATACCAGCGCCCCGTGGTCTTCGCGTCCACCATGAGGTTCTCGACGATCGACACGCCGACGTGCCTCGCCGTCTGAAAGCCGAAGGTGAACTCCTCGCGGGGCAGGTCGATGTCGTTGTCGATCGTCTTCGGCACGTGCACGACGCGGAGCTCCCCGCTCGAGACCCGCGCGAGCTCGGTCGCGAGGAAACAGGTGCCGTCGCCGCCGATGCTGACGACCATGGTGACGCCGAGGTCGCGGAGCGCCTTCACGGCGTTCTCGACGCCGTTCGGGACGCGCGTGGGGTTCGCGCGCGAGATGCCGAGGTGCGACCCGCCGCGGAAGTGGATGCGGCTCACGTTCTGGATCCCGAGCGGGATGACCTTGCTCGTGTCGCCCTTCATGAGGTGCTTGTAGCCGTCGAGCACACCGAGCACCGGGACGCCCGAGAGGCACGCCCGAATCGTGGCCGCGCCGATCACGCTGTTGATGCCGGGGGCGGGGCCTCCGCCGACGACGATGGCGAGCTTGCCAGGAGGAGCTTTGATCGACATGATCGGCTCTTTAGCTCAAAACGTAACTCTGAAAAGAGGTGAGAGTGTTCTCCCTGCGTTTTGGGCAAAATTCGGGCGCTTGGGTCGGTCCGTGAACGGGCTCGGCCCGTTCGTGCCGCGGCGCGGGACGTGGCGATGGGGCTCGCGGTAGAACGATGGGCATGGCCGTGAACCTCGAGCACCTCCGCGTCCTCGTCCGAATCGCGCGTGAGCCCACGTTCGCGGCCGCGGCCGAGCGCCTGCACGTGACGCCCTCCGCGGTGAGCCAGCACGTGAAGATGCTCGAGGCCGAGCTCGGGACGATCCTCTTCGAGAAGGCGGGCCGAGGCGTCCGCATGACGCGCGACGCGGAGGCGCTCGTCGAGGGGCTCGGGCCGCTCATCGCGCAGATCGACGAGCGCATCGAGGTGTTCACGGGCGAGTCGGACGTGGTGCGCGGCGCCGTCACGATCGGGGGGCCCGACGTCTTCTGCCGCATGTGGCTTTTGCCTCGCATCGCGGCCGCGGCCAAGGCCTACGGAGAGCTCTCGCTCGACGTGCGCTTCGCCAAGAACGATCAGGTCGAGAAGACCCTCGTGTCGGGCGAGATCGACTTCGCCATCTTGGTGGCCGCGCCCGAGTCGCCCGCCGTCGAGGCCGTCCCCATCTACCGCGAGGAGCTCGTCGCCGTCGCCTCGCCGGCGTACCTCTCGCGTTACGGCGAGCCCGAGACGCCGTCGGAGCTCGAGGCTCACAGGTTCGTGCTGTTCGATCCGACCGCGCGCATGCAAGACGTCTGGCTCCGGGCGGTCGTCGGACCGAAGGCGACGTTCCGCGGCAAGGTGGTGTGCACCGTGCGGGATCTCGACCAGATCCTCGATCTCGCCAAGGCCGACGTGGGCATCGGCATCGTGCCGAACCACATGGCCGACCCCTCGGTGGAGAAGGGCGAGCTCGTGGTCCTCACGATGGGCAAGGCGCAGCCCAAAGGCCGCAGGCGCGCGACGAACGTCATCTACCTCGCGTGGCGAAAGAGCCACCGAGAGGCGGCGCGCCTCCGCGCGGTCCGAGAGCTCCTCCTCGAAGGCACCGAGTCGGCTAAGAAACCCTGAGGTCTCGCTTCGACGTCTTCGCCGAGGGCTTCGGGCCGGCACGAACGGCGCGCCGAATCGCGACGAAAAGTAGATTAATTTCAGGCGTTTGAGTGGCGGTGCAGGCCTTGCCGAGGGGGCCCCGCCGCGTGCGCAACCGGTGCAGCGGTCGGGGCGCCGGGCGCGCTTGTCGGCGTCGTGGTTTTCGCCCAAGACTCCGCCCCATGACGACCAAGAAGCCGACGACGTACTGGGACTACATCAAAGTCGAGGAGCTGCTCTCGCTCCAGGGTGGCCTCGTGGGTGATGCCTCGAAGCTCTCGAACGACGAGGTGATGTTCATCACCATCCACCAGGTCGAGGAGCTGTGGCTTCGGCTCGTCCTGCGCGAGCTCCAGGGCGCGCGCGATCTCTTCCGTGCCGAGCACGTGCCCGAGCAGTCCCTCGCCACGGCCGTGCGGAGCATCGACCGCATGACGGTGGTGATGCAGCACGCGGCGCACCACCTCGGGCTCATGGAGACGATGACCACGCGGGACTACCTCACGTTCCGGGACAAGCTCCACCCCGCGAGCGGGTTCCAGTCCGCGCAGCTCCGCGAGATCGAGATCTTGGCCGGGCTCTCCGAGGCGGAGCGCATCCCGCTCGGGCACGAGAAGAGCTACATGAAGATGCTGAAGAACGCGGACGGCTCGGACTCCCCCGCGTCGAAGCGCGTCGAGGCTCGCCTCGCGGACGCGCCCACCCTGCTCTCGGCGGTCTCCGATTGGCTGTATCGTACACCTATTCAGGGCTCGATGCCCGACGCCCCCGGGGATGCGGCGCGTGTGCGCGCGTTCCTCGAGGCGTACTGCGCGTCGCACGCGAAGAGCGCGCGCGAGACCCTCGCCGTCGCGCGAGAGACCTCGGTGACCGCCGAGGACGCGGCGCGCCTCGAGGCCCGCTACGAGGGCGAGATCGCGTCGGCGCGTGCCTTCCTCTTCGCCGAGGACGTCCCAGAGGCCGACAGGGCGCGTGCGTCCCGCATCCGCGCCGCGCTCGTGTTCATCGAGAGCTACCGCGAGGCGCCCTTGCTCTCGTGGCCGCGCGCCGTCATCGAGGCGCTCGTCGCCTTCGAGCAGTCGTTCGTCATGTTCCGCCAGCGCCACGCGCGGATGGTGGAGCGCGTCATCGGCAGGCGGACCGGCACGGGCGGCTCGGCGGGCGTCGACTACCTCGACGGTACCGCGCTGAAGTACCGCATTTTCCGGGACGTTTGGGCCGTGCGCACGCTGCTCGTGAAGACCGAAGCCCTCCCGCCCCTCGAGGCATCCGAGCAGTACGGTTTCTTCGCTAAGAATGCGGCGGTTTCGGGCGCTCCCGGCCCGGCTTTCCTGTAGACAGAGGTCCTCTCTCGAACGTTCGCGGAGTACTCATGCGCATCGTGTGCCTCGGTGGAGGGCCTGCGGGCCTCTACTTCTCGATCCTGATGAAGAAGGCGGACCCCTCGTGCCACGTGAAGGTGGTCGAGCGGAACCGCCCGGACGACACGTTCGGCTGGGGGGTCGTCTTCTCGGACAAGACCATGGACGGCTTCCGCGAGGCCGATCCTCAGGTCGTCGAGGAGATCGAGCGCGCGTTCCGCCACTGGGACGACATCGATGTGCACTACAAGGGAACGCTGACGCGCTCGTCGGGGCACGGCTTCTGCGGCATCTCGCGCATGAAGCTGCTCCAGATCCTCCAGGCGCGCGCCACGGAGCTCGGGGTCGAGCTCGCGTTCGAAGAGAACGTCGACGACCCCGACACCTACGCCAAAGAGTACGACCTCGTCGTCGGCTCGGACGGGGTGCACTCGGTCACGCGGCAGAAGCACGAGGCGCACTACAACCCGCGCATCGACGTCCGGAAGTGCCGCTTCATCTGGCTCGGCACCAAGAAGAAGCTCGACGCCTTCACCTTCGCCTTCGAAGAGACCGAGCACGGCTGGTTCAACCTGCACGCGTACCGCTTCGACGACGACTGGTCGACGTTCATCGTCGAGACCCCGGAGGAGACCTGGAAGAAGGCCGGCCTCGACGCCATGGAGGCGAGCGAGTCCGTCGCGTACTGCGAGAAGCTCTTCGGGAAGCTGCTCGACGGCGAGCGGCTCGTGTCGAACGCGAAGCACCTCCGCGGCTCGGCCGTCTGGCTCAAGTTCAACCGCGTGCTCTGCGAGCGTTGGTTCAAAGACAACGTCGTGCTCATCGGGGACGCCGCGCACACCGCGCACTTTGCGATCGGCTCCGGCACGAAGCTCGCCATGGAGGACGCGATCGCCCTCTCTCGTGTGCTCACGCGCGAGTCGGGCACCATCCCCGAGCGGCTCGCGCGCTACCAAGCCGAGCGCGAGGTCGAGGCGCTCAAGCTCCAGAGCGCGGCGCGGAACCGCATGACCTGGTTCGAGGACATCGAGCGCTACACCGGCCTCGAGCCCGAGCAGTTCGTGTTCTCCTTGCTGACGGGGAGCCAGCGCATCGGCCACGAGAACCTGAAGGTCCGCGATCCGGCCTACGTCCAAGGGGTCGACCGCTACTTCGCGAAGAAGGCCGGCCTCTCGGGCGACAAGCCCGTGCCGCCCATGTTCACGCCGTACACCTTGCGCAACGTGACGCTCGAGAACCGCGTCGTCATGTCGCCCATGTGCATGTACTCTGCAAAAGACGGAGTGCCGGACGACTTCCACCTCGTCCACTACGGGAGCCGCGCGCTCGGCGGGGTGGGGCTCATCGTCACGGAGATGACCGGCGTCGCCCCCGAAGGGCGCATCACGCCGGGCTGCACGGGCCTGTGGAACGACGAGCAGGTCGCCGCCTGGAAGCGCATCGTCGCGTTCGTCCACGCCCAGGGGAAGACCAAGATCGCCATCCAGCTCGGTCACGCCGGGCCCAAGGGCTCGACGAAGGTCCCCTGGGAGGGCGTCGACGTGCCGGTCACGGAGGGGGGCTGGGAGCTCCTCGCGCCGTCGGCCATCCCGTACTGGAAGGGCGTCTCTCACGCGCCCCGCGCGATGACCCGCGCCGACATGGACGCCGTGAAGGCCCAGTTCGTCGCCGCCACGAAGCGCGCGATCGTGTGCGGCTTCGACGTCTTGGAGCTCCACTGCGCGCACGGGTACCTGCTCTCGGCGTTCATCTCGCCGCTCACGAACGTCCGCGAGGACGAGTACGGCGGCTCGCTCGAGAACCGCTGCCGCTTCCCACTCGAGGTGTTCCGCGCGATGCGCGAGGCGTGGGGTGACAGGCCGATGTCGGTGCGCCTCTCCGCCCACGATTGGGTCCCCGGAGGCATCGACCCGGGCGCCGCGGCGGACGTGGCCCGCCTCTTCAAAGAGGCCTCGGCCGACATCGTGCACGTCTCTTCGGGGCAGGTGAGCAAAGAGGAGCAGCCCGTGTACGGGCGCATGTTCCAGGTGCCGTTCTCGGACAAAATTCGCAATGAAATCAACGTTCCAACGATCGCCGTCGGCAACATCACCGAGCTCGACCACGTGAACACGATCGTGGCCGCGGGGCGCGCCGATCTCTGCGCCCTCGCGCGCCCGCACCTCGCCGATCCGTTCTTCACGGTGCACGCGGCGGCCGAGCAGGGGCACGGCGTCCCCTGGCCCAAGCCCTACGAGGCGGGCAGGCTCCAGCTCGAGCGCTCGATCAAGAAGGCCCAGACCCCGATCGGCGAGGCCTGAGCCGGGTGCGGGAGGCGCCGCTCCCGGGGGACTCGATCATCCTTCGGAGAAGAAGGCGACGAGCTCGTCGTTCACTTTGGCCGGGGCCTCGTGCTGGATCCAGTGCGTGGCCTCGGGCACGAAGACGACCTTGGCGTTCGGCACGAGGTCGGCCTTCGGGGTGGCGAGCTCACGTCCGAGGTGCGGATCCTGCTCCCCCCAGAGGACGAGCACAGGGGCCTCGACCTTCGTGATCGGCACGGCGGTGCCCGGTCGGAACATCGCGCGGTACCACGCGACGCCTCCCTCGACGGCCCGTGGCTGCCTCCACGCGGTGACGTAGCGGGCGATGTCGTCTCGTGTGAAGGCCTCGGCGTTGGCGGCGCCCTCGAACGACTTTCGCATGATCGCGTAGTCGTCGAGCCGGAGCACGGCCTCGGGGAGGAGCGGCACCTGAAAGAAGAACATGTACCAGCTCTTCGCGAGCTGCTCGAAGCTGCGGAGCCCCGAGATCATGCGCTCCGGGTGTGGCCCGTTCAGGATCGCGAGCTTCCGGAGCATGCCGGGGTGTCGCATCGCGAAGGCCCACGCGACCCCGGCGCCCCAGTCGTGCCCGACGACGAACGCGCGCTCCTCACCGCGATCACGGACGAGCGCCGCGATGTCGTCGACGAGGCGCTTCATGCCGTACGCGCGCACGTCCTCGGGTTTGTCGGACAGGTTGTAGCCGCGCTGGTCGGGCACGACGACACGAAATCCCGCGGCGACGAGCGCGCCGATCTGCTTCCGCCACGCGTACCAGAGCTCGGGGAAGCCATGCAGGAGCACGACGAGCGGCCCGTGCCCGGCCTCGACGTAGTGGAGCTTCACGCCGGGCTCGACCTCGGCGTAGGCGTGGGTGAGGGAGCTCTCGTCGAGGGCGAAGGAGGCGGGGCTCATGCGTCGGGCACGGTAGGGCTGCCCGCGCGCGACGTAAAGGTGCTCCTCGCGCGAGCGAACTGGTCTATTTCCACCGCATGTACGCGATCGCGATCCTCCGCTACCGAAAGCCGCTCGACGAAGTTTTGAAGGTGGTCGACGAGCACCGCGCCTACCTCGCGACTCTCAAGGAGAAGGGTATCTTGCTCGCGTCGGGCCCGCTCGATCCGCGGAGCGGTGGGGCGCTCTTGCTGCGCACCCCCGAGGGGGCCGACGTGCACGCCGTGCTCGACGCCGTCCGCGACGACGATCCGTTCACCAAGAAGGGCGTCGCGCAGTACGAGCTCTTGCCGTGGGCGCCGGTGCTCGGTGTCGAGGGCCTCGATCGGCTCTGAGCCGAGCTCTTCCTTTTGGCTTCGTTCTCCCTGCGGCATCGGTCCGTTTCGTGGGGCGTAGCCTCGCGCGCTCGGGGAGAGGTGGCTAAGGTGCCCGCCATGGCAACCGCGACGTTCCCCGAGATCTTCACCGAAGCCCGTACCTACCCGCGGTTTCGCGCCGAGCCCGTCTCCGACGAGCTGCTTCGTGCGGTGTGGGACGCGTCCCGCTTCGGGCCCACCGCGATGAACTCGGGGCCCTTGCGGGTCGCGTTCGTGAGGAGCCCCGACGCCAAAGAGAGGCTCGTCGCCTGCGCCGCTGCGGGCAACGTCGACAAGATCAAGAGCGCGCCCGTGACGGCCATCTTGGCCTTCGACACCGACTTCCACGAGAAGCTTCCGAAGCTCTATCCGCACGCGGGGGCCGCGCTCGAGCGGTTCCGCGCGCAGACCGTCGAGGAGCGCTCGGGCGTCGCGAAATCGAACGCGTGGCTCGGCGCGGCGTACTTCATCGTCGCCGCGCGGGGGTACGGGCTCGACTGCGGGCCGATGGGAGGCTTCGACGCGACCAAGGTCGACGCGGCCTTCTTCGCGGGCAAGACGCTTCGTTCGTTCCTCTTGGTCAACCTCGGGTACGGCGATCCTGCGAGCCTCCACCCGCGCAACGAGCGCCTCTCGTTCGACGAGGCGTGCGAGCTCGTGTGACGTTCGACGTTCCGCCGAAGTGACCCGACAGGTAAGAGCGTGTGCGCTCCTTACGAGGACGGCGCAGCACCCAGGAGGTCGAAGAACCCGGCGCTCGCCGTGAGAGAGCGCGCGCGGGCCGAGCCGAGCCAAGCGACGAACGCCGCGGCCTCGTCGGGCGCGTCGAGCGTCCCGTAGACGAAGAGCGGGCGGGCGAGCGGATACCTCCCGGAGATGGCGTCCTCGGCGGTCGGTGTGACAACTTCGCCGCGCGCGTTCACGAGCGGGAGCACACGCGCTCGTTTGGCGCGCGCCACGCCCGCGAACCCGATGCCGGCCCGGTCGCGTGAGACGGCGTGCACCACCGCCGACGTCCCCGGGAGGCTCTGGACCTCGGCGGCGAAGTCGGCCTTCGCGAGCACGCGCTCCCTGAAGTAGGCGTACGTCCCCGAGCCATTTTCCCTGGAGTAGAGCACGATCGGGAGGTCTTCTCCGCCGACGCTCGACCAGCGCGTGACCTTCTTCCGGTACATGCGCCCGAGGGTGCTCACGTCGAGCGGGGGGCACGGGTTCTCCGGGTGGACGTAGAGCGTGATCGCGTCGAGGCCCACGCGGGTCTCGGTGACCGCGCTGCCGCGCGCCGCCTCGATGCGCGCACGTTCGGCTCGGGTCATGGGGCGGCTCGCCGTCGCGAGGTCGGCGGTCCCGTTCTCGAGCGCGGCGATCCCGGTGCCCGTGCCTCCGCCCGAGACCTCGAGGCGCACGTCGGAGCGCTGAGTTGCGTAGGCCTCGGCCCAGGCTTGTGCGAGCACGACCATCGTGTCGGAGCCGCACACGACCACGCTCTTCGTGGCTGCGCGCGACGCACGCGAGCTGCCGCAGGCGCCGAGGGCGACGGAGGCGACGAGGAGGGAGCGGCGGGTTATCACGAGTTGACCGTGGTCCGTGAAGGTCACGGTCGCGTGACGACGAGGGCACGCCTTCTCGAACGCGACACGCAGCTTTGGCGCGAACGGCAGCCTCGCGCGCGCACGGGGCTCGTGGGTCAGGTTCGGAGCGGATTTCGTGCCTTTTTCGTCGAGTTGGGCGAAAAGGCGAAAATCATGAGGTTCGGGTCGTTCGCGCGTGGGGCTTGGGTCGTCTTGGGGATCGGGGCAGCGCAGCTCATGGTCGTGGCGTGCGCCAAGAGCGCCGTGCCCGCGGTGCCCGAGGCGAAGCTCCCGGAGCCGCGCACGGTCGACGCGGACGTACCCGAGCCGCCGGACGCCGCGCTCCCGATCGACGACGACGCCGCGCCCACGGCGCCCCGCCCCGACGCCGCGCGTGTATCTGTGCAAGATGCAAGTACCGACGCGACCGTCGACGCGCCTCCGCCCCCGGTCACGGGCCCCCTCCGTGACGAGGCCGACGCGGTAGCTCGCGCTGCACGGGCCGCCGACGTCGCGCTCGACAAGGCGTACGCCGCCTTCGTGAAACGCGCTCAGGTCGCGCCATCGCACACGGGCTCGTGGGCTGCGAACGCGCGTCGCGACGTGAAGGGCTCGGTCACCGCGGGGTACGTGGTGACGTTCGACGCCCACCCTCCTGCCGGGTTCGAGTACACCGCCGTGGTGCAGGTCGGCCCCCGCGGTGAGATCGCCGTGAAGAAGGCAGAGGCGAGCTTCTCCCCGGACTGACGAGGGCGGAGCCTAGAAGAGCTCGTGGCTCACGACGCGGAGGCCGCTCGAGACCCACACGGGCAAGAGCGCATCGCCGAAGAGGCCCCCTCCCATGGTGGCGTCGAGCTGGAGGTGCTCGTTGAAGATGACCCGGAGCCCTGCCTGGCAGGCGCCGCTCGCGCCCTGCACGTAAGGATCGCCGGAGAAGAGCTCGCCGATGAGGTGAATGTCGTACACCGTCTCGACCTGAGTCCCTATCCCCCAGGTGAGCTTCGCCGGGGCATAGCCGGCCGCGGCCAAGGTCGAGACGCCGACGTTCGCGTGGATCAAGAAGTCGTCTTCTTTGATGAATGCCTGGGTGACCGCCAAGTAGGAAAATCCGCTGAACCCAGGGGACTCGAAGCCCCCGCGCCCGGCGGGCGTGATGCCTCCGACGACGATCGCGAACACGGGGGGCTTATTGGGCACCGACTCGTGAAGCAGGAACTTCCCTTGGGCGACGGGCCCGCCGAAGGCGAACGATGGTGCTCCGCTGTCGCCCAGCCCCGACAGCCCATAGACCCCGCCGAGCGTCACCTCGAGCCAGTCGGTCGGGCCTACTGCGGGCAAAATCCAGTGTTGGAGGCTCTTCGCGTCGCGCCGCCACCAGGTCTCGAGCTGCACGTGCCCTTTGCCGACCACGTGCGCGTCGTCGGTGATGAAGGGCCGGATCGCGTGGGCCGTGCCGGGCAACGCGACACCAGCAGCCGTGAGCCCGGCGACGATCATGGCGGTGCGGAGACGCATCGAGCTACGCACCGTATTCGACCTCCCGAGCCCTCGAGAAGGCGAAATACACGGGCGACGGCTTGCGAGATCGAAAGGTGCCGGTAGCCTGGGTCGCCATGGCCAAGACCGACTTCGCCTCGATCGACGCGTACCTCGCCACGCTCCCCGAGGCCGCCCGCGCCGTGCTCGAGGAGGTGCGCGCCGTGCTCACGAAGGCCATCCCCGGGGCCGAAGAGGCGATCTCGTACCAAATCCCGACGCTGCGGCTCGGCGGCAAGAACGTGCTGCATTTTGCCGCGTGGAAAGCCCACTACGCGCTCTACCCGGCGTCGGCCCGCGTGGTGGCCGAGCTCGGCGAAGCGCTCGCCCCGTACGACGTCTCGAAAGGGACGATAAAGCTCCCGTACACGTTGGTCCCTCGGGCCCTCTTGGCCAAGGTCGCCAAGGTCCGCGCCGCCGAGCATAGGGAGAGCGTGGCGTCGGCGGGCAAGGTGCGGGGTGTGGCCAAAGCGACTGACGCGGGCAAGGCCGAGGGCCCCAAGAAGCCCACGACCGCGAAGAAGCCCGTCACCAAGCAGCGCGCGCGTCGCGGCTGAGGGGCTTTGGGCCTCGAACGCGCTCGCGAGGCTTGACCCTGGAGTGGGCTCCAGGGTGCATACTCGAGGCATGGTCGAGCCCGCAGGATCGATGAGCATCGGAGAGCTCGCGCGGAGAGCGGGCGTCGCCGTCGATACGCTGCGCTACTACGAGCGTCTGGGGCTGCTCGAGCCCGCGGGCCGCACGAAGACCGGATACCGGCGCTTCGGCCCCGAGGCCGAGGAGCGCCTCGGGTTCATCGGTCGCGCGAAATCGCTCGGGTTCACGCTGGCCGACGTGGCCGAGCTCTTGAGGCTCCGCGCGCGGCCCGGGGCGCCGTGCGCGGCCGTGCGCGAGAAGGCTCGGGAGCAGCTCGCGGTGGTCGACCAGAAGCTCGCGGAGCTCTCGCGCCTGCGCGCCGCGGTCGCGGCCCTCGTGGGGGCCTGCCAAGGCGACCGGGCCGTCGAGCGATGCTCGATCCTCGAGGCCCTCGCCCGCCCGACCCTCGAGCCACGCGGGGCCGAACCCGCAGGGACCATCGTTCACGAAGGAGAATCATCATGGGAGACTGTACGAGCACCGGTGAAATCAACGGCCACCTCGCGTGTGTCGCGGCGTGCGAGGCGTGCATCGAAGAGTGTCTGAACGAGGCGACGCCGGCCCACGTCGCGTGCATTCGCGCGTGCCGTGACTGCATCGACGCGTGCCTCCTCGCCGCTCGCTACGAGGCGCGCAAGAGCCCGCTCGCCGACGAGGCCCGTGCACTCTGCAAAAAAGCCTGCGAGGCCTGCGCGAAGGCCTGCGAGGCGGCCGGCTGCGGCGACTGCGCGAAGACCTGCCGCACATGTGCGTCCGGGTGCGCCTGAACGCTCACCCGGCTCACGAGCGTTCGGTGTGGTGCACGCCGGCCGCGCGCGCGAAGCCTTCGTCGGGGACGCGGAGCGCTTGAGAAAAGCGCGACCAATAGTGCACGCTCGCGAGCGTGGCGGCCAGGACGACCACGTCGTGGTCGTCGAGCTCGTTCTTCACGCGTCGGACGACGTCGTTCGTGAGGTGGCCTCCGGGGCGCGACGCGTCTCGGACGTAGGTCGCCACGGCGGCACCTCGCGGCCCGAGCACGGCGGCGAAGGCGCCCTCGTCGAGGGAGAGGAGCGCCTCGAGCTCGCGGTCCGAGAGCCCTACACGCGGCGCCACCGCGACGTTCATGTCGACGCAGAACGGGCACCCCGCCGAGCGCGCGGCCACGATGCGCGTGATGGCGAGGAGGCGCTCCCCGTCGGCCGCGTGCAGGTCGCGTTTTCCGGGGGCGAACGCCTCGAGGATGGCCGCGGCGAACGCGCTCTTCGAGGCGTGCGCGAGGAGGCGCGCGGGCAACGGCACGTGCCCGACGATGCGCGCGATGAGGCGAAAAATAGGCACGAACGCGAGGGGTGTGCGCGCCGGGGGCTCGACGATCGGGCCTTCGTTCATGCCGGCCTCGTAGCAGGGCGCGGCACGAGGCTTCAACCCTCGTGGTCGCCGGCTACGGTGGTGCGAGGTCGGAGACGAGCGCGTCGAGGTCGGCGTCGAGGCGCGCGTCGAGCTGATGGTTGGCCCCCGGGTAGGCGTGGAGTCGCAGATCGAGGGCGGCCTCACCTCGGGCGCGGGCCTTCGTGTTCCGATCGACGAGGCTCCTCACCGCGTCGATCGGCGCGTTGCGATCGCGCTCTCCATGAAAGAGCTCGATACGTTCACCCGGGCTTCGCGCGGCGAGCCTGTCGAGCACGTCGGTCGTGGGCTCGTGCGCCATGGGGTGCTCGAGGTACCGCCACGGCATGCCGAGCAGCACGAGGTAGTCGTCGTCGTGCGACGCGAGCGCCTTGCGAAACGCCTCGATCTCGAAGGGCAGAAAGACCCCGAGCTGCCGCTCCGCCCCGGTCGCGACGGCCTCGAGGGGGAGGCCCGACAGCACGCTCGCGGAGAGGCGCCTTGGCCACGAGGCCTCGCTGGAGCGGGCCGACGCGAGCGCCCTCACCCACACCTGCGCACCTTCACTGTGCCCATGCGCGAAGACGCGTGCCCTCGGCGCGACGTGCGGTCGCTCGAAGACGGCCTCGAGCGCGCGGCTCGTGCACGTCACCAGATCGCCCAGGGTGTGGCGATCGAACGCGCCTCGATCGACCGTCGTGAGCCCCTCGGAGGTCGTCCCGACGCCGGGTTTGTCGAGGCTCAGGATCGCGAAGCGGCCGTCGTGCGCGGCGGCGCGTGCGAGGCCGTCGAGGTCGCCGTGGGCCGTGGTGTAGATGCCCGTGCCGTTCTCGAAGAGCGCGATCCGTTCGTCGTCGGCGCCCGTGCGCTTGGACCAAGCCGAGCGCCGGAGGTACACGCAGCACGAGAGCCCAGGCGTGTCGGCGCTCACCGCGAACGCGTCGACCTCGAGGCCCTCCGAAGCGCCGCGCTGGGGCGGGACGACGCACGTCGCAGTGGCGCGGTGCGCGGTCTCCTGCGTGTGCGCGGCGCGAATGCCAGGTCCCTCGCCGGGCTGTCTCGACGAGGCCTTGGCGCTCGAGCCCGGCGGCACGGCGCGGTCAGGCACGCCTGGCCCCGCGCAGGCCGCGACGATCGTGAGGGCCACGGCAAACAGACCACTCCTCTTCGAAAATTCCCAGGGATTCAACGGGGGAGCGCTCCTTGGCGCTCGGTTCGACCGCTCACCTGGGGCGCACCTTGGGTGGTCGTCCGCGCCCCGAGGTCGCTACGCGGTCCCTTCTTTCGAGGCCTCCGCATCGGACCGAAGCGTAGCATGGGCAAGCGACGCGGCCCGTGGCCCGCACCGACCGTTCGTTCAGAGCTTGGGGGCGAAGTCGACGATGCGGCCACGCGCGTCGAGCGCGATCTCGCAGCATGCCTCGAAGAGCTCGCGCAGCATGCGGCGGCCTCGGAGCGCGCGCGACTTCATGGCGGCCTCGCTGACCCCCTCGCGCGCCGCGGCTTCGCGCATCGTGAGCCCCTCGAGCTCGGTCGCTACGAGCGCCTCGCGGTAGGGTGACGGGAGCATCGAAACGAACGCCGCGACGAACTGGGAGAACGTCGCCTGGGCGTCTCGGTCCGCGGCCGTGTCGTCGGGACGAGGCTCGAGGCCGAGCTGCTCGTGACGGCGCTCGCGGCGGCCGCGACGCCGGTGGTGGTCGACGATGACGTTGCTCGTGACACGGTGGAGCCAGCGCCCGAAGGGCTCGTCCTCGGAGGGGGCCTCGGCGCGCGTGTGCACCTTGACGAGCACCTCTTGGAGCACGTCGTCGACATCCCCCGGGGGGACACGGCTCGCGACGAACGGCCGCATTTTCTCGGCGATCGCGCGGAGATCGCAGGCCTCACCCGGCATGGAGACCTCGCACACGCCCGAGGAGCGCGCGACCGAACGGCAGCGCGAGCGCGACGTGCACGGCGGCGATGGCGACCGCACCTGGCGCGAGCAACCCGGCGAGCGCGTCGAGCGGCGCCGTGTCGTCGTGGGCTCGGTCGATGGCGAACGTGAAGGCGAGCGCGGCCGAGCGGAGCGCTACGAGCCACCCGTGCACGAGGTACTCCGAAGAAGGGAGCCCGCCGGTGTGGGCGCGCGAACGACGCTCGACCGCCATGTCCCAGACCTCGAATGCCTGGTCGAGCACCACGAGCGCGAGCGCGACCGAGCGCGGGCCATGCCATCCGAAGACGAACCACAGCAGGAAGGGGAAGAGCACCGCACGCGCCGTGTGCAGGCGATGCTCGACGAACGCCGCTTCGCGGAGCGGGAGGCGCTCGCGGACCAAGTGGACCACGACCCCATCGTAGAACGACAGCGTCGCGAACGCGCCGAGGGAGAAGGCTGCCGCGAGCGGGAGGGAGAGCGAGCTCATCGCCCGAGCTCCTGCGCCGAGAAGCGCGGCGTCGTGTCGTCGAGGTAGGGCCGCAAGAGGTGGCGCTTCGTGCCCGACGTCTCGTGGGCGGCGAGCCGCTGGAGGTCGCGCCGTACGGGTGGCTCGAGCTCGACGACGTAGCGCTCGGGCGTGAGGTCCGCGCCGCCGAAGTCACCGGGCAGCGCGAGGTGGGGAGGGGGAAGGCTCGTGGGCGTCATGGTCTCGTGGATCACGACGCCACCCGATGCCGGCGGATGCAAAGAATCTTCACCCGAGCCAAAAAGCTCATTGTTTGCGTATGTTTATGGTGCGCCTGGGCCTGGCAGCGCGGGGCCGCTCGTGTCCTCGAAGAGGTACCTGTCGAGGAAGCGATCGGTGAGATCGAGGGCCTTGAGGTTGTTCTCGGTCTTGGTGAAGCCGTGGCCTTCGTTCTCGAGCACGAGGTAGTGCACGGGCACCTTCTGCGCCGCGAGCCCGGCGACGATGCGGTCCGACTGGTCCTTCTTCACGCGGGCGTCCTTGTCGCCCTGGACGACGAGCAGCGGCTTCTTCATGCGCGACACGAAGTGGATGGGGGAGCGATCGTGCTGGTAGCGCGCGTGGGCGGGGTTCTTCGGATCGCCGAACTTCTGGAAGATGAACGACGACATGCTCGCCCAGTACGGGGGGAAGCTCTCGACGAGGGTCCGAAGGTCCGACACGCCGAAGAAGTCCACGTTGGCCGCGAACTCGTCGGGTGTGAACGCCTCGGCCGCGAGCGCCATGTACCCGCCGTAGCTCCCCCCGAAGACCACGACGCGGTTCGTGTCGACGCCCGCGTTCGCGACCATCCAGCGCTTGCAGGCGACCACGTCCTCGAGCGGGCCGCCGCCGAGGTCGAGGTTGTCGAGCTTCGTGTAGCTCTTTCCGTAGCCCGTCGACCCACGCACGTTCGGGACGAGCACGGCGTACCCCTTCGAGACCAAGTACTGCCGGAACGCCGAGAACGTCTTTCGTGACTGCGAGGTGGGTCCGCCGTGCACGTCGATGAGGGCGGGGACCGGGCCCTTCGCGCCCTCGGGCCGATAGAGGAACGCCGGCACGAGCTTGCCGTCGAACGAGGGGATCTTCACGGACTCTCCCGCGATCATGCGCCGGTCACGGAGCGACGGGGGCCACGGATCGACGAGCTGCGTGAGCGCGCCCGTCCCGAGGTCGAGGACGTAGGACGTCGCGGGGCTCGTGTCGCTCGTGAGGGAGAGGCCGACGAGCTTGTCCGATGGAGAGAAGCCGAGCACGACGAAAGCTCCCTCGCCCCCCGGAGGGGGCGGCAGTGGCACGGGAGTTCGTTTGCCTTCGAGGGTGAGCTCGAGCTTCGGCACGCCGTCGGCGTTGACCTCGGTATACCTATATTTTCCCGTTCGGGAGAGGCCCGCGCCGTCGACGTCCCACGCCGCCGAGAGCTCTTTGGTCTTCGCCTTCGTCGCAAGATCGAGCGACACGAGCGAGGCATGCTCGCCCTCTTCGTCGGTCTGGAGGAAGAGCCGCTTCCCGTCGTGGGAGAACATCGCGGGCTCGTAGCGCACGTCGCCCTCGTGCTTCGTGAGGAGCTCCGCCTTGCCCTTGCGGCCCATGACCCACACGTCGGTGTTGGTGTCGGAGTGGGTCTCGCTCAAGGCGAAGGTGGTGTGGGCCGGGTTCGTGGCGGCGAACGAGAAGCTGCCCGAGGCCTTCCACAGCACGGTGCTCTTCTTGCTCGCGACGTCGTACTCGACGAGATCCATGGCCTTCTCGTCGCGCCCGTTCGACAGGTACAAAAACGTACGGCCGTCGCTCGCCCACTCCACGAGCTCGGTCCTCCGCCCCTGAGGTAGCTCGGGGACGAGCTCGCGCGCTGCGGAGCCTGCTGCGTCGGTCGCGTAGAGGCGCGGCAGCTCGTCGCCCCCGCGGTCGGCCTCGAACACGAGCACGTCGGCCTTGGGCGAGAACGCGAACGAGTGCACGAAACCCTCGACGTGCGTGACCTGCACCGGCGCGCCGCCCGCGATGGGGCGCACCCACACGTCGATGCGGCCCGTGAGGTCGGCCGCGAACGCCACCTTGGTCTCGTCGTGGGAGAAGGAGAGAAGCCGGTTCCCGCTGCGCGACACGGGCGGGACACGCCGCACCTTGAAGTACTCCTCGAGGGCGACCGGGGCCTTGGGCGCGCGTTTTGGCGGAGCGGCGGGCGCGCGCGCCGGGGCCGAGGCCAAGGGCCCCGACGAGCTCGCGGTGGGGCGAGGCGCGAGGGCCTCGCCAGGAGCACAGGCGGTGAGGGAGAGGGCGAGGAGGACGAGCGTCGTTCGGTGGGGCATCGGTGTCTTTCGAGGGGGACCTGTGGAGAGTGGGCCTAGGTCGTCTCGGCGGGGCGAAAAATTTCGTCATCGGTGCTCCTGACCGCACGAACGGCCCTTTTGCTCTCCCCGTGATACGTCGAACGGGTGAATTGTTCGAAATGCCTAGACTGTGTTCTTTAGGCTGGCATAACGTCTCTCGCGCCGGGAGAGGGCCGAACGGTTCTCTCTCGGCGACCGAGGCGAGGTTTCGAGGGGGGCGCCGAGCGCGCCGCCCGCGGGAGAGGCTCATGCACAGCGCGATTGACCGAGTTTTCGACGCCGCGACGCTCGCGGCCTATGGCGAGTACCTCGCCGCGACGCCGGCCCCGGCCCACGCCGAGCACGTCCGGCACCGCCATGACGTGCTGTCCGCCCACGGTCGAGGCGCCGGTGAGGCCGCGCACGTCCGCCGTCAGCGGCGCCTCCGGTCTCAGCGCGCCGTGCTCGACGCGTACATCGAGGCCGCGTACGTGTGCGGCGTCCTCGACGGGCACCTCACCGAGCGCCTCCGCGCCATCGACCCGGGCGCCCACGCCAGCGCCGTGGCCACCTGCCTCGCGTGCTGGGTGTTCGGGGGCATGCTGGCCTGTCGGGTGTCGTCGCGCGGGGGCGAAGGGGCGCTCGGGGTCTCGAGCCTCTCCGACACGTACGCGGTCGAGGTGCGGGTGCCCGAGGCCTCGGTCGATGGCGTCCCCGAGATCGCCAGCGCGCTCGAGCTGGCGCCCCGCCCCCTCGCCCCTCAGCCCAAGAACCTGCTCGTGCTCGTCCCGCGTGCTCGCACCCATCGCATCGATCGTGCCGAGGTCGAGCGGGCCCTCGTGGGCGACCTCACCTTGGACGCGAGGGGGGGCACGGGATGGCTCGCGCAGCGGCCCGACGTGAGCGCGGTGGTCATCTTCGAGGTGCTCGAGGCCCACGCGACCGACGAGCCCTCCGAACCTGGCGATCTCGCGGAGTGGTCTCCTCGGCGCACCACGCCCGACAGCGACCTCTGGCCCGAGCACGGTGGTTTGGTCGTGCACAACCCGTTCGCGGCCTACCCGACGAGCGACACGACGTTCGCGCGGTTCCCCGAGCTCGTGAAGCGCGGCACCTCCCTCGTGTGGACCGACGTCTGACTGGAAGCGGCTGCCGGCGGTCGCGCCCCTCCCCGAGGGCACGGGCACGACCGTTCGCCGCGTACGTCGCGGAGGCGGCGACCGAATCGGTCGGGCGATAGGGCTTCGGGTCTACGTCGCGCTGCGTCGTGCCGAGAAGGCGAAAGGTGCCGCTTTCTGAGGGGAGGTCCGGTTGCTGCCCGCGTACTCTCGTGGCAAAGCTGCTCGACCAAGCCTCTCGGAGGAGTGCACATGCGTGTTTCGGCTCTACGTGTCTTCGGGGCGCTCGCCGCGTCCGTCGTCTCTCTCGTCGCCTGCGATGCCACGGTCCCCGAGGACGCCGGCGAGGGTGAAGATCTCACCGCCGAGGACGCGGTCAAAGTAGGAGCCTCCCCCGATCTTTGCGTGGGCGTGCGAGGAAACGGGCACTACATCGTGACGCACTTCGCGTCGATGGCGCGCATCGTCGAGACCTACGGCATCCCGAACGGCATGGCGGGCGGCAGCTCCGGCTCGATCACCCAGTTCGTGTACGAGTCGGTGCTGATGAACCCCGGGGTGCGCACCTGCGGCACACGTGCGTGCAACAAGGGGCAGGCCTCGGCGCGGGTCGCGCTCACGTTGAAGTCCCTCGAGGGATACGGCGAGGCGGTCGCGGGCTCGGACGAGGTGGTGGCCATCACCGAGCTCGTCGGGCTCGTCTCCAAGCTCAAGGCCGAGACCGAGAAGCGCAACATCGAGGCGCTCCTCAAGACCGACGTCGCCGCCGCGACACGGCAGCTCCAAGAGGTGCTCGCGATCCCCGAATTTTCGGCCATCGTGAACCCCGAGATCAAAGAGCTGCTCGCGTCTCCGCAGCGCGCCTCGTTCGCCGCGAAGGACGTCCAGAAGTCCATCACGACGCTCGGTGCCTTCTCGGTCGACGACAACCGCCTCTTCTTCCGCCCCGGCCTCCTCAACTGGAACGCTCTCGCGGACCTCTTCGGCCGCGTGGCGAGCTTCTACGCGGGGTATGCCCCGGCCGATAACCCCGGCATGAAGGCCTGGCTCGACGACTGCGCCGAGGGAAGTGTCGGCAAGCCGTGGACCGAGGCGGCCGCCGTGTCGACCCCCAAAGGCACGTGCGGCGAGCGATTCGTCGGGCTCGTGAACGCGTACCGAAAAGAGGTTCGCGCGAAGCCCCCCACGAAGAGCCGTATCGACGACCGAGTCGATCTGGCCACTCCGCTCATGAAGCTCATCTCGACGAGCGTCCTCGAGGGGGAGGCCGCGAAGGCCTACAAAACGGCCCGTTCCGAATATCTCTCGGGCAAGTATCCCGATGGGAACATCGCGTTTGCTCCGCCCTTTGCCGATATCAAATTCGGGTATTGGGGGCGCGCCGCCGACCTCGAGAAGGTCCGCGGAAACCCCCGCGGGCTCGACGACCTCAAGACGGCGAAGTTCTCGTCGCTCGGTGGCGGCTCTTGGCGCGAGGTGCTCACCGCGTCGCCGGCCGAGCCCGGGCTCTCGCGCCTCGTGGAGCTCCCCGACGGGCGTGTGTCCGCCGGAGGGTGGTCCGACCTCGCGCCCGTGCTCGTCCTGAAGAACGCCGGCTGCCAGAAGGTCGTCTACGTGACGCGCGAGGGCGACGAGTCGGGCTTCGCGGTGAAGATCGCGAAGAACCTCGGGATGGACAAAGCCTCGTGGCAGAAGCTCTACGACCTCTCGGGCCAGAGCGCCTACACCCGCTC
Organism: Myxococcales bacterium; assembly: GCA_016712525.1. Classification (NCBI taxonomy): domain Bacteria; kingdom Pseudomonadati; phylum Myxococcota; class Myxococcia; order Myxococcales; species Myxococcales bacterium. Next base: position 2,679,086 of record JADJQX010000001.1, read on the forward strand.
GGTCGCCGAGGCGGACGGTGTATGGTGCACGAATTGGAACGGGTTCACGGATCTCCAGCAGCGTGAGATGTCGCTCGATTCGTTCCGGGCGCCGCTCGAGGTGCGCGCGGGCCTTCGCTCGACCCGAGCGCTCCGTCGCTACGCGAACGTGACCGACAAGACCGGCAAGGTCGGCTGCACGCCGCTCGTCTCGGGGGGCGCGACCTTCCCCGAGTGAGCGTGCGTGTGCCCTAGCCCGCGCCGCTCGACTCGGGCGGCGCGAGCTTTCAGGCCGCGCCGTCGAGGCGGAAGCGGAAAAAGCCGGCCAAGATGAGCTCGTCGCCGCGGATGAGGGGGGTGGGGGAGCCGGGGGCGACCTGGCTCACCTGGCCGGCGCGGTGGATCCACGTGCCATTCGCCGAGTGGAGATCGATGACGAACGCACGGCGGTCGGGGCGCTCGATGCGCACGTGCTGGCGGGCGATGGCGCGCGCCACGAGATCGACGTTCGCCTGCGGTCCGCGGCCGAGCATGATGCCTCCCTCGGTCGGGAGCTGAATGACCGAGCCGATGCGCGGGCCGTCTCCGACGGAGCTGTCGGCGCCCGATCTCCCGAGGTACGTGAGGCGGAGAGGCCCTTGCGCGCGCGCCTGACGAGGCTCGTTGATGACGTGGTAGAGCGCCTCGTTGAGCTTCTCTTCGCGCCAGGTGTAGGCGTCGGCGCGGCAGAAGAGGGCGCGCTGTTGGGTGGACTCGTCCCACGTGGCGCCGAGGGAGCCGCCGAGGTTCATGACGCTCGACGCGAGCACCGCGGGGATGCCCGCTTGCCACGCCTTTCGGATGCCGTCGAGCGGGTCGTACACGAGGACGTGCACGACGCACGCGGAGGCCTGGTTGGGCGACAGCGGTTGCCCCTCGCGAATGGGCACACACGCGAGGTTGCATGCGGCGATCGCGCGCTGGAGGGCGATGAGATCCTCGCCGGGAGGCGCGAGCAGGTAGACGGGCCGTTGCCGCATGGTGGGACGAGGAGAATACGGAGGCGCCGCGAGCAAGGGAAGGGGCTCGCCCGTCTCTCGACCGTTCGGTCGGAAAAAGCTTACGCGGGCGTGAGGTGCGGCGCCACGTGCGGGTCGGTGTGGTCGAGGGAGATCGCGAACGATCGAAAATTGTTGAGTGATGACAGCGTCTTACGAGCACGATGGGGCAGCCTTGTGCCGCCGACGAAGGAGCATCCCGCTTCGGCCTCTCGGGGTCGCGAGCCGCCTCCTTGCATCGGCGTCGACGGTACGAATCGTCGACGTCGGGGCGGCTCAGCCCGTCTCGTCACCGAGTGGATCGGGTGAGACTCGCTGTTCGGTGTACAGCTTGAGCCGAAGGGTGATGAGATAGGTGATGCCACACGCGAGGATCGCTGGAGGTCCGAAGGCCTTCCCGAACACCTCGAGGACCAGCGCGATCGCCGCGAGCGGGACCCCGACGACGGCCACGAGCGACGAGCTTATCCCGACGACCACGAAGAGGGCGGGATCGAGCGACGTGCCGAGGATACGGTTCACGAGCATCGCGACGAGCGCTCCCGAAACACCGCCGAGGAACATGCTCGGGATCAGCATGCCGACCGAGTGACGCGCGCTCACGGCGAGCCCCGTGGTCAGGACCTTCGCGAAGAGGATCGCCGCGACGATCCCGACGTGCGAGAACGCCTCGTCGCCCTTGAGGAGACCCGCGAGCACGCCTTCCCCCATCCCCAGGACGCTGGACGGCGCGATGCCGAGGCCCGCCTTGAGCCCGAGCGCGAGGAGCCCGGCGAGCAAGCTCGCGACGATGGGCGCGAAGCGACCAAGCTTGCCCGAAGCGACGCGGAGCACCTTGACGACACGTGAGAAGCCGACGGCGAGCGGTACGGATACCGTCAGAGCGACCACCGTCACGGCGACATACTCGTGCAGCGAGTAGACCGGAGAGTGTGCCTTCGTCACGAAGAGGGGGATATATCCCCGGAGGCGGTTGTTCAGCGCGTAGGCGATGACCCCGGCCCACATCGCGTACGCGAGCTTCCGATAGATGATGCGATCGCCGTAGACGACCTCCGTCGCGAAGATCGCGGCGGAGAGGGGCGCGCCGAGCAGAGTCGCCACGGCAGCCGAGATGCCGGCGAGCTGGTAGGTGCGGAGCTCGTACTCGGACCGCACCCGCATGACCCGAGCGAAGCCCGATGACAAGCCCTCGGCGACGAGGACGCTCGGTGCCTCGAGCCCGCCGCTCGAGCCTGACCCGAGCGACACCAGCGTGAGGAGCGCCTTGCGAAACGCGAGCAAGAACGCCGGGCGTTCGTACCGGGGGCGAGGGTCGTCCCCGTCTTCTTCGTACGTCACGTGGTAGTTCTTGAGCGTGATCTCCATGCCGTCGCCGGACGCGTCGGCCCACGCCTCGTGCCTGGACAGCACCCCCGCGATCGCGCCGCCCAACCCGAGGGCCACGAGCAACACGACGCCTCCTTCGAGGTCGTGGTCGGCGCGATGGAAGAGCGCGTGCGCCATGGCGTGAACCGCCCACCGGAGCCCCGAGATGCACGCCCAGACGAGGGTGGAGAGCAGGGTGACGAGCAACATGATGCGCACCACGTGGTCCCACCGGTCGTGGAGCGCCTTGCCCTCGTCGTCGAGCTTGTCGAAGTGCTTTCCACCCACACTCCCCGCATATCAGCTTCTCCTCGCGGCGGCAGCTCAGGTTCCACGAAAACACGAAGGCCGAAGCCCGCGTGTGCGAGCCTCGGCCTCGGTGCGTCACGGGCTCCGGGGTTCGCCCGGAGCCGCGTAGGTCAGCGTGTCACGGCGTGACGATGTCGGTCGCGCCGCGGGGCATGACCTTCGGATTGTTGAACGAATACCCGCAGATACCCACGATCTTGGTGAACGTGGTGCCCACGGCGTACGTGTTGTCGAGCGCCGCGTAGCAGGCGTCGTCCACGCGGAGCACGCCGTCGATCTGGAACTCGTCGAAGTCCTGAGCGCCGTCGGCGTTCATGAGCGACACGGTCGACGAGTCGATCTGGCAGAGCATGCCCTCGTAGGGCTCGCCCTGCGCGTTGTCGGCGTACACCGCCGAGGCGATGACGTACGGGTTGAAGGGCAGCGTCGTCGTGGCGGCGACGACGGTGATGCGCGGGTTCGTGATGGTGGTCACGTTGAAGCGCTCGGCGTACTTGCCCGCGATCTTGACCTGGTTGCCCACGGCCACGGTGGGCGTGGCGGAGCCGGTGCTCACGAAGAAGCCCGAGAACGGGTCGGTCGAGTTGATCTGGACGAAGAAGCCCTTGTCGCTGTCCGTGCGGATGGCCGTCACGTAGAGGTTCTCGAGGCGGACCTCCTCACCGGCCTTGGGGTGGTTCGGGTTCGCCGGGTCGCGGAGCTCTTGCACGGTGACGAGCTTGGCGCAGTCGTCCTGAGCCGGGTTCGGCACCTCGGGGCAGTTGTCGACGCCGTTCAAGACGCCGTCGCCGTCGATGTCGTCGGCCGAGGGGGGCGTGCAGGCCTCGCCGGCCTCGAGCGGGCACTTGTCGCACGCGTCACCGATGCCGTCGTTGTCGGCGTCGGCCTGGTTCGGGCCGGTCATGGGGCGCGGCGGGTTGAACGTGGTCGGGCAGTTGTCCGTCGCGTTGGGCACGCCGTCGCCGTCGCTGTCGGCCGCGGTGATGCCCGCGGTGTACGTGGAGCGGTAGGGCACGCACGAGGGCTCGTCCGTCGGCTTCTGGTTCTTGCAGAAGAAGAGCGGGTACTTGCCGCCCGCCGCGTCGGTCTCGCCGGCGGTGCGGATGGCCGCGAGCGTGGCCGCGTTGTTCGTGTCCTTCGCGACGCAGGCCTTCTTGGCGACGCCGCAGACGTCGAGGTCCTCGCAGGTGGCGCCGTCGATCGCGGGCAGCTTGAGCACGTTGGTGTCGCCGTAGAGGGCCTTGCCGCCGCGGAGCACGAGCACCGTGTCCTCGACGCCGGCGTCGATCACGGCGCGGTAGCTCTTGCTGGTCTTCGCGTCGAAGAGGGCGATGTCGGCCGCGTAGCCGGCCTTGAGCATGCCGGTGACCTTATGGAAACCGGTGGCGAACGCCGCGTTCTGCGTGACCATCTTCCAGAGGGCTTTGTCCGAGAAATGCTTGTTGAAGTATTTCTGGTTGAGCTCGTCGGCGCAGCGGAGCTCACGGGCCATGTTCATCGAGCCCGAGGCCACCCAGTCGGTGCCGAGCGAGATCTGCACGCCCATGCGGTCGTACATGGCGACCGAGGCCGTGTCGCCGTAAAGGTCGACGTTCGAGCGAGGCGACCACACGAGGGCGGTCATGTCGGCGCGGTACTTGGCCACGTCGGCCGGGGTGACCGCGATGCCGTGGACGACGCCGGTCTGCTTCTGGATGAGGTCGTGCGTGTCGCCGTCTTGGCTCTGGCAGGTGAACTCGGCGTGGGCCGAGTCGTCGATGCCCTCGGAGATGTGCGGGAGGTAGCCGTCGAGCGAGGCGATGCTGGCCGCGGTGGTGCGCGTGCCCGTCCAACCGCTGCACGTCGTGGGGAAGGTCGTGAGGTTGCTGTCCCCGAGCGGGAACGTGTCCGAGTCGGCGACTTGGCCGTCGAGGCCCTCGAGCTGTGCGGCTCCGTTGTCGAGGTTGCGGAGGAGGCCCGCGACGCCGCCCGCGCCCGCCGTGGCCGTGGCGCCGCTCATGACGAAGCGGAGCTCGGCGTGGCGAACGACGTTGGCCGGAGCGCTGCCGCGCGTCGAGATCGCGCGGTGACCGCGCACGCCCTTGCGCCAGTCGTGGCGGTGCTCGAAGCGCTCGGTCCCGTGCGTCTTCGGGGGGTTGTTCGCGAAGGCGATGTGGTCGTGCGGGTTGATGAGGCCCGGCGAGATGACGACGTCCGTGCAGGTGACGACCGAAGCCGCGGCGTACCCCGGCGCCGTGGAACAGTCCGCCCCCGCGCACACGATGGTGGCGCCGTCGTAGAAGACCTCGCCCGCGTCGGCCACCGTCTCGGGCAGGAGCACCGTGCCCTTGAGGACCACGCCCTTCGTACCCGTCTTGGTCTGCTTGCAGAGATCCCTCGCCACGGGGCCGCCGTCGGGGGTCGAGCCGTCGGGCCGCGAGCCGTCGGGGGTCGAGCCGTCGGTCGAGCCGTCCTTCTTGATGCCCGTGTCGGGCGTGCCGCTGTCGTCGACGGGGGTGGAGGCGTCGTCCTGGGGGACGATGTCGGTGTCGCCACAGGCGGCGCCCAGGTACGTGACGCCGAAGGCGAAGGGCAGGAGGAAGAACGGCAGTCGTTTCATGGGGTTCTCTCGGTTGGGGTCGGGCTCACGGGGGCCGTGAAAGCCGTGCACCATACTCCGCCGTAAAGAATGTGCACGTGCCCATGGCGTGACGGCCGTGCGAAGGGCTCGCGGCGTAGCTCACCCCTGCGTGACGTGAGGCCTCAGGGGCCGGAAATTCCCGCATGACCTTGCAGGAACCAGGAATTTCCGTAGAAGAGCGCCCACATGACCGCACCCGACGTGCTCCGAGAGCGCATCCGTCAGAGGCTCGCCGCCGAGGTGGGGCGCATCGAGAAGGAGGCGCCCTTCACCGTGGCCCTCTCGTACCCCTCGCCGTACGCGGCGGGCATGAGCTCGCTCGGCTACCAGCGCATCTACCGCGCGATCATGGAGGCCCCCGGGCTCGGCTGCGAGCGCGTCTTCTTGGACGACGAGGCCGAGGGCACGGCGAGCGAGCAGGGCCGCCCGGTGAGCTACGAGAGCCGCCGCTTCTTGGGTGACTTCCCGGTCATCGCGTTCAGCGTCGCGTACGAGCTCGAGATCGCTGGCGTGGTGGCGCTCATGGACGCGGCCAAGATCCCCGTGCTCCGCGCCGAGCGGGACGACACTCACCCGTTCGTGCTCATGGGCGGCCCGCTCACGTTCTCGAACCCGCTGCCGCTCGCGGGCCTGGCCGACGCCATCGTGATCGGCGAGGCCGAGGAGCTCGTGCCCGAGGTGCTGCGTGTGCTCGAGGCGACGCCCAAGCGCGCCGACCGCCTGGCCGCGCTCGCCAAGATCCCTCACGTGTTCGTGCCCGAGGAGCACGGGGCCATTTTGCCGACGGTGGCCAAGGTGGACGACGCGCTCATCCCCGCGTGGGCGCCCATTCGCACGCCGCACGCGGTGCTGTCGGACATGTTCTTGCTCGAGACGGAGCGCGGCTGCTCCCGCATGTGCACCTATTGTGTCATGCGGAGGAGCACGAACGGCGGAATGCGCATGGCCCCGATGGAGCGCATTTTGGAGCTCATTCCGGCCGACGCGAAGCGTGTGGGGCTCGTCGGCGCGGCGGTGAGCGATCACCCGCGTATCGTGAATATCGTGAATACGCTGGCCGACCAGGGCCGCGAGGTGGGGCTCTCGTCGCTCCGGCCCGATAGGCTATCGGACGACTTCGTGGCCGCGTTGAAGCGCGCCGGGTACAAGACGCTCACGACGGCCATGGACGGCCCGAGCGAGCGTATGCGCGCCCTGCTCGAGCGCAAAGCCAAAGAGAAGAACCTTATCTTGGCGGCCGAGCGCGCCAAGAAACACGGCATGGACCGCCTCAAGCTCTATTTGATGATCGGCCTCCCCGGCGAGGACGAGAGCGACATCGATGAGTGCGTGAGGTTCACCACCGAGCTCTCCAAGATCGTGCCCGTGAGCTTGGGTATCGCGCCCTTCTGCGCCAAACGGAATACACCTTTGGACGGCGAGCCCTTCGCGGGGGTCGACGTCGTGAAGAAGCGCCTCGACCGGCTGACGCGCGGCCTCCGTGGCCGTGCCGACGTACGCAGCACGAGCGCAAAATGGGCGTGGGTCGAGTACGTGCTCGCCCAGGGCGGCGAGGCCGAGGGCATCGCGGTGGTCGACGCGGTCCGCAAGGGTGGGGGCTTCGGAGAGTACAAGCGGGCCTTCTCGGAGCTCGAGAAGCGCGTCGGCAAGGGGAGGCGAAGGAGCCTCGCCGTCGCCGTGGTGTGAGGGGGAGAGAGCTTGTGTAGCTTGTGTGGGGGACCGGGGCTCGGGGCTACCCCACTTGTGCCTGGAGCGGCGCCCATCTAGCGTAGCAACATGTACGATGAGCTCGTGATCGCCCCGGGCGACGTAGTGGCGGATCGCTACAGGGTCCTCAGCGTGATCGCCACGGGGACGCGGTCGGTCGTCCTCTGGGCCGAGCAGCGCCTAGGGCAGGCCGAGCGGCAGGTCGTGTTGCAGCTCTTTCTGGACGCCAGCCACGAGACGCAACGGGCCGCAAACGACCTGGCGGGGGCGCGTATGCGCGAGCGATCCATGGCACCTTGGCTCGCCCCGATCGACTTTGGAATGACGACATCGGGTCGAGTGTTCTTGGTATTTGCCTACGTCGACGGCTTCGACCCGAGGCACTTGTTCTCGCCGCCCCTGTCCCCGGCTCCCGGCGATTTCGTGCAGGAGAGATACCGTATCGAACGGGTAGTAGAGGTGGACGACTTGGCCGTGACGTATGAGGGGGTGCATGAGGGGCTCGGGCAGAGTGTTCAGTTGTACGTCCTTCGAAGCGAGCTCGCGGGATCCGAGAGCCACCACCGGCAGATCGTCGATCTCGCCCTCACTTCGGCGAGGGACCCCGACAGCCCCCGACGGGTCGTCGACGTTGGGACGCTGGATGACGGCCGACCCTTCATGGTGATCGTCCCCCCACGGCAGTGATAGCGTGATGCTCCCGAGAAGAGCCGACCGACGTTGGCGCCAAGTCCGCGAAAGTAGGAGAAGAGCCGACCGCCGTCGCGAAAGCAGGAGAAGGGCCGACCGACGTTGGCGCCGAGAGAAGAGCCGACCGAAGAAGAGCCGACCGAAAGAAGAGCCGACCGAAAGAAGAGCCGACAAGAAGAGCCGACCGACGTTGGCGCCAAGTCCGCGAAAGAAGAGCCGACCGACGTAAGAAGAGCCGACCGACGTTGGCGCCAAGTCCGAAGAAGAGCCGACCGACGTTGGCGCCAAGTCCGCGAAAGTAGGCGAGAACAGGAGCTGATCAGAAGATCCCAGCAGATCAGAAGATCCCTGCCTGAAGAACCGACCGACGTAGGATCCCTGCCTGAAGAACCGACCGACGTTGCCTGCGAAAGCGCCAGAAGATCCGACCGACCTTCGCCAGAAGATCCGACCGACCTTGGCGCCAAGTGCGCGAAATCACTAGGGCGATCGCGAGCGGAACCGAGAAGGTCCGACCGACGACCGGGGAAGAACCGACCGACGTTGGCGCCAAGTAGGCCAGGCACTCGAGGGCCTGGCCAGGCCACCCCCAAGACGTGGCCGGGCCACCCAGAAGATCCCATCTTGCCCGGCATTTTTCGCAATTTCGCGTTGGCCCGCGACGTGCCTAGTGGGCGGTATGTCCAACCCTCGTCGCATCGTTCCGGGCACCACCTACCTCGTCACGCGCAGGACCACGCGCCGCTACTTCCTCTTGAACCCGGACAAGCGGCGCATGCTGCTCGCGTTCTACTGGTACGCGACCGCCGTGCTCGCCGCAGAGTTTGGCATCGAGATCCATGCGGTGCAGATGCTCTCGAACCACCTTCACGAGGTGCTGACCGACACGCGCGGTGAGCTGCCAAAATTCCTTTCGCAGAGAAATCGCCTGCTCGCGAACGCCATCAAGGTGCTGCGTGGGTGGCCGGAGGAGGTCTTTTCGCGCGAGGGTGCGAGCGTGGTGGCGCTCTATGGCGAGGATGCGGTGCTGCAGAAGATCGGCTACACGCTCGCGAACGTGGTCGAAGCGGGCCTCGTCTCGAGCCCCGAGGATTGGCCGGGTGTGACGCTCGCGGCGACCGACATCGGCACGCGCACGTTCCGTGTGGCGCGGCCCGAGGTGTACTTCGACGCGGAGAACACGCGTTGGCCTGCCATGGCCGAGATCGCGATCACGGTGCCGCGCTCGCTCGAGGCGAGCTCCGGTCACGAAGGGGCGCGGAGCGCATCGTCTCCGCGGTGAACGCGGCGGTCGAGAAGGCGCGCATCGTGGCGCGGAAGGCGGGAAGTTCGTGCGCTCGCTCGAGTGGATTTTCGCGGTGCCGCATACGACGCGTGCGTCGTCGTTCGAGAAGGAAGGGGCGCGGAACCCGAGCTTCGCGGCGGGCGGGAACGTCGAGATGGCTGTGCGCGCGATGAAGGAGCGGGCGGCGTTTTTGGGGGCGTATAGGGAGGCGTTCACGAAGATGAGGAACGCGGTGCGGGATGTGCTGTTTCCAGCGGGGACGTGGCGCCTCTTTCGCGAGCTCGGCGTCAACGTGGTTTCAACCACTTAGCGCCAACGTCGGTCGGATCTCCCCCCTGGTCGCGTCGGTCGGATCTCCCCCCCTGGTCGCTTAGCGCCAACGTCGGTCGGATCTCCCTCCCCCCGCTCTCGAAGCTACGAACCAAGCCCACCCCTTGGCGCGCCCTCTTGGCGCGCCCGCCTCGCGAGCTTCACGATGCCAAGACCCCCCCGAGGCCCCCGAGGATGCCGATTGAGCTCCGAGGGAACCTTTCGCGGACCAAGGTGACCAACCCCCGATGGGCGCCGCTCGTGCGCTTGTTGCCCGTGGCGTCATCCCCGACGTAGCATCGTTTTTTGTGGCCACAGGCCGCGTGGGGAGAACGAAACGCGGCGTCGTGCGTACGACGCTTCCCGCTCCCTTTCGGAGAGAAACCTGCCGATGCGTTCGCCGTCCTCCGTTTCGCGCCTCCTCGTCTCGTCCCTCCTCGTCGCGTCGCTCGCGGCCATCTCTTCGGTGCTCGTGGCCGGATGCAGACCCTCGTCGGGCCCGGGCCTCGTCGCGCACGGCGACACCTTCGGGGAGATGCGCACCATCAAGGGGGAGGTCACCATCACCGAGACCGGCGCCGAGAAGCGCGTGCCGTACCCGCGGGAGCGCATCGCCGAGGGCGCGAAGATCTCGCTCGCCCAGGGGGCCCTCGCGTGGATACGTCGTGACACGGGCGCGGTGTGGCTCGTCGCAGGGCCCGCCGAGCTCACGATGCACGAGGACTCGGTCAAGCTCGACTCGGGGCGCGCCTTCGTCGACGGGGAGGACGGCCCGCCGATCCGCATCGACTCGGCCCGCGGCGCGATCGAGCTCTCCGACGCGCGCGCGAGCGTCGAGATCGCGGCAGATGGCTCGGAGGAGGTGTACGTGCTGCGGGGGGCAGCGCGCGCCGTTTCGAAACAAGATCGCGCGATCGCGGGAGAGCGCCTCACCCTGAGCGGCGACACGGTGACACGCTCCGCGGCCGTCGCGTGGGACGACTGGACCGGGGGCCTCGCGACGGCGGATCCGGGCGCGCAGCCCGCGCCCTTCGGCCTCGGCACGGTGGGCGCACGCCCCGCCGGAGACAAGGGAAAACCCAGGTTTTCGCTGGTGATCGAGCGGCTCGACGTGAAGGTCACCGTCGACCACGACTTCGCCGTGACCGAGGTCGACCAGACGTTCGTGAACCCGAGCAACGCGGACGTCGAGGGCATCTTCTCGTTCCGAACGCCGCCCGGCGCCGTCCTCCAGAAGTTCGGCGTCGATCGTGACGGCGAGATCGTGTGGGGCAAAGTGAAGGAGAGCGCCGCCGCGCAGGCGCAGTACGAGAGCAACGTCTACCAAGGCTCCACGGAGGACCCGGCCCTCCTCGCGTGGACGGCCCCGGGAGAGTACGCGGCGCGCCTCTACCCGATCCACGGCGGCACGAAGCGCCGCGTCGTGACCCGCTACGGAGAGTGGCTCTCGCGCCAAGGGGCCAAGGGCGATCGCAGGCTCTACGTGTACCCGATGGCGGCCGAGGGCGCGCGTGGCTCGCTCCCTCGCATCGAGGAGCTGCGTGTCACGCTCGACCTCGCGAAGGCCGGCACCACCCGCGTGCGCGCGGGCATGAACGGCCACACCGAAGGGAAGAACGTGGTCATCCAGGCGTTCGACTTCGTGCCGAGGGCGGACCTCGCCGTCGAGCTCTTCGACGCCGGCGCATCGCAACCGACGGCGTACCGGGCGCCGCACAAGCTCACCCCGGAGGACATCCCCATGAACGCGGACGCGAAGTTCGCGGCCAAGGTGTCGAGCGAGGAGCCCGACTACCTCATGATCCCGCTCCGTAGCCCGCCCGCCGAGGCGCAGGCGAAGGGCATCGATCTGGCGATCGTGGTCGACACGTCGGCGGCCACCGAGCCTGGCGCGCTCGCGATCGCGCGGAACCTCACGTCGGCGCTGCTCGCGCACCTCGGGCCGGACGACCGCGCCGCGCTCTGGGCCGGTGACGCGAGCCTGCGCCCCGTCGCCGACGGCAGCGGCGAGCTCGGCCCCGTCGACGCCGCCAAACGAAGGACGTGGCTCTCCGGGCTCGCTGCGATCGATCGCGGCGGCGCGACCGACATCGGCGCCCTGATGACCGAAGCGGCTGCCAAGCTCGATGGCAAACGACGCGGGGCGGTGCTCTACATCGGGGACGGCGCGCCCTCCGTGGGAGAGCTCTCCGCGAAGGCGCTGCACGCGCGTATGGCCCGGCTCCCTGCCGCCACGCGCATCTTCGCGGCCGGCCTCGGCACGCACGCGAACCTCGCCCTCCTCGACTCGATCACGCGCGGCGCGCCCGTCGAGCCCGTGGGCGACGCGTACGGTGCCGCGAGGTCTGCGCTCCGCTTGCTCGAGGCCGCCCAGCGCCCCGCGTGGGTCGGCGCGACGCTGGAGGTCGCGGGCGTCGAGCGTGTGTATCCTCATGATCTGCCTCCTATTTTGGCGAACGAGAGCGTGCTCGTCGTGGGCCGCTTGACCGCCAAGGCGCCGGCCGCGATCGATCTCAAGAGCGGAGACGCGACGAGCCACGCCGCGCTCGACGTCGTCACCCTCGACGACGCAGGCGACCTTCGGAGGCGCTGGGGTCACGGGCGCATCCAAGAGCTGCTCGCCGAGGGCGCGGGGCGCGCGTCTCTCGTGGACGTCGCGCGGCGGTACGGGCTCGTGTCTCCGTACACCTCGCTCTACGTACCGACGGCCCGCGAGGCGGCGCAAGCGAACCTCGCCGAGAACGACTCGGTCGCCGACGAGCGCGCCGACGCCATCGCGCGTCGCCGGTATTGGCGGCCCTGGTCGAGGACGTGGAAGAACGACGAAGCTCCGACCGAGCAGATCGCCGAGAGCTCCGCCGACAACAAAGAGGGCGGCACCGGCACGCGCGCGAAGGGCGAAGAAGGCTCGATGGGGAACCCCAACCTGAAGGGGAGCGGGAAGAAATACGCCGTCGCCGGGCCGCACGCCGATCGCCCCGCCGACGAGCCCGCCCCACCGCCTGCCGCTGCAGCCGCGTCCATGGCCTTCGCACCGATGACCGTCACGCCGATGCCGACGGCTGCAGAGCCGCGCGCGCCTCGGGCGGCGGCTCCGGCCAAGGCCCTCGACGCTGCCGAGTCCGCCCCGGCTCCCGCCGTCGGCAACATGTGGGGGACGGACTCGTTCGGGGCGGGAGGCCTCGGGCTCTCGGGAGTCGGCGAGGGAGGGGGAGGCAAGGGCGAGGGGATCGGCCTCGGCAACATCGGCACGATCGGCCACGGCGCGGGCACCGGGACGGGGCAGGGCTTCGGAAACGGTCACGGACGCCTCGGCGGCGCGAGCGCGACGAGCGCGCCCACGCTGCGGCAGGGGCCGGTCACGGTCACGGGGAGGCTCCCGCCCGAGGTCGTCCAGCGCATCGTGCGGCAGAATTTTGGCCGCTTCCGCCTCTGCTACGAGAACGGCCTCCGCGGAAACCCGGTGCTCGCCGGCCGTGTCGCCGTGAGGTTCGTGATCGACCGGTCCGGTTCGGTCGCGTCCACCCAAGACGGCGGCTCGGACATGCCCGACAAGAACGTCGTCGCGTGCGTCGTGCGGGGCTTCGGCAACCTGAGCTTCCCGCAGCCCGAAGGGGGCCAGGTGACGGTCGTCTACCCCATCCAGTTCAACCCCGGGGACGGCTCTTCGTCTTCGAGCCCACCTCAGGCAACCGAGGCGAAGCCCACGGTCGGACAGGTCGGCGCGTCGCGTTCACTCGGGGTCATCGGGCACGCGGCGAGGCCTTGTGGGGCGGCCGCGGAGCTCCCGCTCGCCGAACGTCGGACGCTGTGGGTGGAGCGCCTCGCGCAGCAAGGTGGGACGGCCGATGGAGCGCTCCGCGTGTACCGGAAGGCGCTCGAGGACTGCGAGGCTCCGTCGTGGCGCGAGCGAACGACCCTGCTCCTCGCGATGGTCGACGCCCTGCCCGCGGTGACGTCGCGCGTGGCGCTCTGGAAGTCTCTCCTGCTCACGCCTGCGGCCGACGTCGTCTACCGCGCGATCGTCGTGCGGGTTCAGACGGTGGCCGACCTCCACGCGCTCCACAAGGCGCTCGGCCTCGCGTCGGTCGATCCGGACTTGCTCGCCGGCATGGTCGCGAAGGCGAAGACCCCGGCCGACAAGCTCTCCGTGCTCCGCGCTGCGGCGGTCAAATGGCCCGACGATTTCGAGCTCGCGCTGCGTGTGCTCGACGCGTTCGAGGACGTCGGTGACGACGCGGGTGGCCGCGCGTGGGCTCGTCGTATGCGGAGGCGGGCCGACGCGACCGCGCACGTGTGGACGAGCGTGGGCGAGTACTACCTCCGCCTCGCCGCGCGCGGCAAAGGCGCCGATGCCGAGCACGACAAAATCGAGGCGCGCCGCACGTTCGGCGAGCTCGTCGAGTTCGCGCCGGAAGATCCGGCCGCGCGCCGGCGCCTCGGAGACTTGCTCCGCGCCCATGGCTGGTACGAAGAGGCGCTTCGTCAGTACATGACCCTTCAAACCCTCACACCCGACGACCCCGGAGTGTCTCTCCTCGTGGCGTCGGCGGCCCAAGGCCTCGGCAGGGTCGAAGAGGCCGTGGGCTGGGCCGAGAAGGCGGCGACCGCGGGCTCCCCCGATGGCGCGAGCCCGCTCTCGCGAGCCTCGCGTGCGACGGCGCTCTCGTTCGTCTCGTGGGCGCGCGACGAAGCTCTCCGCGCCGGACGAAAAGAAGACGCCGAGAAGCTGCTCGCCCGCGCCCGCCGCCTTGGCGCGGCAGGGACCAACACCAAGCCGAGCCAGGCCGACGAACAGAGCGTGCGCTTCCTCGTCACGTGGGCTCACCCGGAGCTCCACCCGTCGCTGTGGACGAACGCCCTCGGCGCGCCCATGCCCTCGCCCGACAATTTCCCGGCGTTCGGCGTCGCCGAGGCGAAGATGACGAACGGAGCCCTGAACGCGGAGCTGAGGCTCGAGCCCGAAGACGCGGCGCGCGCGGCGAGGCTCGGGCTCTCGGCGATCGTCACGGTCATCTCCGGCTCCGGCACCCCGGCCGAGAAGGTCGTTCGCCAAGAGGTGCGCTTCGGGACGGTGGGCGCGCCCGTCGCGCGTACGCTGCTCGCCTTCCAGAACGGTGCCCTCACCGTGACTGCTGCCGCCCCCGAGAAGGGAGGTGCACGATGAAGCGCGCCGTGCGGTTCGTTCGCCCGCTCCTCACGACGGCTCTCCGCCTCGAGGTCGTGCTCGGCGCGCTCGTCGTGGGCGCCGCGTGGAGCGGTGGGCTCGGCATGTTCTCTCGGGGACCGCAGAAGGTCGACATCGGCGCGATGTCCACCACCGTGGGAGACATCAAGGCGCTCCACGCCGAGATCACCGTCCACGGACGGGAGGTGCGGGGGGACGCTCGCCTCCACGACGGCGACGACGTCAAGACCGGCCCCGATGGCCGCGCGCGCCTCCGCCTCGACGACGGCACCGTGCTCGTCGTCGATGGAAACACCGAGATCTCGCTCAAGAAAGAACGCGTCGTCGTCGCCCGGGGCCGCGTCTTCGTGCAAGCGGGCGCCGCGGCCCGAACCGAGGTCGCCCTGCGAGATTCGGTGACCCGCGTCGTCTCTGCCGCCGCCGCCTTCGAGGCGAGCGAGACCGTCGGAAAGGTGTATTGTGCACGCGGTGAGCTCGTCGCCACGATCGGCGGCAAGTCGGCCCACGTTCAGAGCGGCGAGACGGCGACCTTGATGGGGGCCGAAGCGAAGGTCGCGCCGGAGACCGCCTTCGACGACTGGACGGGCGGGCTGGCGGTGCCCTGGTCGGGCGAGAAATCACCGGCGAGCGCCATCGCGGAGCTCTGGGGAGGCATGGGAGACGACCCTGGCGCGCCGCTCGTCGTGCGCTCGGCGAAGGTCGAGACCACCATCGACGGCGAGGTGGCGCTCACCCGGATGCGCACCTCGTACTTCAACGGCTCCGACCGGGACGTCTCGGCCGACGTGCGCATGGCGCTCCCGGAGGGCGCGATCGTGACGCAGGTCGCGCGCACGAACGAGGGGAGCGACGAGCGCAAGGCCGTCGTCGGTGTCGGGATCCGCGGCGGCGCGCTCGGCGATCGCCTCGAGTGGGCGGGCGGAGGCTGGCTACGAGGGACGCTCACGAACGTCGGTGCGGGGACGTCGGTCGAGCTCTCGGTCGACTACGTGGAATGGCTCCCTCAGAAAGACGGGCACGCGACCTACCGCTTCCCGATGGCGAGCGACATCGAGGCGCCGATGGTGGGCGGTCTCGACGTGCGCGTCACGTCCGTTTCGCCGGCAAAATGGCTCTCGGTGAGCTCGGGGGCGAAGGTCGTCTCGGGGGCCATCGAGCTCCACCGCGCCGACGTCCGCCCTACGGGCGATCTCGTCGTCGAGCTCGAGCCCGCGGTCGTCCGATCGAAGGCCGCGCGCGCCTACGTCGAGCGCCGAGACGCTTCGGAGGACCCGTACGTGCTCGTGCGCACCGAGCTCCCCGAGTCTGCGGCCACCGGCGTGAGCCTCGCGCTGGTCGTCGACACGTCGTCGAGCGTGGGGCCCGCGCTCCTCGAGACCGAACGCGCCGCCGTCGACGCCATCCTCGATTCGCTCGGACCGAAGGACTCGGTCGTCGTGCTCGCCGCCGATCACGCGGTGTCCACGCTCGGTTCGGACAAAGCCTCGGCGGTCACCCCCGAGCTCCGCGCGAGCATTCGAAAGGCCCTCGGAGAGGTGCACGCCGGCGGCGCGTCGAACCTCGGCCTCGCGCTCGAGCGGGGCGCCGATCTCCTCGACGCACAAGGCGAAAAGGCGGGCGCGGGCATGGTCGTCTACCTCGGGGACGGGCGCCCCACGGTCGGCGAAGTGACGGCGCGCGAGCTTCGAAAGCGGCTCGCTCGTCGCGCGACGGGCGTCCCTCGGCTCGGGGCGCTCGCCGTCGGTCAGGGGGCGGACCGTTGGATGCTCGCCGAGCTCGTCGCCGGCGCGGGCCCCGTGCTCGAGGTGCTCGACCGCCCCGACGCCGCGCGCGCGAGCTCCGTGCTCGTCGCCGACGCGCTCGCCCCGACGTTCCGTGACGTGTCGCTCGATCTCGGGACCACGGTCGATCGGGTGTACCCGCGCGATCCGCAGGCGAAGCTCTCGGGTTCCACGGTCACCGTCTCCGGCCGCC
Organism: Myxococcales bacterium; assembly: GCA_016712525.1. NCBI lineage: Bacteria > Pseudomonadati > Myxococcota > Myxococcia > Myxococcales > Myxococcales bacterium. Next base: position 2,695,552 of record JADJQX010000001.1, read on the forward strand.
TCCGTGGGGAGCTCCCGAAAGAGATCGTGCTCCGTTATCGCCGCGGGACGACCCTCGTCGAAGAGGTGCGGCCGCTCACCAAGGTCGTCGCCCCGATGTTCGCCGACGTGCCGAAGCGTTGGGCGGCGCAGCGCATCGAAGAGAACGTCGTGCGCGCGGACGGCGTCGAGCCTTCGATCGCGCTGGCGAGCAAGGTCGGTCTCCTCACCCCGTGGACGAGCTGGTTTTTTGGCGGCGGGAGCGCGAGCGCCCCATGGGACGCGCGCCTCATCGGCCTCTCTCCGGCCGACGCCGCGTACGCGAGCCACGTCGAGCCGGCGCCTCCTCCTCCGTCGCTCCTTCTCGAGCCGCCGACCACGTTCGACGGCGAGGCCACGATCGAAGAGGCCGCCGAGATCGCCGCGCGCCGCGCCCTCCGCGACGCGATGGGGCCGATGGTGGCGTGCCGCGACGCGCGCGCTTCGATCAAACCCGGGGTCGGGAGCTCGCTCGACGTGTCCGTCTCGGTCGACAAGGACGGGCACGCGACCAACGTCGTCGTCCGGGCGAGCGACGCGCGGGAAGACGATCCGGTCCTCGATCGCTGCATCCGCGTCGTCGTCTCGGCCGTCCCGTTCCACGGCGCGGGGGTCACGGTCAAGGTCTCTCACACCGTCACGCTCCCGCCCGGGCAGGGAGGCAAGCGCACCCAGTGCTCTGTGGCGTCCAAGCTCCCCCTCCCGGTGCGGCGCGGAATCTGGCGCGCGCGCAAGGCCAAGGGGCAGCTCGATTTCTCCGTAGCCTCGAGGGCTTGCGAGACCCCGACGTGGTCCGAGCGGCGCGCGCTGCTCGCGATCCTGACGACGGATCTGGCGCCGCAGACGGGCATGGCGCTCGCGTCCAGGCTCGAGAACGAGGGCGCAACGGACGCCTCGAGGTTCGTTCGGCAAGAGCTCCTGCGAAACGCGAGCCTGAGCGCCCTCGGGTACGAACAGCTCCGTCAGCTCATGATCGAAGACGAGCCGAAGATCGACCGCGCGCTCGACAAGGCGTATCGCGCCGCCAAGACGGACGCCGACAAGCTCGTGGTCCTTCGCCGGTTCCTTCGGCTCGCGCCGCACAGCCCGCTCGGTCGACGGCTCCACGTCGCGCTCCTCGAGGCGATGAAGGACAAACCCGCGCTGCTCGAGGCGATCGAGCACATTCGGTACGACGCGTTCGCCGACGCAGGGCTCCTCGCCGAGTGCGCGTCGACCCTGCGCCGGATCGGGCTCGACGAGGAGGGCAGGCGCGCGTTCGGCGAGCTCGTCGAGCGTGCGCCGCGCGACCCGTGGACGCTCGGGTACGTGGGCGATCGCCTGCGGGCGGAGGGGCTCCACGAAGACGCCCTCGCCGCGTACCTCCGCCTCGACGCGGCGATGCCGGATGACCCCGCCGTCACCCTCCGCATCGCGCTCGCTCATGCGGGCGCCGGGCGGCTCGACGTGGCGACGCGTCTCCTCGACAAGGTGGCGCAAACCGGGGGGCGCGGAGACGACGGTCGTCTCGGCGAGCTTGCCTCCATCGTGTCGGCGTCGCTCCTCACGAACGCGCGGCAGAGCCAAAAACAAGCCAGCGCGGAGATCGACGCCCTCCTCGTTCGCAGGCTCGCGCAGACGCCGCTCCCCGACGTGGCGAGCGTCGTCCTCGTGCGTTCTGCCGTGAACGACTCGACGATCGAGGTGTCGGTCGCGCGCCAAGAGAAAGACAAAGACGAGCTCCCGGCCGACCTCGACGCGTCGGCGATGGGGCTCGCGGCGGTGAGGATCGAGCGTGGCGGAGGGGTGGCGCGGCTCAGGCTTCGGCAGGCGGCGGGCTTCGTGAGCGGTCGTCCCTCGCGCGCGCTCGTCACCGCGCTCGTGCTCGACAGCCAGGATCGGAGCCGGTCGCGTCTGGTTACGCGCGAGGTGGACATCGCTCCGGGAGAAAAGGGCACGGAGCTTCGCTGGACCGGAGAGGCCTTTCAATGACCGTCGAACGGGACGAATCGGACGCGACCACACGAGCCCCTGAGGCCTCCACCGAGCCTACCTCCGGCGCCGCCTCCGAGGGCGAAGCGCCTGCGGGCCACGTCGAGATCGCCGATACAGCGCACGCGCCCGCAGCCGCCGAGGCTTCCGCGCAAGTCTCCGATGGAGCGACCGCGGCCGCCGACGAGCCGCCCCCGGCCCCGCGGGAGGAGGTCGTGGCCCCTTCGCCTCCTCGGGTGGCGGTCCCCGCGACGAACGAGGGCGCGCCGACCGCGGTCGAGGCGCCCGTGCCCTCCGGCCCCTACAGGACACCTCCGTACGAAGCTCCAAGGCCGTTGCCCTACGGCGGCCGTGTGATGAGGCCCTTGCTCGGGCCGTCGCTCGGCACGTTCGGGGTCCTCTTGTGGGCGTACGTCGTCGCAGGTCAGCTCACGACCTCGTGGCTCACCGGGCGCCCCCTCGGAAACGGGGTCGCGCTTGCGGCCGTCGTGCTCGCGACGTTCGTCGCGTGGGCGCTCGGGATGCGTCGGAGCCTCGCGGTCGCGCCGGCGAGCCCGGCGGGCGTCGTAGGTCGCGCGGTCGGGGTCTTGGCGCTCTGCCTCGCGATGTACCTCGTGACGCTCGTCTTCGCCGTCTTCGTCGGTACGACCGCCGCGCCCGGGCACGACTTCGGCATCGCGTTCGCGCTCGTGACGGTGGCGTTCGTGGCGGTCGTGCTCGGCCGTCGACTCGTCACGCCGGAGGTCCACGAGCGCACGCACGGGGAGCGCGTGGTCACCGTCGCGGTGTGGGTGACGTGCCTCCTGCTCACGTTCGTGGCAGGCGTGGATCTCGCCGCCAACGGGTGACGCACGATCGTGCGGGACCGCCACGGGCGAGAAGAACCGACCGAGAAGAATCGACCGACGTTCGCGCCAACCCATCGAAAGGATTCAGTTTTGCCCCTTTTCGCAACGTAGGCGAGAGGTGCGACTTTGCGCGGCCGAAGTGGGTCTCGCACGAACGCGCGCGCCCCGCCACCCGGAAGGGGACGAGGCGAAATGGCGCCCCGAGGCGAACCTCCGAAGAGGTTCGTCCAGGTGGCGTTGGCGGTGGGGGCCGAGGTCGTACCGAGCGCGTCGGCGCCGTTCCCCCGGACCCGGTCGTGGCCTACTCGAGAATGGGCTGCGGACCTGGGACGATCCCGGCGATATCGGGATCTTCGCCCGGCGCACCAGCGGGGCGGTCGATCTTGTCGCGCTTGCGCGCCTCTTTTTCGGTGCGTTTGTCGCGCGCCTTGTCAGCGCGGGCGCGCTCTTTCTGGCGCTTCATGAAGCTTTGTTGTCCGGCCATCGTATTCCTCTCGCGCCCATCTCCGGGCGCGTTCTCGCGCCCTCCCGCGGGTGCGGGGCGTCAGCGCGTGCAGGGGGTGGGGGTCTTCGACATGTCCGCGGTCGTGGTTCGACCGCGGATTCGAAGCCGGCGCGTCACCGCGCGCCCGGCGCGCAGCCCATCGGTCGCGAGCCGAGAGCCCCCGACCCGACCCCGGCGTGCCTTGGTCGGTCGGGAGCTACGCGAATTCACGGGCTTCGATAGGCCGCTTTGGCGACGAACGTGAGCACACGTCCGCAAGGCGCCGAGCCCACGCTTCCGTGGCACTCGTCGCGCCCGTCGAACGAGGCCGCGCCCGATCGAAGCGAGTACATGACCGAGCTCGTGATGTCGTGGCCGCCGTCGGCGCACGACGGGTCGGCGCACGGCAGCACGAAGAGGGCCGGGGCCTGGTCGACGACGACTCGACGCACGTACGTCGAGCCCGGGTCCAGCTCTCCCCGGCTATCCGTGATTTCGAGATCGAGCTTCTCGAGCCCCGGCACTTCCTGCTTCAGGCGGGGCGCGTCGTCCTCACGGCGACGCCGCTCCACGAGCCGCGCCGCCCCTTCGGACTTCCGAAACGATCTCACCAGCCGCGGTGACCGCCGCCGCCTCCGCCACCGCCGCGGCGCGAACCGCCGCCGCCACCGTAGCCGCCGCCGCCGCCGCCGCCGCCGCCGTAACCACCACCACCACCACCACCGCCGCCGCGAGCCTGACGCTCCTCGGCCTCGTTGACGCGGAGGGGGCGGCCGTCGACGACAGCGCCGTTCATGGCCGAAATGGCCTTCTGGGCGCCTTCCGACGAGCCCATCGTGACGAACGCGAAGCCGCGCGGGCGACCCGTCTCACGGTCCATCAGGAGGTGAACGTCGGACACCTCGTCGAACTCCGCGAACGTGGAGCGGAGGGTCTCCTGGGTGGTGTTGAACGAGAGGTTTCCGACATAAAGACGCTGACCCATGTTGTTTCTATTCTTTCTGAGCGGCAGTCGAGCAGAGCTGAGATCGGACGAGCCGTTGCGTGCGATCGCGCGTGTCCGCGAGACGTTCGCGTACACACACGCGGCGTGACCATGAGCTGCAACGCGTCGCGATCGGCCGCAGAGAAAGCGGGAAGGCGTCGAGTCTAGGAACCGGAAACGTCAACGTGACGCCCTCTGGATAGTACATCCCTGGGAAAAAGCGAGGCCCGTTCTCACCTCCTCCGGAGACGCACGACGATTCGGCGCCGGCTGACGGGCTGTCGCGTGCGGTTCGCGTGCGCCGAACGCAGCATCGCCGCGCCCCTGTAACGAGGGCGCGGCGAGCGGAGCGCTTCACGAGCGAAAGCTCACTCGACGACGATCGGGCGCCACGACGTAGGCATCTCCTGGGTGTACAGGAAGACCTTCACCGGGCCGCGGTTGTTCGCGCCGTTCGAGATGTCGATCACCGTGGGGCCGACCGATTGTGTGCCCCATCGCCCCTCGGAGCTCGTGAGGTTGTAGGTGGCGGTCCCCAGGGTGTCGTCCTCGTTCGAGGGGATGGCCTCGGCGATGCCGGCGAACCCCGCCGCGAGCCCCTCGGCGATGGCGCCGGCGTCCGGGCGGATGGGCAGCAGCGCCGCGCCCGCGGCGGCGGCGATCTGGCCCGCGGTGCTGAAGATGCCCTTCCAGGACGAGTCGTCGTCGGCGTCGTGGGCCCACATCTTGATTTGGAGGAGCTCGTCGATGGGCTCTGCGCGCGAGAAGAGCACTTGGCCGTACCCGAGGTTGCGGCTGCCGCTCACCGGGTCGCTCGTGAAGAGCTTCATTCCGCCGTAGCTCCCCGACTCCGGGATGCGCTTGGTCTCGTTCTGCGACGCGGACGCCACCGCGGTGGTCACGTAGATGTCGCAGTAGTTGGTGCCGAACCAGTCGTTGTCGCACGTCTCGTCGCCGCCGTAGTGGTTCTCGAGGCGGGTCGCGAGCACCTGGATGCCTGGGCGCACGGTCTCGAACTCGAGGACCTTGTTCCCCATGAAATTCCCCTCCTTCGACCACGCATTGAGCTCGATTTTGAACCACGCGTCGCCCAGCAGGTTGCCCGGCGTCTCGAACACGAGCCGGTTCGTGTCCTCCTCGCAGCGGAGGGTGCCGCGGAAGAGCCCCTCGCTCGCGGGGGCGTCGTACATGCTCTGCTCCATGCGACCGTCGGTCGTCGTGTACATGTGGAAGGCCTCCTTCCCTCGGCCCGTCCGCGCGCAGTCGATCGTGCCACCTTCGAGCTCGATCACCACGCGGTCGACGTCGCGCCGCACGCCGCGCTGAAGGTTCGCGGGCGTCATGCTCTTCACGCGGAAGGTGCCTTGCGTGGGCGCGGCGGGCTCGTCGAGCACGAGCTGGGTCACGGTGGCGAGTGGCGCGGGGCTCGCCGTGCCGATCGCTGACGGGGCGGATTTGCTCGCTGTTCCGAGTACTTGGAGGTCTGCGCCGGCGATGGGGAGCACCTCGGCGAACGGGGTCGTCCGCCGGCTCTGCACGAGCACCTGGCCGAAGCGGGCGGGGCGCACACGGCAGCGCGCGCCCAAGATCGAGCCCGAGCACGGCTTCCACGTCCCACGAGGGTGGTAGATCTCTCCCGCCTTCACGGGCTCCGACAAGGAGACGACGACGCTCTTCTTATCGGCCGAGAGCGCCGCCGACCGAGCGAGGTTCTTGCGGACGATCTGCCCGTTCTCCTTGCGGACGACGATGACCTTCATCTGGGCGAGCGCGACCTCGTCGGCGGCCAGGGCGCGATCGAGCCCGAGGGTGAGCGTGGCGCCTGCGGCCGTGCGCGACACGACCCGCGGCGTCGGTCGCGGCGTCAGGCCGGCGAGGTCGAACCCTCCGAGCCCCGACGCCGTGGTCGTGGTCGCCGTCGTCGTCGTGTCCCCCTCCGGCGTCGCGCGGGCGAGCGCTCCCTCCGTCTCGCCGACCTCGGTCTCGGCGAGCTCGGGGTCGACGGTTTCGGTGGCACATGCGGCGGCGAAGAAAAGGAGCGGGGCGAGAGCGACGATCGAGCGAGTTTTCATGACGATTCTCCATGGTTGGCGCAGTCGCGCCGGGGCGAGGCGAGCGGGGAGCGCGCACGACGAGGGGACGCCCTAGGCGTGCCCCTCGAGGACGGCATCTCGGCGCACCACCACGGCGCGCCGGACACCGCCCGGTCTTTCGACCGGTGTCCCGGTCTCGAGGGGAGGTACGCCTCGGCGCGCGGAGACCTGACACGTCCCCGACGATTTTTTTTCTCTCTCTCTCTCTCTCTCTCTCTCTCTCTCTCTCTCTCTCTGCTGCCCTGGAGCGAAGGCTTCGCGCGGAGGTGCGTTCTGCGGTATGGGCCGACCATGCGGCGGGTGCTGGGGACCTTGGGGATGGTGGTGCTCGTCGTCGGCGGGGCGTGCCGCAGGCCCGCTCCCCCTGCTTTGGAGGATGCGCCGAGGCTCGAGGTCTCGGGATGCGCCGAGGTCGTGCGGCCCTCCAAGACCGATGTGCCTGCGTGTGTCCCACATGCCACGGAGCCGATTCGTGTGGTGGTCCCCGCCGGAAATGGGGCGGTCTCCTTCGCGCTCGACGACGGTGCGCTCGACGCGGGCACGGGGCGTGCGGTGGAGCGAGGTGATGTCTACACGGTGACGGTGCCCCACCCCGGACGGCAGATCTCCGTCCGGAGCGCCGACGGGGCCGTGATCGGCGTCGTGCCGCTCCACGCACCCACCCGGCCCGCCTTCTTCGCTGCGGCGGCCTCTCTTCGTCAGAGCGGCGATCTGGCTGGAGCGCTCGCGCTGGTCGAGCCTCACCTCTCCGCGAAGGACCCGTCCGAGCGTGCCGCGGCCCTCGGGCTCGTGGCGCGCATCGCACTTCGGCGAGGCCAAATCGACGAGGCGGTCGCGCGCCTCCGAGAGGCCATCGTGCTCGACGACGAGGCGGGGCACGTGTCCGATCGGGTCGACGACGCGCTCGCGCTCGCGTTCGTCTTGCACCAACGCTCCCGCCGCTATTCCGAGGCGCGCGCCGTGCTCGAGGAGGTCGCTCCTCTCGTGACCGACTACCCCGACGGGCACGCCCGCCTGCCCCTCTACCGAGCGCAGCTCGCGTGGCAAACGGGCGACTCTCGGGGAGCCCTGCGCGAAGCCCGCGAGGCGGTGTCTCGCGCGGACCGTCTGGGCGCGGGCTCGATCGCGCGGCCCGCCCGGAGCCTCGTGGGGATGATCGCGTGCGGCGCCGGCAGCTCACGCGCGTGCCTCGAGACGTTGCGGGCCGCCGCCGAACGGGCCACGGCCGACCCGAGCACGCCCGCGTGCGAACGTGCGGAGGTGTGGGTGTCGCTCGGCATCGCCGAGATCGAGGCCGCCGAGGTCGAAGCGCGGGCCGCCGAGGAGCTCGGAGAGGCCGACCGCCGTGCGCTCGCGCTGCTCGAGAAGGCGTGCCCCGACACGTACCTGCGTGGTCTCGCGCACCAGCACCTCGCGATCGTGGCGGTGCTACGGAAAGATGCAGCCACCGCGCGGCGGGAGCTCGCGAGCGCGCGGAGCGTCGCGGTCGAGCCTCGCCTGAGCGACGCGGTGGCGCGCCTCGAGGTCGAGGGGAACGCATCGCGCCTCGAGGGGCACGTCGCCGAGGCGCTCGAGGAGCTCTCTGCCGCGGTGACCCTGGCGAAGGGGGCCGCGCTCCACACCAAGGCGGCGCACGCGCTCGTCGCGCGAGGTCGGGCACAGCTCGCCGCGCACCGCGAGCGCGACGCGCTCGCCTCGTTCCTGGAGGCCGAAGCGGAGGTCGATCATGTCGTGGCCGCGATCCCGCTCGGAGAGGGGCGGGCCGCCGCGGCGCGGGAGGGGACGGAGAGCGTCAGGCTCGCCGCGGCGCTCTTGGTGAAGGCGGGCCGCGCGCCCGAGGCGCTCGCGCTCGTCACGCACGCCAAGGGGCGGTTCCTCGCGAGCCTCCTCACGCGTGCGCCCTCGCGCACACCCGAGGAGGCGCGCGCGCACGAGTCTCGCATCGCGGAGTACCACGCGGCGAGAGCGCGCCTCGACGTCGAGGCGGCGGAAGACTGGAAGCTCCCGGCGGACGAGCTCGCGCGGAGAGCGAGGGCTCGCGCGGACGAGCTCGCGCGGCTGTCGGCCCTTTTCGACGACGCCTCGGCGGGGAGGGGCGCGTCGCTCGCTTCTTCGCCCGTGCTGCGGCCCCACGAGCTACGGATCGTGCTCGCGCGGATCGGCGACACGCGGCTCCCCGTGGCCTTCTCGGAGCTCGACGGGGTGGTCCGGACGTTCGCCGTGCGGGACGTTTCTCGCGGCACGAGCGCGGAGGATCTTGGCGACGCGGTCCTTCGCCCGCTTCGAGGGGAGCTCGCGCGCGCGACGCGGGTGCGCTTCGAGACGGACGCGAGCCTCGTGGGCGTCGACCTGGCTCAAGCCTCGATCGACGGTGTTCCCCTGGGCGCGTCCCTCCCGACGGTGAGCGGCGTCGTGCTGCCTCCTCGCGTGGGGGGAGCGCCACCGGCCGGAGCACCGACCCTCGTCGTCGGCAACCCGACCGGCGACCTGCCCTCCGCGCGTGAAGAGGGAAGGCTCGTCACCGCGGCGCTCGGCGAGGGGCGCGGAGCGTCGTTCCTCGAGGGGCGCGCGGCTACGGCTTCGGCCGTGCGTGACGCGCTGGGCGGGGCCGGCCTCTTCCACTACGCGGGCCACGGGATCTTCCGGGGCGTCGAGGGGGCGGAGAGCCGACTCCCGCTGGCCGAAGGGAGCGCGCTCACCCTCACGGACGTGCTCGCGCTCCCCCGCGCTCCCCGGACGGTGGTGCTCTCGGGCTGCGAAGCGGGGCGTGAGGTCGGCGTCGGGGACGACGCCGTCGCAGGTCTGGCCCATGCGTTCCTGGTCGCGGGCGCCGACGAGGTCCTCGCGCCGACCGAGGTGGTCGACGACGTGGCTGCGGCGTCACTCTCTCGAGCGCTCTACGAAGGCGGGAACAAGGCTACGAGGACCGATTCGGTCCTCGGGATTGACCTCGGGGAGGGGCTCTTTCGCGCCCGCCGCGACGCGCTCGCGCAGGGCAAACCCCTTTGGAGGGCCTTTCGGGTATTCGTCAGATGAACGTAACTCCGCGAATCTGCGTCGAGCCGGGCTAAGAAGTGCCATGCTCGCAACACTTACCTTGTGCGATGCGCACCGCAGTGGCAGTGTCCCGCGCATGAGCTCGAATCGAGTTGCGTGGTTGTCCGTCGTCGCCATGGGGGCCCTCTCGCTCGCGGCGGCCTCCTGTTCTTCGGGCTCCGAGGGGGGGCTCCTCGAGACCGAGACGTCTGCGCTGAAGCGCCGCGAGGTAGAGGGGGAGTTGCCCGATCGGGTGCAGGTCCCGGACGCGGGCACCCCCGACGCCGCTCCGCCTCCGAAGGGGGCCACGGTGGTGATGATTCCTGGCGTCGTCCTCGCCAATCCGACGCCGCCGCCCTCGTATTGCAGCCCGCGCCGCTACGTCTTGCGCCGGCTCATGACCTCGCCCACGTGCCTGGGGCTCCCGGGGATCGTGACCGAGACCGATGGCACCAAATCGCTCTACGGCACGGGTGGGCGATTCCGCATCTCGACGTTGCCTGTCGCGGCATCGGCGCCCGCCGAGCTGAAGGAGCGATCTTGCGGTATCGTGTGGGAGCGCACTTGCACGGGCGGCGCCAATCCCGATCTTGCGAAGCTCGCCCTCGCACCGAGAGAGAGCCTTGTCCAGTCCGACTGGGCTCTCTTCGGTGGTAGTGGTCATTGCGATGTTTGCGGCTACGCCACTCAGACGCACATGTGGGCCATCCTTCCGGGCTGGCGTTCGTTCTCCTACAACGTCGCGGGCCATCACTATTACCAAGTGCTCCCCGAGGTCAGCACGGTCGCCGACATGCCCCTCGAGGAGGCGATCTCCGGCACCGAGGACGTGACGCTCTACTACGGAGATACCGCCCCCTGATGACGGATGACGGCACGGGCGAGCTCGTTCGGCGGGCCGTGGGCAGGGAGCCCGCGGCCGTGCACGCGCTCGTCTGCGCCATAGGTCCGGTCGTGCAGGGGCGCGTCGCCAAGGCCCTCTACCGCCGGCGCGGGCCGAGCGCGCGCGGCCGAGACGTCACACAGGAGATCGACGATCTCGCCCAAGAGGTCTTCCTCGCCCTCTTCGAGAACGACGCGCGGGCGCTCCGCGCGTGGGACCCGACCCGAGGCCCCCTCGGAGGGTACGTGGCCCTGCTCGCCGATCACCTCGTGGCTTCCGTCTTTCGTTCGGGACGCCGACGCCCCTGGTCCGACGAGCTCGACGTGCTCCCCGAGCCCGACGCCGTCGACGAGGCCCACGGCCCCGAGAGGCTCTTCGGCTCGATCGAGATGCTCGACGTGCTGCTCGAGAGGCTCCGCGCGGAGCTCTCGCCCAAGGGCTTCGACGTGTTCGTTCGCCTCTACGTCGAGGAGCAGAGCGTCGAGTCGGTGGCCGCGGCGCTCGCGATGACCCCTGACGCGCTCTATGCGTGGCGGAGCCGTCTCTCGAAGCTCGTGCGCAGCCTCGCCGCCGAAGTCGGCGGCGAATCGATGTCGAATTCGGGGCCCGAGCGTCGTATCTCCCATCGAGAAGCCTCATGACCGACGATCCCACGCGCCCCGACGACGCGCTCCTCCGGGCCCTCGGGGCTCGCCTCCGCGCGCACCGCGACGAGCCCTTGGCGGCATCCGAGGTCCCCGTGTTCGACGAGGCTCGCTCGCGAACGATCACGGACGCGATCCTCTCCGGAGCTCCTGCTCCATCGCCCGAGGTCGCGGCACCTCCCCGTACCGACACGACGACCGCCGAGCCACCGCGACAAGCCGAAGTCGTGCCGCTCCGCCCTCGCGTGTCCTCGCCGCTCCGCCGCCTCGGGGTGGTGCTCGCCCCGCTCGCCGCAGCCGCGGCGCTCGTCTTCTGGTTCCTCGGCCGGCCCGCCTCGGCGCCGCTCCCCACGTACGACATGTCGGTGGTGGGCGTCCGCGCGACGCGCTCCGATCCTGCCACGGCGGCGCCCTCGGTCGTGCTCGATCCCTCCGGCGCGCTCGATGTCGTGGCGCGTCCGTCGAGCTCCGTGGGGGTGGTGTCGGCGCGTGGGTACGTGGTCTCGTCGGGGAGCGCCTCGCCGATCGAGCCGGCCTCGGTTTCGGTCTCTCCCGAAGGGGCCGTGCGGATTCACGGGGAAAATACACGGATCTTTCCGCGCGGCGCGGGCTCGTACGTGCTGGTCGTAGTGCTCACGCGCGCCTCGTCGCCTCTCTCGGCCGACGAGGGCACCCGGCTCGCGGAGGGAAAGGTGCCTCCGGGACCAGGCGTCGCCGTGCTACGCGCCGACGTGACCGTGCGCCGCGCCGACTGAGTCTCGGTTGCCGGCTTGAGATGGAGCCGCGGAGGGGGCCCAGAGCGCCCGCGTGAGGAAGGGTCAGCGGTTCTTTCGCTTCGCCTTGCTCTCGGCCTTTCGTTTCGCCTTCTTCGCGCGGTGGGCTGCGGTGGCGGTGGCGACCTTCGCCTTGGCCTCGAGCCTCACGGTCGATCGCGCGGCGGCGCTCTCTCGCAGCGCCTTCTCGGTGTCCTCGACGGTCCTGTCGTCGAGCACCCGGATCATGGCGCGGGCACGCTCGTAGCCATGAGCGCGCTCGAGAAAGGTGTAGAATGCACGGAGCTCCTCGACGAAGGCCCGGGTGTTCTCGGGGTGGGCTCGCATCGCCACCGAGGCGGGGCCCCCATGCTCGGGCAGGATCCCGATGACGACCTCGCGTAGGTGGGCCGGCCGGAGCCTCGAGAGAGGACGCTCCAGCAGCTCACGGCTCATCGCGAGGAGGTACGGGACGGCCATGAGCGGGGCGCCCAAGGCGGTGCCCTCGGGCGAGGCGGCGGCTTCGGCGACCAGGGTGCGCACCGCTTCGGCGTAGGCGTCCCCGCCGGCAGCGAACTCCGCCTCGAGAGCGCCGAGCAGCCCCTCGCGAGGCACGTTCACGGGGGCCGTGACCGTGGCGCGACGCGGCCCGTTCGGCGTCTCGAGCGTCATCTCTCGAAAGAACGGGCCGTCCCCGTCCCAGGGGTCTTGGATCGACTCTTCGTCGGACACCACGAGCAGCGCGCGCGCGACGAGCTCGAGCACCTCGTGATCGGCAGGGGAGGGGGGCACCTTCTCTCCGCCGACGGTGACGCGAGAGGCCTCGGGCGGCCCGGGCGGGGGCGCCATCTTCCCCTGCGGACCGTTCTTTCGCTCGCCGAGGTACAGAAGGAGGTGCGAGGGGGACTCGACCTCCACGCCGTCCACGTCACGTGCGTCGCACGCGTCGTCGAACGCGTCGAAGTCGCTCGCCGACGCGAAGACGCGCACGGTGACGGATGCGTAGGCGTCGTCGTCGACCGACACCACGTAGGTCGCGCCGCCTTCGAGGGCGAGCGCGATCGTATCCCGAGGATCGGGGAAGGTGGAGAAGAGCGCGCGCGCCGCGAGCTGCGACGCGAGATCGACGAGAGCTCCTGTGAGCGCGAGGTCGGGCGACGTTCGAGACATGTCCCGTGTGTAAACGGCTTTCGGCCCACGCGATAGGTCTCGGTTTCGCGCGCGGTCTGCCGTCGTGGCCGGGCGTTCAGCCCGAGCGCCGCACCCGGGAGAGCGTCCACGCCTCGATGAGCGCTCGCCGGAGGCCCCGGCCGAGTCGAACGGGGAGTCGGGCGACGCTTCGAGCGCCTGCTCGACCACCTCGCAGAACGTCGCTGGCAGATCGGGGCGCGCCTCGCCGAGGGCGGGAGCGGCGCGCGTGACCCGGCCCTCCGCGTCGACCACGCACGGCGCCTCCCCCGTCAGGCTTCGGTAGAGAATGGCGGCCGCAGCCCAGAGATCCTTCGTGAGGTCGGTCGGGGCGCGCTCTCTCTCCCCTGCTCCTCCCGCGAGGGGGGGAGCGTACGAGTCCCGTTTCGCCGAGGCGGGCACGAGGGACAGGCGCGCCCGTGTGTATCCGTCGACGCCTCGAGCTCCGTCGAAGTCGATGAGCCGCAGCGTGCCACGCCGCTCCATGAGGATCTCGCGCGGCGCGAGCCTGCGGTGGAAGAGCCCCTCGGAGTGGAGGGCGTCGAGCGCCTCGAGCAGACTGCACGCGATGTCCAGCGCCTGGGTGGTGGGGAGCCGACGATGGCGGGCGAGGCGCGCGTCCAGGGCCTCTCCGTAGACGCGCTCCATGACCAGGTAAGGGCCCTCCGGTCCCTCCCCGTCGTCGAGCACGCGGACCAGCGCCGGATGGGACACGTGGTTCGTCAGGTATCCCTGCGCGACGAACCTGCGTCGGAGCTCTTCGTCCTCGGCGAGGTGGGGATGGAGCACCTTGAGCGCCGCTTCGAGCCCGTAGTCGTGCCGTGCGGCGACCACGTGGGAGGTCTCGCCCGAGCCGAGGTGGGCCAAGATCTCCCAGCGTGTGTCGAACCGCGATCCCGGGATGGGTGGCGACTTCGGACCTCTACCTCCCATGATACCCATCTCCGTGGTCGCCGAGGCGTGGCTTCCTCCGAGGTACGGTGGCACGGGAGACGTGGATATGCTGCTTGTGCCGCTTGCCGCCCTGCAAACGCGCGCGACATTTGTGATGCACGGGCCCCTCACGCGCGCCCGCGACGGCAAGGGCGCGACTCAACGCTTCGCTGGGCGGTCCTCGAGGCGCTCGGCGTAGTGCACGATCACACGACGGTACATGTCCGACGCGTTCCACGAGCCGAGCACGTCGTAGTTCGGAGTGCCGGGGCGATAAGGCCTCCCGGCCGCGTACCCGTGCCCACGCAAGTAGCTCGCCGTCGACGCGAGGGCGTCTGCGCTCGACCGCACGAGGTCGGCCTTGCCGTCGCCGTCGAAATCGACCGCGTGCGCTTCGTACGAAGTCGGTAGAAACTGGGTTTGCCCGATCTCTCCCGCCCACGCGCCTACCATGTCGTCTGCCGCCATGTCTCCGCGCTCTACGATGCGCAGCGCCGCGAGCAGCTCTCCGCGGAATCGCTCGGCACGTCGGCAATCGTAGGCGAGCGTGGCGAGCGCGCGGAACGTGGGATACGTGCCGACGTTCTGGCCAAAGTCGGTCTCGAGGCCCCACAGGGCGACGAGCAGGCTCGGGGCTACGCCGAACGTCGCCTCGATGCGCGCGAGCAGGGCGGCGTGGGTGTGCATCATGGCCCGGCCTCGTGTCACACGCGCAGGTGGAACACGCTTTTGCACGAGCTCTTCGAACGTATGGGAAAAGGCCCTCTGGCCACGGTCCTGGGCGATGACCTCGGGGGCATACGAGAGATCTCCCAGCGCGAGCGTGAGGGTGCGCCGCGAGATCCCCCCGGCGGCGGCCTGGGCCTCGAAGGCCGCGAGCCACGTCTCGAATCCCTCGGCCGTGTCGGAGCAAGCGAGGCCACCCGCGCGAGGCGAAGCCCCCTCGTGTGGGCTGCTGGCCTTCGGGCGACCTGGGGCCTCGCGCGGAGCGAGCCGAGGCATGCGGAGGGGCTCTTCGGCCGCACATCCGGCCACGAACACGAAGGCCACGGCGAGCGAGAGTCTGTGCGGCACGAGGTGACGGAGCATGTCGCAGAGCGGCCGAAGAGCACAAAAAAAGTGCATCGAGCGCCCGCGCCTTCGAGGCGGTGAGCCTCCCCTCGGGCGTGGTGGTGCTCTCCCCACCATCGCCGGCGATGCCTCGAAGCATCGCCGGCGATGCCCGAGCCTTCCGACCGAACCGGCCTACCGAGGGCGGGCCACGTCACGTAGCGGCGTGACCGAGGCCCGGCACGTCAGCCCGGTTTCCCGTGTTTTCCTGGCTTCTTCTCGCCCTTCGCGGGCTTCTTCTCGCCCCCTTTGTGCCCGTGCGGGGGGTGCCCCGGTGGCGGAGGCGGTGGTGGCGTGCCCGGCTTGGCGCCGGGGGGCGGAGCGGTGGGTTTGTCGGGCGGGGGCGGCGGGCGCGGGTGAGAGATCGGCTTCACCTCGGGCAAGGCGATGAGCTCCTCGACGTTGGGTTGGAGCGCGATCTCGATGCGCCGGTTCGCCTGTCGCCCCTCGGGGGAGCCGTTCGGAGCGACCGGATCGAACTCGGCGTGACCGGCCGCGGTGACGTCGGCCGCGGACACCCCTTTGGCCACGAGGAGCTTGGTCACGGCCACGCCACGTGCGGTCGAGAGCTCCCAGTTCGAGGGGAACTCCTTGGTTTGAATGGGGTAGGTGTCTGTGTGACCAATGACCACGAACCTGCGGCCTTGAACCGTACGGAGGGCTTGTGCGACGTCGGTGAGGGCCTGCACGCCGTCGGGCTTGATCTCGGTCTTTCCCACGTCGAAGAGGACGTCGGTCTCGAGGAGGAGCACGATTTGCCCGTGCCGCGCGGCGATGGCGACCTTCCCCGTGTCGGTCATCTTCTTGAGCTTCGACACGAGGTCGTCGAAGAGCTTCGCGCGCGCCTCGGCCGCGGCCTTTTGCTTCTTGAGCTCGTCGAGCTGCGCGCGGGTGTCGGCGTCGTTGGCCTTGGCCTCGACCTCTTTCAGGCGGGCCTCGAGCTCGGCGCGCGCCTTCTGCTGGGCCTGACCTTCGGTCTCGAGGGCCTTCGCGTGGGCCTTCTCCTTGTCGCGGTCCGCGACCGCAGCGTCGTACTCGGACTTGGGGATTCCGCAGCCCGTCGCGAGGACGGACGCGAGGGCGAGGGCGACGAGAGCGCCGGCTTGAGCGGGACCACGGGAGCCATGACGTCGGAGCGGCATGGCGCGCAGTCTACCTCGAATGGTGCGCGAGGCGTCGCCCGGATCCACCGTCCGAGGCTCGTTCCGTCACGGAATCCCGCGTGCGCGCGCGCCCGAACGTGCGACCATGGCCGAATGCGCCATCGCCGAGCGTTCTTCGTCGTATCCTTTGCCCTCATGGCCGTCGGAGGCGCGTGCACGTCGTTCGGGTCCGACACCGAGCCTGTCGTGGGTGACGCCTCCGCGAGCGATGGCGCGACGACGGCGACGGCGACCGTCCCCACGACGCCACCGGGCGGCCAGGACAGCGGCCGGGTGCTACCAGGTGTCGACTCCGGCGCTCTCTCCCCTGGCTGGGGCGCGGCCTTCGTGTCCGCCGCGACGACCACGGGCAACCTCGGCCAGGGGCAGGTTCAAGCCGACACGATCTGCACCAATGAGGGGCAGCGGATCAAGGCCGGGGCCAAGTTCAAGGCCCTCCTCTTCCTCAAAGACTCGGACACCCTGTTCTCTCGGGCTCAGAGCTCCGGGCCGAGGTACATGCCGAACGGCGACGGATCCCAGGGGCGCCTCGCGATCACCAATGTCGGCGCGGTCGGAGGGGCGTTCCTCGTGCGCGGGCACGCCGACGGGGGAGAAGTCGGGCGGGATAGGCGCGTCTGGACCGGGGCCCCCAACGACGCGGGATCTTCGCTCCACTGTGGGACCGGCGACGGCCCGTGGACCTCGGAGAACGGCGGCTTGACGGGGGCAACGGGCTCACCGTGGGCGGAGGCGGGAGTGGAGGGATATGCCCTCGCGAGCTGCAATCAAACCGAGAGCTTCTTCTGCGTCGAGGTCGGCGACTTCCGGTGACGCGGCTCGGCCTTGCAGTCGCGGCGCGCCTCGCCCCGCCCCGACAACATGCAGAGTACACGTCGAACCTCGAGGCGCCGGACGCGCCGTCCAGGGTCAGCCCCGCGTGGAGCTCGAGGCGTGCGAGGGGCGCCGTCCTTTGGCCTTTTTGGCCTTCGCCGGCATCGCCTCGGAGGGCTCCGAGCCGGCCGCGAACCTGAAAGTGACCGTTGTGGGTTTGAGCGACGGCGCGCGCCTCGCGAGCTCCTCGTAGGGGCCGCGGCCCACCTTGCGGTGCTCGTGCACGAGCGTCGCCCAAATGCCTCCCTCACGCTCTTCGGCGCGCGCGGCCTTTCGTGGATCGAAGCGCAGCTCGCGCACGAACGTGGAGCGCTCGGGCGAGGCCCCCAAGATGCGCTCGCGGAGCCCGCGCGCCGCGAGGTCGCGGAAGACTCCCGGACCACGGCGATCGTAATAGAGGATCGTGTGGGCGGTGGAGACGGCGCCGGCCCAGGGGTACGTGCGGAGGGCCCAGCCCTCGCTCAGGGCGTCCAGCGTCTCGTTCACCTCGGCGCGATCGTCGTCGGTCTTCCACGGGCTCGTCGGCTCGAAGAAGATGCCGAGCCCTAGCTCGTCGCCCTCGAGCTCCCACGTCTCGCGAATGCCGAATTTCTCGGGCGACTGGGCCACGAGGCTGCCGTGGGTGAGGCCGAACTCTCCCACGATGTAGACAGCGAGCTTTTCTTCGCGCTCCCCGATGAAGTCGAGCGTGGCGAGGGCCTCGTCCTTCGTCTCGGTGGGGAAGTCGGTAAAACACATGGCCTCGGCGGCGATGCCGGCGGAGGACAAGCGGTCGACCACGGTGGAGACGACCTCGACGGGCGCGCCCTTGTCGATGAGCTTGAGCACGCGGTCCGAGCCCGACTCGACGCCCAACGCGCACGCGACGGCGCCGGCCTTCTTCAGGAGATCGGCGCGCTCTTGGGTGAGGTACTTCTCGGGTTTGAGGTCGGTCGCCCAGCGCACGTCCAGTCCGGAGTCGACGATGGCCTGGGAGATCTTCACGAGGGTCTTCGGGGCGACCGAGTCTTGGCTGAGGTAGAAATGGCGAGTGCCGTATTTCTCGGAGAGGCCGCGCAGGTGTGCGACGATGCCCGCGACCTCGCGCTCCCGGTACGCCGCCGTGCCGACCTCGGCCAACCCGTAGTGGCAGAACGTGCACTTTCCCCAGTAGCAGCCGCGCGTCGGATCGTAGGGGAGCACCAACTTGGGTGCAAAGTACAAGGAGAGCGGGAGGCCGTCGAAGTCCGGCGGGGGGAGGGCCTTCAGGTCCTCCATGCCGTGTCCGGACATGAAGCGCGCCCCCATGAGCTTGTCTCTCACGACGACGTTCTTGCATTGGCGGAGCGGAGTGCCCTCTTCGAGCGCCCGCACGAGCGCGAGGAGGGTATTTTCTCCCTCGAAGACACACGCGCTGTCGAACGGGCCGAGGGCCTTCGCGAGCCTCTTCCCGGCGAGGCGAATGAGCATTTGGGTGATGCCGGGGCCTCCGCACGTGACGTGCACGTGGGGCAGCGCCCGCTTGATCTTGGCCGCGAACGCGTACGCGGGCTGGAGCTGCCCCGGGAAACACACGGAGAGCCCGACGACCTTCACGTCGGCCTCCCGCAACCGAGGCACGAGCGTCTTCGTGACGTAGTCGTCGAATGGGTCGGCCCCCGGGCGCCCGGCGCGCTCCACTTCTTCGAAGGACGTGAGCCCGAGCGGCGTGCGGTAGGCCGTGAAGTCGAGGTGGAGGGGGAAGTGGGTGGCCGAGACCACGCGGAGGGCCGCCTCGACCGTGGCGACCGCGGAGGCGTACGCGTCCGGGTCGTGGAAGCGCGCTTCGTCGCGGAAGATGCGTTTGGCCTCGGCGATGCCCTCGGGCACGGCGTGCGCGTCGGCGCGGCACCGCACGAGGCCCGCGTACTCGAGCTGCTCTTCGTGGGCGAGCGCCGGCCTCGTGTCGAGCTCCGCGAGGCGCCCCTCGAGCTTGTCACGCAAGGCGCCCAGCGCGCCCGGGTCGAGCACGGCGTCGAACCCCTCGACATTGGCGTCGATCTGGAGCACCTCCACGCCGTTCTGCCGCAGGAACGCGGTCAGCGTGGGGAGGGCCAGGTACGGAGCCGTGGGATCGCAGGTGGGCGGGTATACGAGCGCGACGCGCATGCGCGGCGGCTTAGCATAGGGGGGCGAAAGCGCCCGCGAATTAGCGGCTCGAGGGCGCGGGCCGCCTCTGGCGTGGTGGGCCCCAGAGGAGGGCGGTCACGAGGCGGGTGACCTCCGCGGCGACGGCCGCCTCGTCGCGCGAAGAGAGGGCGGAGGTCGGTGTCCCGTGCGGCGCGCCGCGCTCGGAGCGGCCTCGGTCCGTGCGCTTCGTCGTGCCCCTCATGGCAACACCGCCCCCAGCGTGAGCATCGCTCCGCCGCTCGGGACGGGCGTGAGCGCCGGCACGACGAGGGTCGCCCGCCGTGGCTCGCGGGCTCGGCCCGCGTGGTACGCCGCCCAGGAGGTCTCGAGGGGCGTCGGGGAGAACAAGATCTCGGCCCCGCACGCCGTGACCCACGCGCCGGCGAGCACGAGCGCCGCGGACACGCCGTCTTGTTCCTTGCGGCTGAACGTCGAGGAGGTCAGATCGGCCCCCGCGAAGACCGCGCCCACGCCGAGCGCGGCAGCCCCAAGCCCGAGCCCGACGGCGCCACCTACCATCCGCCCGGTCCGTGCTTCGCGCGCGGCTCCCTCGAGCACGGCCTCTCCGGCGGCGAGCGCCTCGGCCGAGGCGCGACCCCGTGAGAGCTCGAGGGCCGCGGCCGCGTCGGCGCGCGCGTAGGGGCTCGCCGGCGCGAAGACCAGGTCCAAGAGGCCGCCCACGCCGAAGCCGATGCCCGTACCGAGGACGACGCCGGACCCCACGTTCGCCTCTCTCCCGTAGAGCACCGCGCCGACGGGGGTCACGACGGCCGACACGCCGAGCCCCGCGAGGGCGCCGACGTAGCGGCGGATCCGCGACGGGGTGTCGGCGTGCGCGACGAACGACCGGAACCTCGCGAGGTCCTCGTCGCTGCCGGGGTGGGTGACCGACGGCGTGCGAGGCCCCTTCGGGGTCCCGTCCCATCCTTCGCACGACGGGTCGTCGCTCGCGAGGGCCGGGCGAGCGCCGAGCAGGAGGAGCGCGGCGAGCGTGAACATCGGAGTGCGGGCGTGCATGAGCGGGCGTCCTTTCGACGTGAGCGTGCCGCCCGAGGCGTGTGCGAGCGCAGAACCTCGTGCGCCCTCTCGCTCGGTGCGGCCCTTGAGTGAGCCGAGCCTCGGCGCGCCGTGCGCACCGGGCAAGAGGAACCTTGCGCCCGCGAGGCCTCCAAGACAACGATCGACTCGGCTCGTCACGTGTGCAAATTTGCACACCCATGGAGTGGGACGATCTTCGGTTCGTGCTCGCGATTCACCGGCACGGGAGCCTGAGCCTCGCGGCGGCGGCGCTCGACGTGAGCCACACCACGGTGGGGCGGCGCGTCCGAGCGCTCGAAGAGAAGCTCGGCGTTCGGCTCTTCGATCGCACGCCCGACGCCTACGTGCCCACGGCGGCGGGGCTCGACGTGGCCGAGGTGGCCGAGCGCATGGAGGGCGACGTGCTGCGCCTCGAGGGGCGCGTGCTCGGGCGCGACTCCCAGCTTCGCGGCGCCATTCGAATGACCACGATGGATATCCTCGTGCGCCGCTACCGTGACGTGATCGCCTCATTTTCGGAGCGGTACCCGAGCGTCGAGCTCACCGTGATCTCGAGCGACACGAAGGCCTCGCTCCACCGCCGCGAAGCCGACGTCGCCTTGCGATTGAGCTCTTCGCCGCCGGAGAGCCTCGTGGGTCGAAAGCTAGGTCGCGTCGAGTTCGCGGTGTACGCGAGCCTCTCGCTCGCCGATCGCGTGGGCGCCGGCGCGACGTACTCCGACTTCCCTTGGATCGGGTGGGACTCGCGGCTCGAAGTGGGAAAGTGGCACGACGGGTGGCTCGCACGACACGCTCCGGGCGCGCGCGTCGTGCTCCGCGTCGACATGACGTCGTTCGTCCTCCGCGAGCTGCTCGCCGCGGGGACGGGCGTCCACTTCCTCGCCACCTTCGAGGGCGACGCCGACCCGCGGCTCCGACGTGTCGGTCCTATCGAGACGGAGCACGGGCGTGACGTGTGGATCCTCACGCTGCCCGAGCTCCGGCGCACGAACCGCATCCGCGCGTTGCTCGATCACTTCGACGATCTCGTTCGGGCCGAGAAGCTCGGCTCGCGACCTCGCCGCCGCTGAGGGCGCCCGCCCGGCACATCGAGCGACATGTCGTCGCCACGAGAACCGCCTCCAGCCATGGCGTTTACGTACCTTTGCGCATTCGGCTTCGAGGGCCGATCGGCGCCAAATTGCAGCAATTGGTGTCCAATTCTGGCCGTGAGGATGCCGGCGAGGGCGGCTGAATAGCAACGGATCGTTGCGTTTGGGGAGGGTGTGTGGCATCTAATATCGCAACAAGGAGTTGCGATGTATCGCCCCGCACTTGCCACGGTCGCTGCAGCCGTGGCCACCTTCGTCTTGCCGTCGACGGCCCGGGCCCTCCAGCCGATCGACACGTTCCTCGCCGGCGCTCGCACCAACCACCCCGACGCGGTCGCTGCCGACGCCACCTACCGTCAGCGCGAGGCCGAGGTCGGTCAGGCGCGCGGACGCTTGCTCCCGTCGCTCACGGCGCGCGGGACGTACACGCACAACCAGTTCGAGGTGAAGGCCACGCTGCCTGGCGCCGGCGAGCTCGTCATCACGCCGCAGAACCAGGTCGACGCGCTCTTCTTGCTCGACGTGCCCATCGTCGACTTGGCGAGCTTCGCGCGGTACGGAGCCCAGAAGAAGCAGGCCGAGCTCGCCGACGCGGTACGCGCCCAGACGCGGCGCGCCCTCGAGGAGCGCGTGGTGCGTGCCTACTACCTCTACGCCGCGACCGCCGGCCTCGGCCAGACGGCCGAGCGGACCCTCGAGCTCGCCGAGAAGAACAAGAAGAACGTCTCCGACAAGCTCGAGGCGGGGCTCGCTTCTCCGCTCGATCTGGAGCGCGCCATCGCCAACGTCGAGCGCGCCAAACAAGACGTGGCCGACGCCGTCCTCTCGAAGACGCTCTCCGCGCGCGCGCTGGAGACGCTCTCCCGCATCGCCCCCGAGGCGGTCACGGCGCTCCCGGAGGACGACCTCCACGACGAAGGAACCCTGGATGCATGGGTCGCGGCCATCGACCCGAACCTGCCCCAGCGTCGTGTCGCCGAGTCGGAGCGCAAGCTCGCCGAGGCCTCGCGTGACGCCGCCAAGCTCACCTTCGTGCCGGCCCTCTCGGCGCAGGCGCAAGAGCGCCTCACGAACGCCACGGGGTTCACGGGGCGTGTGGGCACCTACGCGCTCTCGGCCACGCTCTCGTTCCGGTTCGACTTCGGCCAGGTCGCCCAGCTCGACGCCGCGAAGGCCGCGCAAGAAGCCTCGCTCGCGCGCGCGGAGGGGGCGCGCCGGAGCACCGAGGACGCCGTCGTCGAGGCCTACCACCGGATCGCCGCGAGCCTCGCCAAGGCCCGCGCCGCTCGTGCCCAAGCCCGCGCCGCCGACAAGGCCGCGAGCATCGCCGAGGACCGCTACGCCGCCGGCACGAGCACCCAGCTCGACGTGACCCAGGCGCAGCGCGACGCCTTCTCGGCCAACGTCGGTCGCATCCAAGCGGATCTCGATCTCGCGCAGTCGCGCGCGGTGCTCCGCCTCGCCACTGGAAAACCACTCTCGTTCCGCACCTCCGGAGACAGGCCTTCGCCATGACCACGCTCGATCCTCGTTTCTCCAGCATCCACCCGAGGACGGCCCGCGCGCCCTTCGCCCTCGCAGCTCTGGTCGCTGCCTCGTTCCTCTCGCTCGGCGCCTGCAAGTCGACCTCCACGGAGGCTCCGAAGGCCCCGGTCACTCGGGTCAAGGTCTCGGCGGCCGTGGTGGCCGAGGGCCTCGCTCCGCGCATCTTGCCGCTCACGGGTAGCCTGCGAGGCGAACAGCAGAGCGACCTGGCCGCGGGCGCAGGCGGGCGCCTCCTCAAGGTGTCGGTCGAGCGAGGGTCGGAGGTCAAGAAGGGCGACGTGCTCGCGCTCATCGACACCCACCTCGCCCAGATCTCCGCGGCGGAGGCGAACGCGAGCGCCTCTCTCGCGAAGGCTCAGGTCGCCTCGGCCGAGCGGGAGTGCGCCCGGTACAAAGCGCTCTTCGACAAGGGCGGGGTCTCCGCGGCCGAGTACGACAAGCTCACCGACCAGTGCCGCACGACGTCGCTCAGCGCGAAGGCGGCCGAGCTCCGCGCGGCGCAGGCCGGGGCGAACGTGGCCGACGGCGCGATTCGCGCTCCCTTCGCGGGGGTCGTCGCGGACCGCTGGGTCGACGTCGGCGAGTTCGTTCGGGCCGATTCGCGCGTGGTGACGCTCGTCACGATGAACCCGCTGAGGCTCGAGTTCTCCGTGCCCGAGGTGCACATGCGGCTCGTCAAGAAGGGCGGAAAGGTCGTCTTCTCCGTACCTTCGCAGCCGGGGCGCACGTTCCAGGGCGAGGTGCGCTACCTCGGCGCCGCCGTCCGCGAGACGACCCGCGATCTTGCCGTCGAGGCCGCCGTCGACAACCCCGAGCGCGCGCTCGCGCCGGGCATGTTCGCCGAGGTGAGCCTCGCGCTCGGAGAGACGAGCACGCCGTTCGTGCCGAAGACCGCGGTCGTGGAGCGCGACGGCCGCGCGTTCTTGTACGTCGTCGAGGACGGTCGCGCCGTGGAGCGCATCGTGTCGCTCGGCGTGCGCGAAGAGGCCCGCACCGCCGTCACGGCGGGCGTCAAGAAGGGCGAGAAGGTCGTCGCCGCACCTCCCGCCGAGCTCTCCAACGGCGCCTACCTCGATCTCGAACCCTGACCGGAAGGCACGCTCATGCAGTGGCTCGCCAACATCTCCATTCGCCGGCCGGTCTTCGCGTCGGTGCTCATGCTCGTGGTCATCGTGTTCGGGCTCTTGAGCTACAGCAAGCTCGGCGTCGACCAGTTCCCGAACGTCGACATCCCCGTCGCCGTCATCACGACCCGCCTCGAGGGCGCCGCCCCCGAAGAGGTCGAGACCGACGTCACCGACAAAATCGAGAGCGCCGTGAACACGATCTCGGGCATCGACGAGCTCCGCTCGATCTCGAGCGAAGGGATCTCGACCGTCATCGTCTCGTTCAAGCTCGAGAAGAGCTCCGACGTCGGCGTGCAAGAGGTCCGCGACAAGGTCGATCAGGCCATGAAGAACCTCCCCCGTGGCATCGACGCGCCGGTCGTGAGCCGCATCGACACGGGCTCCGGCGCGGTGCTCCTCGTCGCCGTCCGTGGCAAGGGTGACATCCGCGAGGTCACCGAGATCGCCGACAAGCGCGTGCGCCGCCAGATCGAGAGCATCTACGGCGTCGGCCAAGTCGAGCTTCTGGGCGGCCTCGGTCGCCAGGTCAACGTGTGGCTGAAGCCTGCAGAAATGAAGGGGTTCGGTATCACCGCCGCCGAGGTGAAGCGCGCCATCGCCATGCAGAACCTCTCGACGCCCGGCGGTGTCATCGAGTCGGGCCCGTCGCGCATCACCCTCCGCGTCGAGGGGCGCGTTCGTTCGGTCGAAGAGCTCGCGCGGGTCGTCGTCAAGGAGACCCCCGGCCGCTCGATTCGCCTCGAGGACGTGGCCAAGATCGAGGACGGCCGCCAAGAAGAGCAGACGTACGCCTCCCTCGACGGGGAGCGCACGGTCATCCTCTCGATCCGGAAGCAGTCGGGGCAGAACACGGTCGCCGTCGTCGACGCGGTCACGAAGAAGCTCTCCCAGATCGAGAAGAACCTCCCGGCGGGCACGTCGCTCGAGGTCGTGCGCGACAACTCCGGGGTCATCCGCACCGGCACCGAGGCCGTGAAGGAGCACCTCCTCATCGGCGCGATCTTGGCCTCCCTCGTGGTGCTCTTCTTTCTCGGGAATTTTCGCTCGACCATCATCGCGGCCATCGCCATCCCCGTGTCGGTCATCGGCACCTTCGGCGTCATGTACCTCGCCGGTTACACGCTGAACTTCCTTACGCTGCTCGCGCTCGCCCTCGCGGTCGGCATCGTCATCGACGACGCGATCGTGGTGCTCGAGAACATCGTGAGGCACATCGACGAGCTCGGGATGAAGCCCTTCCCGGCGGCGGTCGCCGCGACCAAGGAGATCGGGCCGGCCGTGCTCGCGACCACGCTCTCGCTCATGGCCGTGTTCGTCCCCGTCGCGTTCATGAGCGGCATCGTCGGCCGCTTCCTCGCGAGCTTCGGGCTCACGATGGCCTTCTCGATCGGCGTCTCGATGTTCGTGAGCTTCACCCTCACGCCCATGCTCGCGGCGCGGCTCATTCGCAAGGGCTCCCACGACGCGACGGATCTCGTGTCGCGCGTGCTGCGCGGCTTCGTGAACGCGTTCTACCGGCCGATCGAGCGCGTCTACATGCGGCTCCTCGCCGCGGCGATGCGGCGCCGCTGGATCGTCGTGCTCCTGTGCTTCGGCACGCTCGGCTCGTGCGTGCCCATCGCCAAGCGTGTGCCGGGCGGCTTCCTCCCGGAGGACGATCAGGCCCAGTTCGAGATCAACGTGCGCGGGCCCGAGGGGCAGAGCCTGCACGCGACGCGCCTCTTCGCGGAGCGCATGGCCAGCGACGTGAAGGCTACCCCCGGCGTCGGCCACGTGCTCGTCACGGTCGGCGAGGGAGACGCGCACGCGTCGAACGTGGCGAAGATCTACGCGCTCCTCACCGACCCGAACGATCGCGCCCTCACGCAGTTCCAAATCATGGATCGCGTGCGCACCGACGTGATCGCCAAGGCCCCGCCGACCTACCGCATCACCTCGGGCGAGGTCGCGGCGTTCAGCTCCGGTGGGCAGTCGAACGCCAACGTGCAGATGGCCATCACCGGCCCCGACATCGACATGCTCGAGCGCTTCGCCACGCACATCACCGAGGGGCTCAAGAAAGACCCGAACGCGCTCGACGTCGACAACTCGCTCGTCCTCGGCAAACCCGAGCTCAAGGTGCACATCCTGCGCGACCGCGCGGCCGAGCTCGGTGTGCGCGTGTCCGACATCGCCGACACCTTGCAGGTGCTCGTCGGTGGCCAGAAGGTCTCGACGTACGCCGAGGGCGGCGAAGACTACGACGTGCGCCTCCGCGCCGACTCGCGCTACCGCGGGGACGCCGAGTCGCTCGCGCTCGTCACCGTGCCCTCGACCAAACACGGGGCCGTGGCGCTCTCGAACCTCGTGAAGCTCGAGCCCGCGAGCGGCCCGGCCGAGATCAACCGCCTCGGACGACAGCGCCAGGTGACCATACTCGCGAACGCGAAATCGGGCGCCGACTCGAAGGTCATGCAGGCGATCACCGACCTCGCCAAGGCCGAGAACATGCCTGCCGCCTACACCATCCAGGGCGTCGGCCGGTCGAAGGAGAGCGGCACGCTCGCGCTGAGCTTCCTCATCGTGCTCGGCATGTCGTTCGTGCTCATGTACCTCGTCCTCGCCGCGCAGTTCGACTCGTGGCTCCACCCGATCACCATCTTGGTGAGCCTGCCGCTGACGGTGCCGTTCGCGCTCCTGTCGCTGCTCATCTTCCACCAGACGCTGAACATCTTCAGCGGGCTCGGGCTCATCGTGCTCTTCGGCGTCGTGAAGAAGAACTCGATCCTCCAGATCGACCACACGAATCACCTCCGAAAGCAGGGAAAACCCAGGCTCGAGGCCATCTTGGAGGCGAACCGCGATCGTCTACGCCCCATCCTCATGACCACGCTCGCGTTCGTCGCGGGGATGATCCCGCTCATGACCGCGAAGGGCATCGGCGCTGGAAAGGACCACACGACGGGCGCCGTGATCCTGGGGGGCCAGTCGCTGTCGCTCTTGCTCACGCTGCTCGCCGTGCCGGTCGTGTACTCGCTCTTCGACGACGTGAGCCTCTGGGTCGCGAAGCGCTGGCGCGGCACGTCGGAGGTCGATCTCGGAGAGGCCGACATCGGCATGGTCGAGGCCGCCGCCGAAGAGTGACCGAGGGTCCGACCGTGGGTCCGAAGCGCAGAGGGGAGCCTCGATGGCTCCCCGGTGTGCACGCTACCGTCAGCCGACCTCGAGCACCACGACGCGCCCGGTGGGGCCGAGCCTCGTCTCCACGTGCTTCACCCCGAGCCTCTTCATCGCTTGTTTGGCGGCCTTGAGCTCGTCGGGGGCCTTCTGACCCTTGATGTAGAGGAGCCTGCCGCCCGGCGCGACGAACGGCGCCGTCCATGGGAGGAGCCTCTCGATGGGCGCGACCGCCCGCGCGGTGACCGCGTCGAAGCTCCCGGCGAGATCGGTCGCGGCGAGCTCTTCGGCGCGCTCGGGGGCGACCTCCACGTTCGACAGGCCGAGCGCGGAGGCGACCTCCTCGAGGAAGTGGGCTTTTTTCTGCGTGGCCTCGACCAGCAAAAACTCGAGGTCCGGCCGCGCGATCGCGAGGACGATCCCCGGGACGCCGCCGCCCGAGCCGACGTCCATCACGGCCGCGCCGTCGCCGAGGTGCGCGAGGTGCGGGACGAGCGAGAGGGCGTCGAGGGCGTGCCTCGTCCACGCCTCGTCGGCCGATCGGATCGCGGTGAGGTTCAAGAGCTCGTTCGCCGCGAGGAGCCGCGCGAGGTAGTCGCCGACGATGGCGATCTTCGTCTCGTCGAGGGTGACCCCGATCTTCGCGAGGTCGGCCTCGAAGGACGGCGGAGCGACGAGCGGCTCGGTCTCGGGGAGCTCGAGCGGGGGGCGGGGGACCTCGCGGGACATGGCCCGCACTTAGCAAAAAACCGAGGGGGGTAGGGGCCCGCCGTCATCTTTGCTAAGGTTCGGCCGATGGCCAAGGGCGCTCCCTCTCCGTACGGTCCCGTCGCGCAGCTCGCGTTCGTCGCGCTCGCGGCCGTGGGCGTCTACAGCTTCGTCTCGGTCGCGCGCGAAGGGGAGACGCGGAGGCGCTGCTCGCCGACGTGCCTCCTCCAGCCCACCTACGCCAACACGAACCGCCGCGCCCCCGACTTCACCTTGAACGACATGAAGGGCAACACGGTGAGCCTGTCGCAGTTTCGCGGCAAGGTCGTGGTGCTGAACTTCTGGACGAAGACGTGCGGGCCCTGCCTCCAAGAGATGCCCGATATCGCCGAGCTCTCGCGCATCGTGGCCCCCAAAGGGGACGTGGTGGTGCTGACCGTCTCCACGGACGACGGCCCCGACGCGGTGCGCGACACGCTGAAGGCCGTGCTCAAGGAGGAGCCTCCGTTCCCCGTCCTCTTCGACCCCGACGCCAAGATCGTCGCCGAGAAGTACGGCACCCACCTCTTCCCCGAGACGTGGATCATCGACAAAGAGGGCGTCATCCGCGCCCGCTTCGACGGCGCGAAAGATTGGGCCACGTCCACCGTCATCCAGTACCTCGACCAGGTCCGCGCCGGGGGCTTCTGCCCCGTCGAGATGGAAGAGGGGCGCCCTCGCGGCGAAGGCGCGCGCATCTGCGATTCCCTCACGGGCGGCTGAACGCGAAGCGGGGGTGGCATGTCCGCGCGCGCGACCCCTCGTGCGCTGGGCGAGGAAAATGGCGTTCCGACTGTTCGACTCCAGGCACTGGAGTCGGAGCTCCAGGCGCCTGGAGTCGGGGCAGACGTTCATTCCAGGCGCCTGGAAAAAAATTCCAGGCGCCTGGAATGGTGGAAGACCGAACGCGAGGGGCGCATGCCTCGGGCGATCGCGGGGGTCGTGCGATCCATGGCCAAAGGCCCCGTTCGGGCCTCGCGCCTACGCCGACCGTGCCGCGGCGATCGCCTTGAATTGGCCTGTCGCGGCCTGTCCCCTGGCTAGGCTCGGCCTTTGCAAAACGTCGCGTCATGCACAACGCCGTTCGTCTCGCGCTCGCGGTGGGCCTCGTCGGGCTCGCCTTCGCACCTCACGCCGACGCCAAGGAGAAGGCGAAGGCCCCCGAGGGACCCACGTTCGACAAGTCGGCGGCGTCCGCGTCGCTCGCGTCGGTCGATCTCGTACGGTGCAAGGTGTCGGGAGGCCCGCGGGGTGAGGGACACGTGCAGGTCACGTTCGCTCCTCAAGGGGCCGTCGCGAAGGTCCTCGTCGACAAGGGGCCCTACGTGCGCTCGCCGGTGGAGCGATGCATCGTGGCCGCCTACCAGAAGGCGCACGTTCCGGCCTTCTCGGGCGAGGCCGTGACCGTGGGCAAAGCGTTCCGCATCGACTGACGAAAAAAAACGAACGCTCGCTCTTCGGCGAGTGACGAAACCCCGACGGCCCCGACAAGCACCCGGCGCGCACCCTCGAAGGTCGCGCGAAGGAGCTTTTTCATGGCCTACCGTGGTTCGATCGTTCGTCTCGCCGGCATTCTCTCGTTCGCCTCGTTCGCCTCGTTCGCCTCGTTCGCCCTCGCGGCGTGTGGCTCCGACGACGGCACATCGGGGACCTCACCCACGCCATCGTCCACCGCGTCGGCCGCTGGCACGTGCACCGGCGCGTTCCGTCAGTGCACGTTCGGGAGCCTCGGGAGGGACGAGCTCGACCAGCTCTGCGACACCGCGCTCACGGTCTCCGGCGCGAAGCCGGGCACCAAGACGACCTGCTCCGACGGGACGGAGATCACCATCACCGACAAGGCCGCGTGCGTTTCGGCCTACCAGCAGAACCAGAAGTGCGCGTCGCTCGCGGCGCTCTCGGGAGGGCAGGTGCTCGACTGCGTGGCCGAAGGCCTGAGGTCCCCGTGCGCCGTACTCGAGGGTCAGGCCTGCGCTCCCGTCAAAGCAGCCATCGCGAAGTGCCAGTGAGCTCGCACGCGTGAACGCGCGCACGGGGGCGGCTCTACTGAATGACGACGCTGTCGATGCGGAACGCGGTCCGCGTGTTCGCGTCGTTCACGGCGCGGAACTGAAGCTTCACCAGCTTTCCCGCGTACTTCGCGAGGCTGTAGGGCCCCTTCGTCGTGTACGCGCTCGACGAGGACTTATCCAGGTTCGAGAGCTCGGCGATCGTGCCGAGGACCTCGTCGTTGTCGCCGCGGAGCTCGACGAAGAGCTTGTCGGTCGCCTTGGTCGACGTCTCGCGCGTCGACACGTTCACCGCGAACGTGAGCGACTTGGGTTTGCCCGCGGGCAAGGGAACGCGCTGCGAGACGATCCCGATGCTCGAGGTCGACGTGCCGAGGATCGCGTAGCCGCTACCGGCGTGGGCGATCGTGCCCTCGCGGGTGAAGAACGCGCTGCCCGAGAACGTCCACGGGGAGGCCGAGGTCTCGAAGCCCCCGTTGCCCACGGCCGACACGGCGTTGGTGGGCGGCGTGGGGGTCGGCGTAGGAGTGGGGTTCGGCTTCGGGGTGGGGGTCGGAGTGGGGTTCGGCTTCGGCGGCGCCTCGGGGCTGCCCACGCCGACGAGCGTCCAGGCTTGGCCCACGGCTTCGACCTTGGGGCTCGTCGCGCCGAAGAGGCTCTTCGCCGCGTCGATCGTGGCCACCCTCGCGCCCGCGAAGTTCGTGGTCGACGACATGTACTGCGTGAACGCGAGGAACCAGATGCGCGCCGCGTCTTGGAGCCCGATGCCCTGCATGCTGCCGCCCTTCGGGTGCGAGCCACCCTTGACGAGCAGGTGGAACGCCTTGTTGGGGATACCCGAGTTCGTGTGCACGCCGCCGCCGTCGCTGGAGCCCGTGAAGCGATCGGCGTAGTGGTCGGGTTGGCTGCCCTTCTTCGGATCGTCGAAGTAGCGGAGCGCGTCTCCGGTGCCATTCGACGGCGTGAACGCGCGCTCTCCGAGCTTCCAGATGTCCGGGGTCTCGCCGAAGGCCGCCGCCTCGACGAGCACGCCGAGCACGTCCGCGAACGACTCGTTGAGCGCCCCCGACTCTCCCTTGTAGACGAGCCCCGAGGTGGCTTGGATCACGCCGTGACCGGCCTCGTGCGCCACGATGTCGATCGACGTGAGCGAGCCGAAGCGCGAGCCGTCCCCGTCGCCGAACGTGAGGGTCGAGCCGTCCCAGAAGGCGTTCGCGTAGCGTGTGCCGTAATGCACCTGGGCCGTCACGAGGCTCGCTTGCCCGTCGGCCGAGCGGGTCACGCCGGGGCCGCCGTTGCCGTCGAGCCCGGAGTAGTTGAACGTCTTCTGCAGGTAGGCGAGCGTGGTCGTGAGGCCGAACTGTGCGTCGACCCCGGCCGCCTGGTTGGGCGCGTTCCAGAGATCGTCGGCGTCGGTGAACCTGTCGGGGCTACTGCTCGAGCCGCCGTAGTCGAGGGTGATCACCTTGGTGCGACCGTCCTCGAGGTGGCGGGTCGAGCCTTGAGGGGTCGTCGGGAAGGTGACGTTCCCGTAGTACGTGCTGTTTCCCGTCGCCGTCTCGAGGTTCTCCCAGGTGCGCACGACCGCCCCCGAGCTCGCGTCGACGAACACGATGGGCCTCGTGGGGGGCATCGAACCGAGCCGCTCGAGCTGCACGCGGTAGACGAGCTTCACGTCCTCTCCGTCGGGCAAGAGCATGACCTCGGGCGGATCGCCGACCATGCCACAGCCCGGGCAGCGCGCGGCGGCCTCGGCGGCCTGCGTGGCGCGCGCCGCGGTGATGGTCGGCGTGGTCTGCGAGACGTGTGTGTCGACGTCGCGGAGGAGGTGGTCGGTCGTGTCCTCGGGCGAGCCGTCCGCGCGGAGGTGTACGATGGCGTCCGACCCGAACACGGGGACGCCGCGCACCCGCTGGACGAGGCGCGAGTGGTGGATGCCGCGGGCATCGTTCGTGGCGGCCTGCACGGCGAAGTCGTTGGCGGAGCCCGCGGACGTGTTGCCCACCTTGGCCACGATGACGTCTTGCGGGCGCCGGCCGATGGCGGTCGCTCCCGCGGGCGGCGCGGCCTTGAGCGGCACGAGCTTCGCGCGGGTGGTCAAGAGCGCCTGCGCCTTCATCCTCTGAGGTTTGAGCGGTTGGCCTACCGCTGTGTGCCCGACCAGCAACGCGGACAGGAGCACCGGCACGACCCCCACGACCGACGACGACCTCAGTGAACGCATCGCGACCTCCAGGGGCGTTCGACGTGGGCGCCGCGTGCCGATTCGACAGCTTCGACCGATTCCACCCCGCAGGCTCTCATCGTCTTCCGGCTTCGTGGGCGCGTCAACCTCGCCCTCGGGGCGCGAGCCGCGGCGCATCCAAGAAGAAAAGGCATAGGTTTCATGAGGTTTCGACCCCGTCCGCTTCCTCCTCGACTTGCCGTTTCGGCGGATCGGCCCGTGCGGCTGGGCTCGACGGCCGGCGGCGCGGGCGAGGCGGGGGTCGCGCAAGACTCGTGGGCGTGGTGTCACGCGACGCTGGCGCTCCGGGGATGGGCCTGCGCGCGGCCATGCCGGCTCGACACACGAGGCATCGCCGTGCCATAGACGCGGGCGATGAGCGTCCGCGGTGCAGCGCAGATCCTGATCGCGCTCCTGCTGCTCGCGGGCTCCCGTTCGGCGCGTGGCGAAGAAGCTCACGCCGCGCTCGTGTACGACCCGGGTCCCGCCGAGCTCTCGTGCCCCGACGCCCGAGCGTTCCGCCACAAGATCGAGGCACGCCTCGGCTACGACCCGTTCGTCGCGGAAGACGCGCGGAAGGTCTCGGTCGTGTTTCGCTCGCGGAACGACGCGCTCGTGGCCGAGGTCACGTGGTCCGGGGCGTCCTCTTCGTCGCAGGCTCGCACGCGCACGTTCGAGGGGCGGCGAGGCGCCTGCGAGGAGCTCGCGGAGGCGGTCGCTTCGGCCACGGCGATCGCGATCGATCCCTCGCGGCTCGTTCCCCCGCCGCCGCCCGCAGCACCGACACCCGCACCACCTCCGCCCGAGCCTCCACCTCCGTCTCCTCCTCCGCCTCCCGCCGCGTCGCCTCCAGCCCCGCCGCCCGCTCCTCCGCGCGAGGTCCCGGCCCCGAGCCCCGAGCCGCTCGTGCGTCGTGTCGCGCTCGGCCTCGGTCCGTCGTTCGGCGCGGTCCCCTCGGTCGGTCTCGGCGCCGCGCTCGCGGTGGATCTCGGCGGTCCGCGCGTGAGCCTGCGCGTCGGCGCGGGGGCGGTCGCGGGGCTCGGCGCGGAGGACACGCGTGCAGGGGCGCTCCGCCTTCACCGCGTGGGTCTTTTCGCCGGGCCGTGCCTCCGCGCGGACATCGTGCTCGGGTGCGCGGTCTTCGAGGTGGGTGGGGCGTTCGGCGCGCTGTCCTCGGCCTCGCGCAGCGCGCTCGTGCTCCGCGCGCTCCTCCGTGTCGAGGTCGACGTCGTCCGCCGCGGGAGCTTGCGGCTCTTTCCGTTCGCCGAGGCGGGGCTCGCTCCCGTTCGCGCGCGCGCCCTCGTGGGCTCCTCCTCGGTCTGGGAGGAGAGCGTCGTCTCGGCGACGTTCGGCCTCGGCCTCGCCTTCGCGGGGGGGAGCTGAGCGTGGCGCCCCTCGACGTCTTCGGCGCGTCGGTGCGTGGAGAGTACACGTACATCGTGCGCAGCCTGCGTCGCTTCGGCGTGGCCGAGCGGGACGCCGACGACCTCGCGCAGGACGTGCTCGTGGCTGCGTACCTCAAGTGGGCCGAGTGGGACGCGGCCCGGCCGATTCGTCCCTGGCTCCTCGCGTTCGTCGTGCGTCGTGCGGCGAACTACCGAAGAAAGGCGCGCGAGGAGCTCGTCCCCGCCGACGCGACGATCGAGGGCCCGGCACCCGAGGACCGTGATCTCGTCCTGCGCGGGCTCGAGGCGCTCCCGTTCGAACAGCGCGTCGCGCTCGTGCTCTACGACGTCGACGGGTACTCTGCCAAAGAGATCGCCGCGATGACCGACACGGCCGAAAACACGGTGTACTCGCGTGTGCGCCTCGCGCGTGAGGCCTTCCGCCGTCGTGTCGTCTCGCCCGAGGAGGGAGCGCCATGAGCGAGCCTCTCGAGCCGCTGGACCCATCCCTCGCCAAGCTCTTCGAGAGCGAGCGTGCCGCGGTCGAGCACGCCACGGTCGATCCGGCGCTCGTCGACGACGCGATCGCTCGGGCCGTCGAGCGAGCCACGTCGCTCGCGCCCGCCCCGGGTGGCGTCGACGCACCCCCGCCCGGCGCGCCGCCCGCCGTGGGGAACGCAGGCTCCGGGGCCGTCTATGGAGCGAAGGCGCTGCTCGCCGCCGCCGTCGCCGGTGCGCTCGTGGGCAGCTCGATCACGTACGCCGTCGTGTCTCGGCCAGACGCGCCCCGTGTGGTCCCCACGCTCCCGGTCGCGAGCGCCCCCCTCGATCTCACGCCGGTCGACGCCGC
>JADJQX010000002.1 GCA_016712525.1 Myxococcales bacterium
GGGCGACGTTGCGTGCACCGAGCCACGCCCGCAAGACTACCTTCTGGGGTTCCGTCGAGGCTGCGTCCGGGCTCTTCGCGCGCACCGATGTCATCGATGGCCTTCCCGTACCTTCGCGAGCTGGCCCGCAGTTCGCGCCGTTCGGCTCGCAGCCGGCCAAGGTCGACCGCGAGGACGACAAGGGCCCACCCCACGGCGGGCGCCCTCGGTCGAAGATGCCAGAAGCCTTCCGTCGATCCCGTCCGAGAATGTGCTGATCGACCCGTACGGTCATGGGGTGTGTGCTCCGGGGCGGACGCTCAGCAACCCACGTGCCACGGAGGTAGTCGTTCATTTTCCGTGGACATGCGCTCTCGCGGTGACGTTTTTGGTCCATGGCGTCGAACGGGCTGTCGCTTCTCGTCAGGCATGATCGTGGTGAGGAACGGGCCGTGCCTCGTCGTACGGCGCGCT
Organism: Myxococcales bacterium; assembly: GCA_016712525.1. NCBI lineage: Bacteria > Pseudomonadati > Myxococcota > Myxococcia > Myxococcales > Myxococcales bacterium. The sequence continues at coordinate 454 of JADJQX010000002.1, forward strand.
ATCGTGCCGCGATGCGGATCCCGTCCCTCGCCTCGCCGTGGCTTGTCTCGCGATCGCCGGGTGCCCGAGCTGGAAGCTCTCCGCCGCCACGACCGCGCTCGGGCCAGTCCGGTACCGCCGCCACGAAGCGAAGGTGTGCGTGATCCGGACGGCCGTGGTGGGCGATCGGCGCTGACGTTCCCTGCGCGTGACAATGGCACGCTCAACGGCGCGACGAGCGCCCGACGTACTTCTGCTACGCCGCCGAGCCGGGGAGCACGAGGATCACGTCGGAGGCCGACGAGGTCGACGTCGCGCGGCTCACCGCAGAGGCGGGAAGAGCTTATTTTCTCGAGCAGCGGGTCGACTTTATCTTCGGCTACGTGAAGTGCCGCTCGGTCTGGGTGGCCGAGCCCGAGGCCGCGCGGCTCTTTCGCGCGTCGTACCCTGGGGCGTTGGTCGAGGTGCCGGGCTCCGAGAGGCTCCCACCGGATCGCCCTCTTACGCACGCGCGAAGGGTCGCCCGTTGACGCACGACCCCGCTCGGAGCCGCGCCCTTTGGTGGCGTACTCCGGCTCCGTGAGCGTCCAAGAGGTCGTCGCCGTCCGTGAGAGCTTCGCCGGAGGCCGGGTGGGTTCGCGCCTCGCCGCGCAGATGGGCGCCCTGCCGCGGTGGGCGGCCGTCTGGCTCGATCCCGAGCGACCCGGCGATCGCGCGAGGCACGCCACGCGCTGGCGCACTTCGAGGGCCGTGTCGCCGAGGTGCTCCCTGCCGCGCGCCCGAGGCGCTCGTCGTCGGTCACGAGCCCCACACCCGAGGACATCGCCGCGCGCGCCGCCGCCGCGCACGAGAGCCCCTTCACGTGCACGCGGCCCGCCGATGTACGTCGGTGAGACCCGGACCCGAGGCGCCGTGGCTCGCCTTCGTCGACCCCGCGGGGTGCGCTCGTGAGGACGCGCGCGTCTACCGCATCAGGCTCGCGGGACGCGCGCCGGCCCCTCTCGGTGGGAGACAGGCCTTGGGACACCTGCTCCGCTTTCGGTCCCATCGCGGCGCAGGGCTGGGAGATTCCGGATCGTCACGATCCGCGATCACTCCGCCGAGGGCCGCGCTTCGGTGCGCTGGCTCGCGGAGGCCATGGAAGTCCCCGAGAGGCCGTCATCCTCGACCCTAGCGCGTGCGCCGTGGGCGCGGATCTCGGTATGTCACACACGGCCTGGCTTGGGAGACGTAGCTTCACGAACCTGTTCTTGTGTGTGGGGTCGCTCGTGTCGGCGGGGATCGTCGCGTGCGCCGCACCGCTGCGCGCCCGTCGGAACGCGAGCGCCAGGCCCTCCGGCGTCGCGCCGACCGCGTCCGTGGTCGGGAGTGCGCCGAAGGCCCCGTGCTCCGAGCCGTGCGCGCGCGCCGAGGCCCGACGGCGTGCGCTCGCGGTGCCGTTGCCCGACTCGCTGCGGGCCGAAGCGTTCACACGCTGCCGAACGACCGACGCGGGCGCGCTCGGGCTCGTCGCGACGCGCGCGCAGGGGACGCCGTGACGTTCGTGGTGGCGCTCGAACGCGCCGATGGGACCTCGGCCACGTCGGAGCCGCGGACGACGATCGAGGCCACCCTCGCGCCCGAGCTCTTGGTCGTCTCGCGCCCGGGCTCGGCCTCGTGGGTGACGGCCAAGGTGGCGGGCCAGCTCGTGCCTCTCCCCTTCGGGGCACGTGCGCCGGTGCAAACGCGGGCCTACTTCGCGGACGCGTTCGGCGGCGCTCCGGATGCCGAGTACCCGTGGGTCGATTTCGTGCCCGATGCCAACGGCTATCTCCTCGACTTCGAGCTCCCGAGCCTGCGCTGGGGTGATCCGGTCCCCTATGGAGGTCGGCGGGAAAGGCAGCTTCATGGCGTGCGCGTGCGCATGCCTCTCGACACGGCGTTGTCTCCACGCGACGCCCAGGAGCCATGGGGCTCGGTCCGCAGGGCCTGTGCCGCCGCTCCTGCGATCGCGGAGGCGTACCGCGCGGAACTCTGGGTCGCGGCGCAGTGCGCGCGCATCGGGGGGCTCGACGTCACGAAGGTCCTCGACCAGGTGAAGGCGCGGTGCGGTGCGCTCGCCGCCCGCGCGGTCCCGCTCGTGGTTTCCGTGGCGCGGGCCGACGCGAGAGCGCGCGACGGAAGGGCTCCCGAGAAGGACCCGCGCCCGGCCCGTGAAGAGCTCGCGCGTGTTGCGCCCCCGGGCGCGTGTTTTGCCGACCAAGATCGGCTCTGGGACGTCGACTACACGGCGCGTATGGCTCCCTTCGTCGCGCCTAGTGTCGCGCTCGACCCGGCGTGGGCGCTCGGTCTGCCGCGCGTCGTGCCGTGAGCGAAGGGCGCGCGATTGCCCTACGCTGACGTGAGCCTTCACGTCGGAGCCACGTCCATGCGCGCGTTCGTCCTCTCGCTCATCGCCCTCTCCCTCTCCGCGGCCTGCGGTGCTCCCGAGTCCTCGCCGTCCATCGCGGTGCCTCGTGGGCCGGTGGCGCCGGTCGTGGCCGCGACGGCATCAGCCATCGCCCCGGTGGTGCCCTCGTCGGCGGCCAAAGCCACGCGCAAGACGCCACGCATCGTGCAGCTCTCGCCCTCGGACGCCTCGTGTGGGCTCGACGCGGAGGGTCGAGTTTGGGAGCTCGTCGTCGGGAAGATGGAGCCCGAGGTCCCGTCGCTCGTCGGGGCCAAGAGCATCGCGTGCGGCATGCTCCACACGTGCGTCGTGACGGCCGAGGGGACGATGTCCTGCTGGGGGAACAACGCCTACGGCGGCCTCGGCGACGGCACGGAGAAGAACCGATTCGAGCCAGGCCCCGTCGTGGGCCTCGGACAGGTCGCCGAGATCGGCGTGGACTACGCCCGCACGTGCGCACGGACCCCGACGGGAGACGTGTATTGCTGGGGGGACAGCGAGTTCGGAAAGGCCGGCGACGGCAGGCTCCCCGACAACGTCGGCCGCGAGAAGACGAAGCCCGGAAAGGCGATCCTCGCGGGCGCGGCGACCCTCTCCGTGGGCTCGGCCCACGCGTGCTCGGCGATGCCGGACGGGCGAGTCTCCTGCTGGGGACAGAACACGTCGGGCGCGTGCGGGCAGCCCGTGGCGACGCGCTACGTGCCCAGGCCCGCGTTCGTGCCGAAGCTCTCGAACGTCGCGATGGTGCGCGCGGGAGCGCAGGCCACGTGCACGATCGATCGCCAAGGAAAAGTCGCGTGTTTCGGCCACGCGGGGACGGGGCTCCTCGGGCCGAACGGCCCTTCGGGCGACGTTGCATCGAGCAGCACGCCCGTGACGATCCCGCTCCCGTGGCCTGCCGTCGAGATCGCCATCGGCGGGAGCACCCACGCGTGCGCGCGGCTCGCGCGTGGCGAAGTGGCCTGTTGGGGCCAAAACGATCACGGGCAGCTCGGCGATGGCACGACCAAAGAGAGCCGCGCTCCCTTGCTCGTGAGAGGGCTCCCTGGCCCGGCGACTGCGATCTCGCTCGGCCTCGAGAAGAGCTGCGCGCTGGTCGACGGGCGCGTTCTCTGCTGGGGCAAGGGCGTCGTTCGGCGCGACGAGCATTCGTTCCCGGACGACTCGGCCGAGCCGATCGAGGTCCTCGTGGAGGGCGCCTTCCGCAAGGGCCGTTAGGCTCCCTGTTCCGGCGCCGGAACAGGGACAGAGACCCCGCGAACCGCGCGTCGAGGCGCCCCACGCCTCCCCGTGCACGTGTACCGGGCCGTACCGGTACACCCGATCACCGACCGTGTATCGCTGCCAAGGTCAATGATTACGGATGTTTACGCGCGCGCCGCGCATGGCACGGACGCTGCTGAAGGGAGGTCGAACCCCAACGATACGGAGACTCCCATGAACACCAAGCTCGTCGCTCTCGCCCTCGTCGCCTCGCTCTCGTCCGCCGCATGCGCGGTCCCCGCCGCCTCCGACACCGCGGACATCGCGACCACGGGTGAGGCGCTCACGGAGGTCGGCATGCTCGGCGTGACGGTCCCCATCAGGTCGCCCCCGACGCGCTCCAGCTCCCCGACGCCGGGCTCGGGTACAACGCGCGCAGCAGCCAGGTCGCCCCGATCTCCTGCTTCGACGTCGTGACGAAGTCGCAGCCGAACCAGCGCGGTCAGGTGACCTTCTCGAGCCAACTGGACACGGCCCAAGCGAGCTCTGCGCTCTCGATCGACGTCGACGCGAAGGCCCACTTCGGGATCTACAAGGGCGAGGGCTCGTTCAAGATGGCGAGGGAGGCGACGTCGTCGAGCGGCTCCTACACCATCCTCCTCTCGGCCTCGCAGCTCGGGCCGCTCCTCCAGTCGAGCAGCGTGGCCCTCACGAGCCAGGCCGCGGAGCTCCGCGAGCGCGATCCGGAGAGCTTCCTCCAGTCGTGCGGCGATCAGGTCATCACGAGCGTCCAGCTCGGCTCGCGCCTGGCCATCGCGTACCGCGTGAGCTTCTCGTCGGACGAGCTGAAGAGCGAGATGACGGGCTCGCTATCGGCCAGCGCGACGTTCGGGGAGCTCTCGACGAAGCTCTCGAAGGCGAGCAGCTCGCAGAAGAAGGGCATCTCCATCTCGCTCACGGCGACCCAGCTCGGCGGTGACCCCTCCAAGCTCACCCGCGTGCTCGACCCGAAGAGCGCGGTCACGTGCTCGGGGGACAACCTCGACGCGTGCCTCGACCTCGCCCAGAAGGCGCTCGATTACGCCTCGAACGACTACCCGACGCAGTTCGGTGCCTCGGACGGGTACGTCCCCGTCTCGTTCTCGACGGCGAAGCTCTCGTCGGTGGGCATCTCCGGCGTCGACTTCCCGGACACCCCCGGCAGCGTCGTGACTGCGCGTCGTGATCTCCAGACGGCCTTCGACTCGGTCGTGACGCTCCGCTCCCTCGCCGACGTGCGGGCCACGAGCCCGGCCTACGACGCTGCGAAGGTGAAGTCCGTCCAAGCCTGGCTCGACGCCGACAACGCCGCCCTCCAGGCCGTGGTGCCGAAGTGCTTCGACGACGTGGAGACCGTGCAGGGCGAGGACGATCCGAAGGTCGTCGCGTGCGTCTCGGCCGCGAAGCAGGCCATCGCCAAGGTGCACGCCGAGAGCGACGTGCGAGCCGCCCTCGACGCAGCCGCGCAGACCTTCTACGGGAAATCGTTGGTGCTCGCGGCGCGCAGCGACGTGTGCCTCGACCTCTACCACGGGGGTACCTCGGACTTCACGTCGGTCGGCGCGTACGTGTGCAACGGCTCGAACCCGCAGCTCTGGAGCTACTCGATGGACGGGCGCATCCGCAGCCAGATGAGCACCAACGCGTGCCTCGACATCGACCACTCGGGCGTGGCCGAGGGCACCAAGGTCGACATCTACTCGTGCGACAAGACCGACCAGACCTGGACCCTGGACGACCAGGGCCGCCTCCGCGGCGTGACGGGCATGTGCGTCACGTTGGCGGCCCCGGCCAAGGCTGGCGACCACGTCCAGGCGACGATGCAGACCTGCCGTGACCAAGACACCGCCGGCGCCTACCAGCACTTCGTCGTGAAGTGAGGCGACCTACGAGCGAGAGGCCCGCGACCCGACGAGGGCTCGCGGGCTTCGTCGTGTCAGGAGCGAGTCGCGGAACATGGCCGCGATCGTGCGGTGCGCTGACCGCCGAGGTGCGTGCGGGCCGCGCGATCTCGGAGAGCCGCGAGGGAGCGCCGAGTGGGGTGGCGCCGACCGCCCCGCCACGTGCATCTGCCGGGCGCTCGTGGCATGTTCCCGGCGTGTATCGCTGGGCGTGGGGAGCGGGGCCCTCGTGAGCCTCGTGGGGTGCGTGGCGGTCGGCGACGATCCCCGCTGCGCGTACAAGGAGATCGTCGAGCCCGAGCGCGCGAACGCCACGGGGCAAGTCGAGCTCGTGATCGCCGCCGAGGGAGAGCCTCGAGCCTCCGCGTCCGCGCGGATCCGAGGCAACTCGAAGGGCGGCTCCGTCGCGGTCGTCGGGGATCGCGCGACCGGGGCGGTGGTCGCAGCGATCTCGTGGAAGCTCGAGGCCGATCCTTCGTCGCCCCTCGAACTCCCGATGCTCGTGCAGACCTGCCGCCGTACCACCGAGCGCCTGCACGACTCTGGCGAAGGGTGCGTCGACGGGCAGGGCGCCCGGTCCTCGTCCGAGCAGCGGCTCATCTTTGGTCACCTCGTGGTGGGGCGCGCAGGCGTACTCGATCCACGTCGACGAGCCACGCTTGCGAATGAGCCTCGCCGTCTCCTGGACGCCGGCGGTCCTCGCGTGCCGGGAGCTCTGATGCACTACGCCTCCCGTGTTCGTCCGTGGTTCTTCGTGGTGGCCCTCGCCGCGTGCGGTCAAGGTCGAGACGTGTGCCTCGACCACGACGACGGATCCCCAAGGCGACGGACACGCGCACCGCGGCGGCCACGGTGGAAGAGCTCGTCCTCGCGGACGGGACCAGGCTCGCGCGCCCGATCGCGTACGCGGACGCGAACAGCAACGTGGTCTACGTCGATCGCACGGAAGACACCACGGACGCCGGCGCCGACGCATCGCCCTCTCCGGACGAAGGAGATGACACGCGCCGGATCGCGAGGCTCGTCTGGGTGGCGGCTCGGCTACCCGCCGACGCCGTGGACGTCACGACCGAGGTCATCGCGTGTCCCGCGGCGACACAACGCCTCGAGTCCGCGGAGCGATGCTCGGGCGACGTGGTGCCCGAACGGTGGACCGTCACCGCGACGCTCCGGCGCGTACGTCGCGACAGCTACAGGCTCACGGTCGACCACCCCCGGGTCCGCGCGCGCGTCGACGTCGGGTGGACTACCCGTGTCACGGCTACTGACCGTGTGCCGGTGACTGCCCGTGTGATGGGAATCGATCGCGGTTTCCCGTGGTTCGCGCGGGCATCGAGGCGCACCGATTGCACATGACGCTGCGCGACAATCTGCAGGTTCAGGCACGCAGACAAATCGGCACGATGGGCTTGCCCGTGCGAGCGGAGGACCCGTACCGTAACTCCACCATGAGTTACCCCAGAAGCCTCCGGATGCTCGGCCTCTTCGTGCTCGGGATCGGCGCGGCATCGGCGTGCGCGAACGCGCCGACGGTCGAGCGCGATGACGGCTTCTCGGACGAGATCGTCCAGCGCGAAGCTGGGCCAGGGCCGAAGCCGCCGGGGCCTCCGCCGGGATCGTTCGGGGACGCGGCGCCCATCGAGGCGTCGACCCGCGATGCGTCGTGCGCGCCGAGCTTCCGCGGCATCGTGCGCGACTTCGACGACACCCATCCGGACTTCGAGAAGTTCGTCGGCGACGGCGAGCTGGGGATCGTGGCCGGGACGCTCGGCGCCGACGGAAAACCCGTGTACGTCTCGAGCGGGACGACGCGGCACACGACGGGCAAAACCAACTTCGATCAGTGGTTCCGCAACGTGCCCGGCGTGAACGTGGCCATCGACTACGACGTGCCCTTCGTCGAGACGAACGGGCGCCTCCTCTTCGAGAGCAACGCCTTCTTTCCTATCGACGGCCGAGGCCGCGGGAACCAAGGGCGCGCCCACAACTTCCACTTCACCTTCGAGCTCCGCAATCTCTTCTCGTACCGAGGCGGGGAGGTCTTCACCTTCTCGGGGGACGACGATCTGTGGGTCTTCGTGAACGGGCGGCTCGCGATCGATCTCGGAGGGGTGCACGACACGAAGCGCGGATCCATCGACTTCGACGCGCGCGCCGCGGAGCTCGGGCTCGTCAAAGGCAACGTATACGAGCTCGCCGTGTTCCAGGCCGAGCGCCACACCCCGGGCTCGAACTTCCGCATCGAGACGAGCGTGCTCTTCACGAACTGCGCGCCCGTCGTTCGGTGATGGGTGCCCCAGGGCGCCGAAGGCGGATGCACGACGTGGCGCGGACGCGCTGCCAGCCGGCCCCGAAGCGCTCGGCTTCGCGGGCTCTTAGGGGCGGCGGCTCGCCGATGTGCGTGGGGATCGATTGAAGGGCACGTCGCCACGGGATAGCGTCGCGGTATGCCAAAGGACCCGACAACGACGCTCCTCCTCGTCGGTTCGCTCGTCGTTCTCGCCGCGTGCAAGCAGTCGTCGAACCCGGCGTCGGACGCGGAACCTACGGGGAAGGGGGCCGTGGGCTCGGTGACTGGAGACGAGCGTCCTTCGGCCGCGGCCATTGCGCGAGAGCCCGCTGCGCGGATCATGACGATCAACGAAGCCGCAGCCCTTGCGACTGGCGACGCTCAATCGATCCTGAGTACGCCCCTGCTCGTGACGGCGACCGTGTCCGAAACACAACAAGGACCCCAAGGCTTCGAGTCGAAGGCGATCGTGCGATTCGTCTCGCGCAAGACGCTAGTGCGCGCCGTGGTCGAGCTGGCCGCGCCTAGCTACCCGGTTCCCGCGGTCGGGTCGACGGTCATTCTCCTGTGCAACGACGGCGTCCACTCGATGCTCAATGGAGCGTTCGTGCAGTTCCAGGGATGCGTCCAGAGGTGATGGCCTGCTCATTCCCCGATCGCCGGCGCTGCGCGCGGGGCGCGAGCTTGGGCCCCGGGTGACTCGCCCTTCTGTCGCCGAGATGAAGAGCCTCTTGGACGTCGTGCCGTCGAGGATCGTGGCGTACACCCCACCACGAGGCCGACCTCGAACGAAAAAGTAGGTTCCGCGCGCGCCTTGGCGCTCGGGCGCGGACGTCGAACGGCCGACGACCCTTGGCAGTCCCGACGGGGGACGGGAGAAAATCGACGGGCGACCCTCGCGAGGTGCGTGGGTCGCCCGGAGTTGCGAGAGACGCCCTTTTCAGAGGCTCGGGGCGCCGCGCTTCGCGAGCTCACGCTCGGCGCGCGAGCAGTCCTTCGACCATTTGAGCCAAGCGCCGTTCTTTCGGTAGCAGTAGACGAGGCTGTCCTTCTCGACCGTGCTCACGATCGCGATGACGGCGCCGGCCTTGACCGGCTGGCCGTCCTGGCCGCCCTTGATCCTCCACTCGTAGACCGGGGAGCTCGACCAGTCGAGGTTGATGCCGAGATCACGTCGGCTGTAGCGGATGTAGTTTCCGTCGTTTCCTCGTCGCACGCGAATGGCGACCGGCTCGCCGTATTTCACCGGGCCCGAGCCGGCCTGCCGCTTGATAGTGACGTAGTCGCCGTGCTTCGTGTCCCAGCCGAGGTTGATTCCGCCGAGGGTGCCCTGGCGCTTGTACGTGAGGGAGCTGCCGGACACGACGCTCTGCAGGTCGAACGCGTCGTCCGAGACGAGGTCTCCCGAGGAGCCCGTGACCACCTTGTAGTCGGGCTGGACCGGAGCCTCCGCCTGCGCGCCCGCCGTCACGCTGAGTCCCACCACCGTCATGCACGCCAACACACCGACGAACGATCGTTTCATAGTCATCTCCCTCGAAGTGCGGTGTCGCCGAACGCCACACCGTACCTCCCCCCAGTGCAGCGCGCGTGCCACGATGCCGAGCGCCATGAGCGGCGAAAACCTGGGAAAAACGAGGGTAGGGCGCGCTCCGCCCGAGGGCGCGCCCAGGGCGGGCCCGCGAGCTCGGGCGGTCCCGTGCGACGCTCGCCACCACGTAGCCCGATCGCGCCGCTCCGCGTACGTTCGGGTCATGCCGAAGCTCGCGCGTCTCGCGCACCTGTCGCTGCTCGCCGTGCTCGCGTCGAGCGGCGTCTACGCATGTGCGGGGCCACGCCTCCGCGAGAGATGCCCGCGCCGATCGAGCCGAGCGCCCGTGTGGCCGTAGCCTACGACTCCGGGCCAGACAGCGCGGCCCCGGACAGCGCGGCCCCGGACGCCGCCCACGAGCGCCCCCCGCCGCGCGGCCGCGACGCGATCGTGACCGCCCTCTCCGAGAGCCCGAACGTCGTCACGCTCGACGGTGTGCCGGCCCTCTTTCCGCCCGCGCTGAGGCGCAACTTCGTGCTGAAGCACGGCATCTCGCGGCGCGGCGAGCGTGGCCACCTCGTCGAGACGCGCGTGAGCCAGAGCGCCGATCCGGACGCGCCGCGCGTCATCGCGTGGGACGAGGGGCGCGGCCTCGTCGTGAGCTACAACGGCGGCGGGCCGAAGCAGACGAACGGACAGCGCCTCGACATGCACGAATTCGACCTCGAGAGCGGTCGCTTCGAGCTGTCGTCGATCGACTTCCCGATCGCCCCGGGCGCGCCGAAGCTCGAGTCGAGAGGATGCGACACCTGCCACGGCCCACGCGCGCGGCCGATCTTCTCCATGTACCCGGATTGGCCGGGCTTCTACGGGTCGGACAACGACGAGCTCTCGCGCAAGGACGTCCCGGTGCAGGCCGCGGAGCTCGCCGACTACCAGAGGCTCCGCGCGCGCATCCCGAGCCTCCCGCGGTACGCGCCGCTCTTCTCCGATGCCGACGTGCGTGCCCGCTTCGATCGGCCGCTCTGGGACACGTTCCCCTACCGACCCGACACACGCGAGGACATCCACGCCGTCTCGCGCGCGTTCGCGTTCCGCCCCGGCCTGCGGCTCGGCCTCGTGCTCGCGCGCATGCAGGCGCGCGTTGATCGCCCACGTCGTCCATCACCCGAGGTACACGAAGCTGGGCCCCGCGTTCCTCGCGACGCTGCTCGAGTGCAGCCTCACGCCGCGAGCGACGGCGCGGGTCTCGAGCGACGCGCGGGAGGCGCTCCAGGAAGCGCCCAAGCTCGTCGGGAAGAAGCTCCACGAGCGTCAGGCGTGGCGGCTCTTCGACCTCGAGATCCGCGACGTGGATCTTCGTTACGGGTACGGGCACGAAGGCAACGCCTCCGACGACGCGAGCTCGAACCCGATGGCGATTGGCTACATCGGCACGTATTGGAATGCCTACTTCGACGGGAGCGCCACGCTGGACGAGCTCGTCGCGAGCGGCCTCCTCGCCGACCTTTCGCGGACGCACCCGACGCTCGCGGGCATCGTCACCCCGAGCGGCCTTCGCAAGAAGTACGCGCACCTCACGGAGCGCTTCGTGTTGGACGCCCCCTTCTTCGACGCGATGGACCGACTCGGAACCTGGATCCCCATCCCGTACCCGAGCGCGCTCGACAAGGTCCACCACCGCGAAGGGTTCGGGAAGGCGTACCGCGACCAACACGAGAAGCTCTGCGGAGCGCTCGACGCGCTCCTCGAATGACCGCCGTGCCCGCTCCGAGGCCCCGAAACGGACCCCTCCGGGGGCCCACTGTTACGGCGCCGGAACAGTGACGTGATCCGAACGATTTCCGATGGTTACTCGATAGTAACTCTGTGGTGAGTGGGGCGGTCGCCAGGGCCCGTCGCGAGCCGCGTCCGGGCACGCGAGCGCCCCCCGAAGACGACGTCGTGGCGCCCCTCGTGCACGGCGCCCCGATCCCTTCTCCGCAAGCACCTTGGTGGCGGTCTTGCCCGCCTCCGTGGGGACTCGCGACGAGCGTGCGGTTCGGAGGCGCCTCGCTCAGCGCACCCCGCGGCCCTTGCGTGTCTCCCGCGGCAACGCCGTGACGCTCGTGGCGGCGAGGTCGGGGCCGTGCACGACCCCGGCGGCGTGTGCGAGGGCTCCGGCGTAGGCGATCATGGCGGCGTTGTCGGTGGCGCTCGCGAGGTCCGGCAGGTGCGCGACCATGCCACGCGCCTCGCAGGCCTCGGTCACACGCGCGCGGAGCTCTCGGTTCGCCGCGACACCGCCGCCAATGACGACGTCGCGCACGCCTTCGCGCACGGCGGCCGCGATCACCTTGTCGGTGAGCACCTTCGTCGCCGTGGCTTGGAACGACGCGCACACCGTGGCGAGCGCGTCTCCCGTGGGGACGCCGTGCTTCGCCACGTGCTGGACCACCTGGGTCTTCAGGCCCGAGAAGCTCATGTCGAGCGTCTTCGTGCTGGCCATCGGCGCGAGGAACATTTCAGGGTCCGCCGTGGCCGTGCGCGCGAGCCGATCGACCACGGGCCCGCCCGGGTACCCGAGGCCGAGGAGCTTCGCGACCTTGTCGAAGGCCTCGCCGGCCGCGTCGTCGCGGGTGGCGCCGAGCTCGCGAATTTGCTCGGGCAGCGGGCCGTCCACTCGGTAAATCGCCGTGTGCCCGCCCGAGACGAGCAGCGCGACGAACGGTCTCTCGGGGGGCCTCGCGGGGGCGTCGCCACGACGGAGCTCGTTCGCGAAGAGGTGCCCGACGAGGTGGTCCACGCCGACGAGCGGGATGCCCTTCGCCCACGCGAGGCCCTTCGCCACTTGCACACCCACGACGAGCGCGCCGACGAGCCCGGGGCGGCACGTGACCGCGACGAGGCCCACGTCGTCGAGCGTCTTCTCGGCCTTCGAGAGGGCGAGCGTCACCACGTGCGGCAGGTTCGTCAGGTGATCCCGCGAGGCGAGCTCGGGGATGACCCCGCCGTACGGGGCGTGGAGGGCGACCTGGCTCTCGACCACGTCGGAGAGCACGCGGCCCTCGTGGTCGACGAGCGCGGCGGCCGTCTCGTCGCACGAGGTCTCGATGCCGAGCACGATCATCGCGCACCTTCTCCCACGAGGCAGGGCGCGCGACAAGTACCCGAGATCACGGGCACTTCGGTGTCCACACGTCGGGCCCGAAGACCTCGGCCACGAGCGCGTGCAGCGCAGGATCGTAGGCGAGGAGCTCGGCGCGCGTGTTCACGTCGTTGTGGATTCCGTTCGGCGGGCTCGCCTGGAGGTTCGTGTCGAAGTACGACTGCACGCCCTCGGCGAAGTACTCCTCGACGTTCGAGCCCGCGTAGGTGTCCTTCCATTTTTCCGGCGGCGATCGCGCTCCTGTAGGCCGTGTCGAGGCGGCCTTGGAACGTCGTGTCGGCGAAGGTGACGCCGAGGTTCACGATGCCGTGCGAGAGCTCGTGCACGAGGATGTTCTCGCCGACGTACGGGTCCCTTCGTGTCGCAGAGGAGGTTCTCTTCGGCGCACGACGTGGCGGGGCGCGCGACGGTTCCGCCGAGGCCGCGGGCGCGCACGTTCCAGTCGGTGCCGGGGAAGGCTTGGTAGAGATCGGCGTGCTCGGGGACGTCGGTCGTCACCTCGCTGCGGGCCATCACGGCGAGGCGTGCCTTCTTCGACGTCATCGCGGCGCGCACGTCCGAGCGGAACGAGAGCATCTTGGAGGCGATGCGGCAGGCTTGGCGGAGGGCGCCGTCGCTCACCTTGTCGGAGGCGACGACGGGAAGGCCGGTCGCGTCGAGGTGCTTCTTGTAGAAGGGGGAGAGGCCGAGCGCGGCGGGCGGGGGCGCGATGGGCGCGTCGCATCCCGTGGCGATGGGCGCGTCGGGTGCGGAGGCGTCGACGCCCGGGGCTGCATCGGCCGTCGGGGGGCTTGCGGCGTCGGCCACGGGGACGTCGGCGTCCGGCGTGGGCTGCGTGGCCGGCGTCGTCACCAGGGTGCACTCGACGAGGGTGGCGAGCGGCACGACGGCCAGGAGATTCGCGAGGCGCATCTTCGGAGCATACACCTCGGGTTTTCGCGTCGCGCCTCAGTCCTCGCAGCGGGGGTCGCGTCGGGAGAGCACGACCTCTTCCTCGACCGCACCGTCGGGGGGGACGATCTTGGGCCGCACGGCGCGAATGCCGGGCCGCGTCGGTGTGTCGCTCGGTCGACCCTGCCAGTGTCGCGGGGGTGGAGTCGGGGGCGCTGTCTTCGGGGGCCACGAGCATGCGCGCCGTGATGACGTCGGCATGCCACGGCAAAGGGCCGCGAATCCCGGAAGGTGGACGATGCCCGTGGACCTCTCGTGAGGCTTCGAGGCCGCGCGGCGTGAGGTGCCGGCGCAGCATGTTCGGTTGCCGGTAGCTCACGTGGCCGACGGGCCGACCGAGGCCCGAACCGACCCGTGAGGACCGACCGCCGACCCGTGAGGACCGACCGACGTTCGCGCCAAACACATGAAATGAATCAATTTACGCGCCAAGGCATGCCCGAACGGCATCCGCGTCAAATTCCGCCCGCCGTGCCGCTACTCGCAGCCGGTCGAGGCGAACACGGGCACCGGCTGGGCCTGCGAGCCGACCGAGAGCGCGAGGAGCGAGCGGTCCTTGAGGGTGCCGACGAAGGCGTCGCACGCCGTCGGGCAGAACCGGATGCGCCCTCCCTCGACCGTGTACCCGTTCTTGTCGGAGCAGTCTTGGGAGGCCTTCACCCGAATGGTCTCCCGGCGGACGGGGTCGTAGTACGAGACGACCGACTTGCCGTCGACCACCTTGCCGCCGGGCACACCGTAGAGGCACGAGCTGAGGTCGCGCGTGATCTGGCTGAGGGCGTCGCTGCCGCGCGCTTGGTCTTTGCGGGCGTCGTAGAGCTTGAAGGTGTCGGCGGCCTCGCGCGAGGCCTGCTCGAGCTCGGGCTCGACGGTGCCGTCGGTGCCGAGGAGCAGCGCGTACGTGGGGACCTTCCCTTTGCGCACCACGTCGATGAGCGGGGTGCCCGCCGTGCACTTGGTCGTCGCGAAGTCCTTGTTGCCGATGAGGAGCACGCCCTTGCGGCTGAAGCCGGAGAACTCGGCCTCGTTCAGCTTGGCGTAGGCCGAGTCGAGCGAGCCGTCGGCGCGGAGGGGCGTGGTGATGGGCTCGAGCGCGCGTGTGCCGGAGACGAAGTCGGCGATGGTGGTGGCCACGGCCTTCTGCGCCTTGAGCGCGGGCTGCATCGGGACGTCGAGGAGCTTGAAGGTGCGCGTGCCGCAGTCGATGTCTTGCGGGATGACCTTGAGCCCGAGCTGCATCGCCTCGAACACCGGGTCGGCGAGCGAGAGGCCGAGGGTGCGCGTGACCGTCGTGTCTTTGTAGAAGTCCGACATGCGCACCGAGCCGTCGAGGAGGACGACGAGCGCGCTCGGGGTGGGCTTCACCTCGAAGGTCTGGCAGGTGCCCGCGAGCGGCGTGATCGTGCCGGCGGGGTTGCCCGTCATGGCCTTGAAGACGTCGCCGTCGCAGAGGGGCTGGCGCTGCGTCTTCGACTGGCACACGCCCGAGCTCTTGAGGCCGCTGATGCGGTGCGCGGAGACCTTGCCGTCGGGATCCTGGCCCCTGACCATGTCGCACAGGCCCGGCGCCAGCTGGAATTGCTGCGGCTTGGACGCGTCGGGGATGAAGTAGCCCCTCGTCCGGATCTTGGTCGAGGACCTCGGCCACCTCGCCGCCGTCGAAGAAGGCGCGCACGTTGAGGCCGTCGCCGTCCTTCGGGATGGTGATGCCGGGGTAGCTCGGGGCGCCGGGAGAGCCCGGGTGCGCGTAGATGCACTTGTCGGCGTCGAGCAAGATGGGCGTCTGCCCGGTGAGGTTCACGCACGTCTCGACGTTGAAGCACGTGGTGGCGGCGCCGTTCACCATGCGCTCGTCGAACTCGGCGAGCTTGGACGAGTCGGTGTCGACCGGGGCGCACCGGCCGGCCTTGCACGTCTCCTCGGACTTGCAGTTCGTCTTGTCGAAGCACGAAAACGAGAGCGGCATCGGCAAAAAGAGGATCTTCTCGGGCGTGTACGTCTGCCGCGACGAACGCAAGATGCGGCCTTTCGCGGCCTCGGTCCCGAGCTGGATGGGCGTGTTCACGCAGTCGGCGAACTGGTCGACCGTCGTCGCGTCTTGGCGCTCCTCGGAGTAGCCGGCGACCGTGATCGTGAGGGGGAGGCCGCGGTTCGAGTCGTCGATGGGGAGCGTGCCGAGCGTGCGGGGAGCTGCACCTTGCCGTCGAAGACGCGGTACGAGTCGCACTTCACCTGCGTGCCGCCCACGAGCACGTCGACGCGGATGGTCTTCAGGTCCTTCGGGACGCGCACCTGGGTCGAGATGCCCGCGACGAGCTCGGTCTGCTTCTTCCCCTCGCAGCCGCTCCAGACGAGCGCGGAGGTGCCGAGGGCGGCGAGCGTGGCGATGGTGCGGAGCTTCATGCGGCAGTCTCCTTGGGGCAAACCCCTAGTTTAACGAAGAAAAGTGCGGGGCGCCCGCGGCTACTGGTGCTCGACGATGTAGGGAGGGAGCGTACCGCGGTACGGATCCTGATCTTTCGGCGCGAAGAGCACGGCGGCCGCGCCGATGCCCACGCCGATGACCACGACGGTGCCGATGAGCCACGGGACGAAGCTCGGGGCCTTGTCCTCGTTGAGGATGGCGGTGACGGGGCGCTCGCCGCCCTTCGGCACTTCGACGTCGAGGTTGTAGGTGTAAAAGCCATTCTTTTTGGCGGTGACGAGGTGGGGGCCCGCGTCCACCGCGCCCTCGAAGCGCGTCGAGCCGACGACCTTTCCGTCGATGAGGATCGTGGCGCCTTCGGGCTTGGTGGTGACGATGAGCTTGCCTTGGCGTTGCTCTTTGGAGAGGCCGAGCGAGACCGCGGCGGCCTCGCCCTCTTTCATGACGACCGACTGCTTGGCCGTCGCAAATCCTGGCGCATCGGCCTCGACCACGTAAGGCTCCGAACGGATGACAAGCTTGCCCGTGTAGGGCGAGGCGCCCACCTCTTTGCCGTCGATGCGCACGGTGGCGTTCGGCGCGCCCGAGACCTGCACGGTGATCGTGCCGAGCTTGGCGATCGCCTCGAGCTTGAGCTCGATGGGATCGGGCTTTTTTCCCTGCGGGAACGATTTGACGGTCGACGCGTCGGCGTAGCCGGCCTTCTTGGCGGCGAGGCGCCGCTCGCCGATGTCGACGCGGAGGGGGCTCGCGAGCGGGGATACGCCGACCTCGACGTCGTCGACGTAGATCTTGGCGCCGGGCTCGTTCACGCTCACGACGAGCTCGACGACGAACGCCTCGAGGCCCGCGGCGGTCTCTTTGGCGCGGGTCTCTTCTTCGGGGGAGAGCTTGCCGGCGCCCTCGGAGAGCTCTTGTTTGAGCACCTCGATCGCGCGGGCGTAGTGGCCGGTGTTCTTGTCGCACACGGCGACGTTGAAGAGCACGCGCGGGTTCTTGGTCTCGCGGTAGACGTCCATGAACTCGGTGCGCGCGGCGCTCCAGTTGGCCGCCCCGTAGAGCACGACCGCCGTGTCCCATTTCGCGTGCACGGCGGGCGGCAGCTCTTCACGAATCGTCTTCGATTTCCCTGGTTTGGCCGCGGCGGGCTTGGGCTGGGCGAGGGCCGTGACCGGGAGCATGGGGGCCACGAGCGCGCCGATGAGCACGCCCGCGAGCGCGCCCGAGAGCCTGGGACGGGAAGGGATGGTTCGCATCGGCCGGGGTTCCTTTGGGGCACGCGCACGGGTGCGACGAGCCCGGAGAAGTGCGGGCGGCGAGGGGCCCGGACCCTCGAGCCTACCTCAGTTTTGGATGCCGGTTTGCAAGACGTGGGTGGGCTGCGGCTTTGGCGCGGCGCCGGTCGGCTTGGGCTGGGCCGCGTGGGCCGAGGCGGAGGGGGTCGCCGACGGTGCGGCCGACGTGGACGGCGCCGCCGACGCCTTGTCGGCGACGGGGGGCGGCGAGGCGATGCTCGGGAGGGCGGTGGGCTTGGGCTCCCCGCTCACGTTCGCGGGGACGGGGGCCGCCGTGAGCTTGGCGATGCCGATGGCGACCACGACCGCGGCGAGCGCGATGCCTGCGCCGGTGATGAGCATGCGCTGCGAGCCCGCTTGGGGGTCGCGCGTGGGCTGGGTGGCCGACAGGGCGGGGCCGACGAGCCGAGGTTTCCGCCTTCGGGGCGGGGTAGGTGACGTCGTTCTCGCGTGGCACGCGCGGGGCCGCGATGCCTCCCATGGCGCTCTGGCGATCGGGCATGGCCACGGTGCCCGCGGGCCCGTGTGGAGGCGCTCCCGGTGCGGGAGGTGGCACGGAGCTCCGGCGATCGACCTCGGTCCCGGCCATGCCGAGGGTGCGCACGGCGGCCTCGGCCTGCGCTTGTGAGACGCCACCCGCGAGGGGTGTGCCGCCGAGGGACGCGCCCTTGCCGAGCTCCGAGAACGCCACGGCGGAAGGGGGAATGGCCCGAGATGCGCGCCCGGCGTCCTCCGGGGCGACGAACCTCTGCATGCGCGCGATGAGGGCGCGGCCTTTCTCGTCGGTGAAGGGCTCGAGCGCCTCGGCGAAGAGCAGCGCCGACGCGTACCTGTCGATGGGCTCACGCGCGAGGCCCTTGCGCACCACGTCCCACAACCCGGGGGGCAGATCGGGGACGAGCTCGTCGAGTGGGTCGGGATCGGCGGTGAACAGCTTGAAGAGGAGCTCGGTGAGCTGCCCGCTCTCGGCGCGGAAGGGCGTTCGGCCCGAGAGGAGCTCGTACAAAATGACCGCGACCGAATAGAGATCGCTCCGCGCGTCGACCTCTTTGGGGGAGCGCGCCTGCTCGGCCGACATGTAGAGCGGCGTGCCGAGCGCCGAGTGCGTCTGCGTGAGCGACTGGCTGCCCGGGTCTTGGATCTTCGAGATGCCGAAGTCGAGGATCTTCACGAAGTCGTCGTCGCCATCTTTGTGGATGACGAAGCAGTTCGACGGCTTCATGTCGCGGTGGATGATGTTCGTCGCGTGGGCGGCCTGGAGCGCGCGCAGGATCTGGAGCACGAAGCCCACGGCGCGCATGGCCGGGAGCCCGGGTTTTCCCTCGGCCTCGAGCACCTGCGCGAGGTCGCGCCCGTCGAGGCAGTCCATCACGAGGTACGGCGCGCCCGAGGGCAGCTTGCCCACGTCGTCCACGTGGAGAACGTGATCGCTCGCGATGCGCTTCGACGCGACGCCCTCGTTCAAGAAGCGGTCGACCGCGCCCTGAACCTCGACGTACTGCGGGTTCATGAACTTGAGCGCGACCGGTGCGCGCAAGACGAGGTGCACGGCCTTGACCACGGCGCCCATGCCGCCCTGGCCGAGCACGCGCTCCACCTTGTATTTGCCGTCGATGACCTCGCCGGGCTGCGGGTAGGGCGACGTAGGAGGGACCTGCGACATGGTGAGCTTCGGAGGATAGCAGCCTTTTCGAAAGCGCGACTTTTCGGCGAGGTTTCGGCCAAAAGGGGCGTCCTCGGGGCGCCTTCGCTCGCTTCGCGCCCCTCGCGGCCGACCTCTTCCGTCGTCGTAGCCTCGGACGGCCGGGCGCGAAAGGGCCCGTTCGGGCGACACGCCGCGCGCCGGGGCCGGCTGTTTTTTCGTCGACACGACCCGCTTTTCGCTAGAGGTTTCGGCCATGAGCCAGCCCGAGACGAAAGCCCCGACGAACCCCGCCGCCATCCTCGACGCGCTCGACCAGAAGGCCCTCCTCGGCGGAGGCGCCGATCGCATCAAGAAGCAGCACGAGGGCGGCAAGCTCACCGCGCGCGAGCGCATCGACCTGCTGCTCGACCCGGGCTCGTTCGTCGAGCTCGATCGCTTCGTGCACCACCGGTGCACCGACTTCGGCATGGAGAACCAGAAGTTCCTGGGGACGGCGTCGTCACCGGGCACGGGCTCGTCGACGGCCGCAAAGTGTTCGTCTTCGCGCAGGACTTCACCGTGTTCGGCGGCTCGCTCAGCGGCGCCTACGCCTCGAAGATCACCAAGATCATGAGCCTCGCGATGAAGGTCGGCGCGCCGGTCATCGGCCTCAACGACTCGGGCGGCGCGCGCATCCAAGAGGGCGTCGAGTCCCTCGCGGGGTACGCCGACATCTTCCTCCGCAACACGCTCGCGAGCGGCGTCGTGCCGCAGATCAGCGCCATCATGGGGCCCTGCGCGGGCGGCGCCGTGTACTCGCCGGCCATCACGGACTTCATCCTGATGGTCGAGGGCACGAGCTACATGTTCATCACCGGGCCCGACGTCATCAAGGCGGTGACCCACGAAGAGGTGACGAAGGAAGACCTCGGCGGCGCGCACACGCACGCGTCGAAGAGCGGCGTCTGCCACCTCACGGCGCCGGACGACAGGACCTGCATCGCGCAGATCCGCGAGATGCTCTCCTTCCTCCCCTCCAACAACACCGAGGACCCGCCCTTCCAGCAGACGGACGATCCGCCGCCCGCGAGGTGCCGGAGCTCGACACGATGATCCCGCTCGAGTCGAACAAGCCGTACGACATCAAGGAGGTCATCCGGGCCGTGGTCGACGACGGGCACCTCTTCGAGATCGCGGACCAGTACGCGCCGAACATCGTCGTCGGCTTCGCGCGCGTCGGCGGCCGGTCCGTCGGCGTCGTCGCCAACCAGCCGCAGGTGCTCGCCGGCTGCCTCGACATCGACGCGTCGATGAAGGCCGCGCGCTTCGTGCGCTTCTGCGACTGCTTCAACATCCCGCTCGTCACCTTCGTCGACGTGCCCGGGTTCCTCCCCGGCACCGAGCAGGAGTACGGCGGCATCATCAAGCACGGCGCGAAGCTGCTCTTCGCGTTTGCCGAGGCGACCGTGCCGAAGGTCACCGTCATCCTGCGCAAGGCGTATGGCGGCGCCTACGACGTCATGGCGTCGAAGCACATCCGCGCCGACTACAACCTCGCCTTCCCGACCGCCGAGATCGCGGTCATGGGCCCCGACGGCGCGGTGAACATCGTCTACCGCCACGAGATCGCGAAGGCCGCCGACCCGCAGAAGGCGCGCGCCGAGTTCATCGCGGACTACCGCGAGAAGTTCGCGAATCCGTACAAGGCCGCGGAGCTCGGCTTCATCGACGAGGTCATCCACCCGCGGAGGCTGCGAGCGCGCCTCCCCCGCGCGCTCGAGCTGCTGAAGGACAAGCGCGACAAGAACCCGCCGCACAAGCACACCAACATCCCGCTCTGACGGGGCGATCCGACGACGACGAGGCCCGCACATGGCTGCCGGGCCTCGCGGCACCTTGCAGGAAGTGCCCGCTTTTCGTGCTCGACAGGCAACTCGAAGTCGTGTGTGCTCGGCGCTCGCGAAGGAGATCCCCATGTCTGGCTCGTGCGCATCGCCGTCAAACCTGGTCCCGTCCCTGCGAACGCCGTGAGCCCCGTCGGCGGGGAGCCCATCGGGATGGCTTACGGGAGACGTGGCGCTCTGCGAACAGAAGCCGATGCACCGTGATCACGGTGGAGCGCGCAACCATCGTGCCGAGCTTGCCGGAGGGCGTGGCCGCCGTGAATGCCCGTGTTCGTGAACGACATCAGGAACAACGAGGCGTACACGCCCGACACGTCGAGAACGAAGGTGGTGATGCTCTCGGCGGAGGACGTCGCGCGTGGGGAGACGCCATGAGAAGGTGCTCGACGCGACCAGGGTACACTGCCTTCCCGCGGCGCCAGGGAAAGTGTCCTTCGAGGGCGACGAGCTACGCGTTCGATGCGATCCGCGACCCTGACACCGTGGAGGACGGCCGGAGGACGAAGCTCGACGACGATCAGGTGTCGTACGCGGTCTCGTCGTACTTCGGAGGGCGCGCTCCGGCGGCAGGGGACGCCGAGGTGCACAGGCTCCTCGGCGAGCACGTCGCGTGGTGCCAAGCGCCGAGGCCCCGAGGGGGGCAACGCGTGCTCTTTTGGTTCTTACAGGCGCTCGTGCCGGGGCTCAACTGCGGCGACGGGTTCATGTACGTGACCGCGAGCGCCGACGCGAAGAGCGCGGCCGCGTGGTGGCAGTGCTGAGGCGTCGACCTCGCGGATGAGGTGAATGCTGGGCCCGCGCCTGGGCCCGCGCGCCACGAAGGCGTGTGGTTCCGGGGAGCGGGCGCTATGCTGCGCGCCATGGCGAACGCTGTCTCCGTCGTCGAGCACGAGCGAGAGCTCTCGGCTCCGCGGCCCGTGGTCTTCGACCTGCTCCTCGACGCGAAGGTCGTGCGCGCGTGGCTCGCGTACGAGGGGCCGAGCTGCGCTCGTTGTGGCTCGACGCTCGCCCGGGTGGGGCCACGCGTGCATCGTGGTGCCGTGTGCCAGGTGACTTGTAAGCGATCGGCGTACCGCGAGATCGAGCGGCCCTCGCGTATGGTGTTCGACGTGGGCATTCGCGCGGCGAGCGGCGACGGGCCCGCGGCGGACGAGTCGGCTTCCCCGAACGACGTGCGCGTGACGATGACGCTCACCGAGGCCGGCGCGGGGACGCGGGTGACCATCGAGCGTGACGCGAGCGTGAGCGCGCCGCCCGGCTTGCCGACGTGGGCCCGGATGCTGGACGCGGTGGAGGGCGTTGGGTTAGGAGGCATCGCACGGGGTGAATGCGAGCGCCGTGCCGTGCCGGGCGATTTGCGGCTCTCCTGAAGTTTCCGCGGACTTGGCGCGAACGTCGGTCGGTTCTTTCGGTCCTCGCGGTGGCCCGGCCGGCTGGGGGTGGCCCGGGCCATCCCCCGTCGACCTTCCCGCCCGCCCGCGCGCCCCGCGAACGCGCTTCTGCCCCAACGAGCCCATGCGCTACGATGCGCCCATGGCCCGCACCGTGAAGCCTGAAGACGACAACCAAGGCGCCCAAGACTACGGCGAAGGTCCCGCCCAAGCCCAAGGCCACCAAGGCCACCAAGGCCACCAAGCCCGCAAGGCCGCCAAGCCCAAGGCCGCCACGCCCACGCAAGGCCGCGCATCCGGCCCCTTCACGCTCGCGAACGTTCGTGACCCGCTCCGCGGCAAGCCCACGGCGGCCGACAAAGCAGCTCGCGGTGGTGCTTTCCAGGCCGAGGGGCCCAGACTCCGCGGCGGAGGCGCGCGAGGACGAGCGAGGTCTCGTTCCAGCTCGTCGACGTGCTCGAGGGCAACGTCGCGCGCTTCCAGCCTCCTCGGGTGGCCCTTTGGGAGCGCCGCGCTCTTCGCTGCCGGCAAGCCCAAGGTCGTCGGCGGCGCCGAGCAGCGCGTTCCACCTCTGACGGAGGCGACCGCTGCGGCCTACGCGGCCCCTCGCCGACGCGTGCAAGGACCCCGCGAAGAAGCTCCGGGCTCCACGAGCGGCTCACCTTCCGCACGCCGCCCGAAGCGAGCGCCGCGCCCAAAGCGACGAAGGGGAGCAAGGCCGACGCCCCGGCTTCCGTTTGAGGCGCGCCTCGCGGAGATTCGCGCGCTCGCCGCCGCGGGAGCCGGGCTCAGGTGAGCCGCGCGTGCGACGCGCTGGGTGTGTTCCCGTCGTGGAAGGTCTACCCGAAGCGCCACCCCGACGAGCTCACGAAGGAGGAGTTAGCGCGCCTTCGCCGAGCTCTTGCTCGATCTCGACCTCCCCGGTCGATCTGCAGACGCCCGGGGCCTCTTCGATCGGGACGCGCACCTCGCGCGGTTCCCCGGGCGGAAAAAGCGGGGCCCCGGAGCGACGCGCGTTCACGTGGGCGGTCGGTCGGTCCCGGGTGGTGGGCGGTCGCGTCGGTCGGGTCAGGGGCACGTGGAGCGCGACGACGTGCTCCGTGGGTAGATGGCGCTGCCGGCCCGCGAAGGCGCTCGCCGCCTGGAAGGGATCGCGACGGGCGAGGCCTACGACGTGCTCGACGCCCACGCGACGTCGATGAAGGACGCGGGCTTCTCCGGGAAACCCAGGCGAAGGACTACCGCACGCGCGTCGCGGGCTCCTCGCCGACGTGAGCGTCGCGCTCGGCGCCGAAGGCGAGAAGGCCGCGAAGGAGATCACGAAGAAGCTCCCGAGCTGGGGCGGTGGTGCGCAGATGCCGATCGGTCTCCTCAGCGCCGCACGCCACGCGCGAAAGCGCGGGGGCGACCATCGACCTCAGCGTTCGACGCGACCTTCCAGCGCCTCTGGGAGGTGTCGGGCCCCGACTCGTTCTACGCCCCGGTCGTCGAGGCCGAGATCGAGGGGGGCGTTGCCCCCTCCGCGCGCGAAGGCCTTCCGCGCGGGTCTCCTGGCCGACCCAGAACGACGAGTGACCGCCGGCGGGTGCGGGGCCGGGCGCGCGGCGGGCGACCTTGCCGGCGTGAGGGTGTCGTGGGGCCATGGAGGCTCGTCCGCGATTGCATCGTGGGCGGGTCAAAGCAGACGCCGTGCCGAACGGGTCGAATCGCACGTGTCTCGTGAGTTTCGCGGGCTTGGCGCGAACGTCGGTCAGATCTCCGGCGCGCTCGGGTGGCCTGGCCGGCGTTCAGGTGGCCCTGGCCGATCGGCGCGGTGAACGCATCCCGCGAGCCCGAATCCGAATGGTTTCAGGTGTTTGGCGTCAACGTCGGTCGGATCTCCCAACGTCGGTCGGATCTCCCCCGCCCACGGAGCCGTTCGCGCTCTCAGAACGTGCCCGCCGCCCCAAACGGAAGAAGCGGACCATCACCCGGCTCGTGCGCGGCGTCGCCGGGTCGAGCTCCGAGAGGCACCGTAGGCGTGAATCAGCGTTGCCCCGACGGCGATCGATCCACTCCGCGAAGCCCGCGAGCCCGATGGGCACAGGCCCGCTGCGCCGATGCTCCCGCCCGAGCCGCTTGCGCCGGCCCCGCCGATGGCGAGGCCGAGCCAGAGATGCTCGCAGTTTGCGCCCATGAGACCGAACGCCCCGGCCACGGCGAGGACCGGGCTCCGCATGTGCTCGCGCTCGCGTAGTCGGCCTTCATCGCGGCGAGGCGGCGGAGGTCGCTCGCGTCAGCCGTGTGGTTCTTCGCGCTCTTCGACGGCCTCGATCACGCTCTTGTACTGCTCCCGGTGTCGACGTCCGGGAGCGCGCGGAGCTCCGGCGTGGGCGTGGGCGGGCGGGTCGCGGCCCGCGCAGGGAGCTTTGAGGCGCTCCTCAGGCTGGCTCGGGCGTCCTCACTCCCGGCACGTGCCGTCGGGCTCGTCATGGAAGACCGTCCGGCGCGGCCGAGGTGGCTTCCGGACGTCTGGCCCTCACCGTCGGCGAAGCGCGGCGGCGGGAACAGGGTCACGAAGCGCGGCGACGAGGG
>JADJQX010000003.1 GCA_016712525.1 Myxococcales bacterium
TCGAACGAACGTCGTCGGTGGGACGACGTGTCTCTCCTGGTTCTCGCGCCCCTACTCCTCTGCGCACGCGCCGGGCAGGTCTCCGTGGGCGCCCGAGTCGAGCACGAGCTGCTCGCGGTTCGTGACGGGTGCTCCGGTGACGCCGACGACGCGCCCGCGTTTTCCGTTCGCGAGGCGCATCGTTCGCCCGACGATCGCGCTGGGCGCGAACCGCGGGGGCAGCGTGTCGAGCGTCATCGGGTTGGGCAGTTTGTCGTTGCCGCCGAAGTGGGCCTGGGGCACGCCGTCCCTCTCTCCGATGAGGCCTACGCACTTGCCGCGTTTGGTGGCGACCCAGGCGTAACGGGGGGTAGGGCTCGCCGCGAGCGCGATGTACGGCTCGACTGCCTTGGCGAAGAGGAGGAGCGCCAACACCGCGAAGAAGCTCACAGGCGGAGTGCCCACGACGGAGGCGACACCCATCGCGCTCGCGTGTGACGCTGCGGACACCACCTCGCGCGCGCGGAGCGCGGTCGTTGCGCCGATGGAGTCGATGTCGAAGGAGCGAGCGGTCGCGGCCTGCCTCAGCGCCGCGGGGTGAACGACGTTGTCGGCCGCGCAATAGCCACAACGAGCGATGGGCGAAGTGCCGAAGGACGCGAGTGAGGCGCCGCACACCGCGCAAGTCACGGGCTCGCCGGGCCGCTCGGGCGGAATCGCCGCGCTCGCCGCGAGGAGCCGCCGCCGCGCCCGTCCGACGAAGGCCGCGAGGATGCCCCCCACGCAGGCATAGACGAGCAGCGGGACCCAAGTCAGGGAGACGCCGATGATGCGGTTCGCGAGAGGAAGGCCGGGGTGCTCCTCGAACCCCTCGGCGACGCCTGCTACGGCGAGCGCCACGAACGGCAGCACGCCCAACGAGAGGACGACGATGGCACCCCACCGCGTTCGCAGCGCGCGCACGATGGCGGCCTGCGCCGAGGCGTCGAGCTGACGTGTCCGCTGATCGAGGCGCGAGAGCTCCCCCTGCGCGATCCGCAGCCGCTCGAGCACCTCGGGCCGCGGCGGCCCCTCGTACCCACACGATCGGCAGCGCACGCCGTGAAGCGAAGCGAGGGAGAGCGCCAGCGCGGCCCCACACCTCGGACACGGACACGTCTGCATAGGCGTACGATACGCCGGGAAGGGGAGGGAGCTTCCCTCTTTGGGGGCGAGGAGACCTCTCGAGGCCTCCGTGGGAGTGAGGTGCAGCCGAGGGGACACCGCCGACCCGTCGCGCCGCCTGCGAAGGACGTGATGCCCCCGAGGCACCCACAAAACGAAAACGGGCGCACCGCAGCGCGCCCGCCCTAGACTCCGTCCGGCTCCGGTCAGCCCGTAGGCCCGCCCGGTCCTTCTTCGTCGTCTTCGTCCTCGTTGTCGCCTGCGCCCTTCCCGAGGCCGAGCCCTCGCACGATGGCCGGGGACACCTGCAACACCAGGCGAGACTTGCCCTTCTTGCGCGCCGCTTTGAAGTCGTCCCAAATCCACTTCATCGCGAAGAGAGGCGCCCTTCAGCCTCGTTCTCAGCCGGGCTGTCGCGGTCGACCTGCTTGGCGGCGCCCTTGTTCGCGGTGGCCGCGTCGAGGGCCTTGGCCGTGGCCTCGAGCTCGGTGAGCGTCTCTTCGGTGATGTCTTGGAGGCTGAGGCGCAGGCCGAGGCCGTCCTTCTTCATCCAGCCGTGGAGCAGCGTCTTCGTGGAGCGGAGCGCCTCGGCCCGTGCGTCACGCCTCCGGCAGGGGGCGTTGGCGAGCTGTTCGCGGCGGGCCATATCGTCCCCAGCGCGCGGTTCGCTTGCTTTCGGATATCGCCCGAAAGCTCGATCGCCTTGGCGAGCGCGGCGGTCTCGGCCGTCGTCACGGAGGGATTTCGCACGATGGCATTGCCCGACACGACCTCGGCGAGCGCGCTCGTACAATCGAGGAACCACCGCGCGCGCTTCGGGCTCACGGCCCCATCGGCCGGATTCTCACCGATCGTGCGAGCCCACCCCACGGCGATGCGCAGCACGTCACGCGCCTTGGTGTTGTTCGCCCGTTTCCGACAGCTCTCCGGGGAGCTCGACTCCAAAAAGGCCTGAGACTCCGCGAGCGACAGCGGCGGAAGGACTTCCCTCAGGGTCGCCAGCGCCTCGCGCTCACCTGGCCCGCCTTCCGAAGGTGCCGTCGCGGTGGAACGTGCCGCCACCTTCGGGCCGCAGCGCCCGTGGGCGCAGGTTTCTTGGCCGATTTAGACCTGCTGCTTGAGTTTTGTTGTCCCCATGGGCCCAGAGGCTAAGGGATGATGCTGGGGGTGTCGAGGGGGAAAGTGGGGGGTAGCTAAGAGGGCCGCGGTGGCCTTGGAGGTCGCACCTGCCCGGACGCCCAGCGTGAACGTTTTGCAGAGGCCTGGTCAGCGACGGCTCGTGACACATTCTGCGCGCTCATCCGGCGTCGTCCGATGCACAGTCGCGTCGGGCTGCTATCGGCCGGCAACCCAAATCGGAGAAACCCCGTGAATCGGCGAGGAGATGCGCTTCCACCCGGGCCCATCTCTATCACTACACCGTACGGGAGGCGCCCATTCGTAATTTGGTCATGGCCGTCGTGAGGCTGGGGGCGTCACGACCAAACCCCTCATCCCCGATAAAAATGCGTTAGTATCTCGGGGTGGACCTGCCCCGCCTTCGCAAGCTTCTTCGACCGCAAGTTGAAAACTTGAAGGACCACGGAACGCACGAGCGATTGCCCGCCATCTGTGAAGTGCTCGGTCTGCCGCGCCCGGAACTCGACGGCTCCAAGCGAGAGCGGATGCTCGCGAGCTTCGACGCGTTGGCCGACGATTCCCTTCCCGAAGTGGCACTCCGATTCCTCACTCAGTTCCCGCCCGTGCCTTCCACCCGGAATGAACTCCAGGATTTGCTTTGGGCAGACGAGCCTGGGCCTCCGATCCCAAAGCGATTCAGGCGAGAGCTCGCTCGCGGTCTCGGTCACGATCTGTTGTATAGGGATGCCGAGAAGTTCGACGCGCTCGTCGAGTCACTCTTCGAGATCGAAGATGATCCGTTCTGTGACCCGTTCACTCCCCATCCGACCACCCTGCGTGCGCTAATCAGACGCCACGTGTACCGAAACCCTGGCGATTGGAGTGTAGAGGAGCTCTTCGCGCGGATTGGAGCGTACGACTGCTCGGACCGGCGCTTCTGTCTTCTCCTTGAGGGGATGGCGGGCGGCGCCGTTCGGCCAGACGTAGCCGAGCAGCGACTATTCGTCGAACGTGTCAACGAACTTCTCCGCCCGTGTACCGTCGAGCTCCGCGAGACCGGCTCGGAAGGTGGCTATCCGGTCTTTTCAGTCGCATCTCGGGGAAGCGCCCCCGGTCGGCCGAAGAACATCATCTTCGCCTCATCGGTAAAACCGGACCTCCGATTTCGCGACGCCGTAAACAATGACATCGAGATCGTCAGTAACGCGGATCAGGTACTGGTCTATGATGAGTCAATAACGGGAGAGGGCCTTCGATGGCATGATCTGCAGCGGTGGTGGGCGAGACGGGAGCAGATCGATGACGAGGAGGAGGCGAAGGCTACTCTCTATCGTAGGTTGCGGCGAAGTCTCCCGACAAACTCGCCCCCGCAGAGGTGGTTCTTTGAGAGCTATTTCCGTGCATTCGGTCAAGCGGTGCACAAGCTTCCGGCGCTGCTGCCAGAGGTCTGGCTTCACTGGGACCCGAGGACCGTTGCGGAGCGCGGGGCCGACGCTCTCGCTCGCTTTCGGATGGACTTCCTGTTGTTGCTTCCGCACGGCACCCGGGTCGTCGTCGAGGTCGATGGCAAGCACCACTTCGCCGAGAACGACGGCCTCGCAAGCCCAGGGAAATACAGCGAGATGGTGGCAGCGGACCGCGATCTCCGGCTCGCAGGGTACGAGGTGTACCGCTTCGGCGCGACGGAGTTGGTGAGCGGGGAGACATCGGACGTCCTCGTGAAGGAGTTTTTTACGCGCCTCTTCGGCAGGCACGGACTGACGACGTCGTGACAAAGCGAGCCGCCGACCATTGCCAGGAGTTGACGACGAGGCCCGGCCCAAGTACCACCGTTTCTCCCGCTCTGAAAACCCGCGATCCACACGCCGCCCCCCCCACACGAGCTCTCGGTCGCGGCCGACCGCCGACGAAACACCAGGAAGGTATCCATGCGTAAGTTGGTCGTGTCCGAGTTTCTCTCCTCGATGGCGTGATGCAGGCTCCCAGGGGCGCCGACAGGAACACCGAGGGCGGCTTCCGCACGGGAGCTGGACGCTGCCGTACTGGCACGACGACATCAGCGCCGCGTTCGGCGCGCTGATGCAGGACGTCGACGCGTTCCTCCTCGGCCGCAAGACGTACCTCATTCATGGCGAACGCCTTCGAGGCCGATGCCCGCCGGCGATCCGTTCGGCGATCTCATGAACGCGCCGGCCAAGTACGTCGTCTCGCGGACGCTCGAGACGCCCGTGTGGCGCAACACCACCATCATCGGGACGACGTGGTCGAGTCGGTGCGCAAGCTCAAGGCCGCCCCGGAAAGACCATCATGACCGACGGGAGCCACGAGCTCGTGCACACCCTCCTCCAGCACGACCTCGTCGACGAGCTGCACCTCTTGCTGCACCCGCTCGTCCTCGGCACCGGCAAAAGCTCTTTCCGTCGGGCCCCGCAGCGCCTCGCCTCCCCTTCCGCCTCGAGTCGGCCAAGCCCTACCCGAGCGGCGTCGTCGGGCTTCACTACGTCCGCGCGCGCTGACCGGAGAGAAGGGCGCAGGGGCGCGCTTCCCCTACGCCCCAGGCGGCAGGCGTGTGCCCACCAAAGGCACGCACACGCCAACCCGGTTGCCACATCGAGCCGCCGCCCGTGCCCACGACACGGGCTTTTTCACGATTCGCTCGAGGCACGGAACCTGCTTGAAGTGGCGCCGTGCGCCCCCCTCCTCCACACGCCGAAGCGTGGCCTCCGATGACCCTCGTGCGACGCCTCGGGGCCGCGCTCGTGGGCGCGTTGCTCGTGGCGATGGTGCCCTCGTGCCAGTCGCTCCCGGCCGCGCGATTCTGCGTGCGACGGCAAGACCTCACGCGATCGGCGCTACCTACCGGGACGCACAAGACTGCAGCACGTGCGTGCCGGGACGTCTACGGGGCCCTATAACGACCTGCCAGACCAGCTATTGCGAGGCCGGCGCCGCCCTGAGGGACAAGGTCGACCTCCTCTTCGTCGTCGACAACTCCGCGCTCATAGGCGAGACAAACAAGCCTTCCTCGCCGACGCGGCGAAGCCGGCTCGTGCTCGACCTCGCGAGCCCCGAGTGTGTCGACGCGTCGGGGGCGCCCACGGGCGAGCGCGCCCAGGCCGCCCGGCCAGCGGGACAAGAATGCCAACGAGGGACACCTCGTCATCCCCCGGTCGTCGACCTGCACATCGGTGTGCTCTCGTCGTCCCTCGGGGGGTACGGAAGTGACCAATGCCGAGCCACCGAGACGGACCCGCTCGACCCCGACGCTGGACGCGCACAAGGACGACGCCGCGCATCTCCTGAACCGCGCCGGGCCGAAGCAGACGCCGCTCCTGAACGCCGGGGCCGTCGAACGTCCTCGCCTGGTCTCCGCCGGCCACGAGGCGATGCCACGCAGCCCTCCGTCAGCACGACGCCGTACCAAGACCTCACTGCGCTCGCGCGGGCTGACACCGCGAGCCTCGTCGAAAGGGTCAGCCACGCGGGTTGCCGGTTCTCGTCGCCCCTCGAGGCGGCGTACCGGTTCCTCGTCGCGCCCGACCCCAACGACCACATGGCTCCTACGCCGAAGCTGGACACGACCCTCTTGGCCCAACGCGCGACGTTCCTCCGCCCCGACTCCGCCCTGGCCGTGGTGCTCGTGACCAATCAAGACGACGTCTCCCTCGACCCAGACTCGCTCGGCGGGCGGGGCGCATCCTATTTCGAGAGCACGTTTCCCCTCTCGGCCAACGTACCAGGAGCCCAACGCGATCCGTCCGTGGGGGCTCGACCGCCCCCTTGCCGCACCTCCCATGCCCAGACCAGCCCGGCTCGGTGGATTGCCGACCGTGCCGCTCTCGAGGAAAACCGAGGTCACCGCCGACCCCGCGTGCCCGGAAAATGAGGGGATTTCATCGAAAGGACGAGGACGATCTCGCGGTCCGCTTCCACCATGTCAGAGCGCTTCGGTGTCGACCCGCGCTTCCCGATACGGCGCTTCGTCGACGGCTTCGCTCGCCCGCGTGCCGAGCTCGCGCCCAACACGACGCGAGGGCGGCTACGTCGGCGGTGATTCGTGCCAAAACCCGCTCTTCGCCCCGAAGCTCCCGCTCACCGCGAAACGGGCTCGACGACCCGACGCTCTGCAATCTCGCGCGTGGGCCCCGTCGCAAGCACGACATCTTCGTCGTCGTCCTCGGGGTATACCGGACGATCTCGTGGGCGAAGGTCGACCGACGGCCGAACGGTGGATGACCATCGTCGAAGGCCCGACCCGGCTCGACGCTCCCGGCCTCGACGTGCGGATGTTCCCGTTCGTAGCCCCCGACTACCGGTCGCCCGCATCGACATCCCCTGCCGATCGCGAATTCGACACGAAAGTTCGAGCTCCAATACGCGTGCCCTTCCCCTCTCGGCCCGCAGCCCTGCGGGAAACGACCCTTCGTGCCCGTGCGATGCGACTCTCCGACATCCCGATCTGCAAGGTGGCGGGCGCACCCACGGGGAAGGCCGTCCCTTCGCAGCGGCCCCTCGAGCTCGCGTCGGCCCCTCTATGGGCAAGCGCTCATCCGGCTCGGTGTGCCCCGTGTCCACCACGCTGCCTCGCGAAGGGGGGCCCGAAAGAGCCCTACGGCTACCGAAAGACCATGAAGAGGCTCGACGCCGCGCTCGGTCCCCGCTTGAAGAGCCCCTGATCTGCGCGCTTCGCCGCGTCCGCGCCCTCGCCGCCCCTCGCAGCAAACCCTACCCGAGCAGCGTCGTCGGGCTTCACTACGTCCGCGCGCTGACCACGGGGGCTCGCGAGAAAAAGAACCGGGCGTGACGATTTCCACGCAGCGAACCCCGGCCGATTGCCGAACGAGCGGGACCAGGAGGTTCCATGTCCCGCTCTCGAACGCGTTTTTTCCTCGTCCGTTCTCCTTCTTTTGCTCCTCGCGGGGCGTCGTCCGTCGTCGCGTGCGGCGGACGACGGCCCGGCGCCGCTCCCCTCGCGAACGATCTCGCCGCGCGGCTCGAGGCCGACACCGGCGTCGCGTGGGCCTCCTCGCCGAGCCGGCGCGCCTAGCCCCGCCTGCTCGGCCCGACGACCCCGTCGCCCTCCCGGCGCCACCCACGAAGAGCAGGCCCGCGGCTTCTTCGCCCGCTACGGCGGGCGCTGGGCACCCACGGCGGCGCGCCCGCGTTCGTGCCGCTGACCGACAACGACGAGCCCGATAACGCCCACGAGACCGCCTTCACCGAGGTCGTCCCCGGGACCACGATCCCCGTGTTCGACGCCATCTCGTCCGTGCGCTTCGGCCAAGACGGGAAGGTCCTCTACGTGCAATCCGCGCTCGCGCACGACCTCTCCGCGCTCCCGCGTTCGCCCAAGCTCACCGAGCCCGACGCCGCGCGAAAAGCCGCCGAGCACGTCCTCGCCTCGTGCGGCGAGCCCCACCGTCACGCCGAAGATCTCCCTGGGCGCCCTGCCCGGAGACGCCCGCACCTCCCGCCGCGTCCGAGCTCGAGGAGGCCGTGGGCACCTGCTCGGGCCCCACGGTCCACGTCGACGCCACGGGGCGGGCCGTGCTCGAGATGCGCCGGCGAACGGCGAACCTCCGGGATCAGGCGTGGCGCCCGCTACTACTATTGGCGCGACCCGAGCGACGTCAAAAGCTCGACGTCTCGCAGAACGCCGACTACTCATGCGACCTCAGATCCGCCGACGCCTACGGTGTCGACCTTCGCGCTCGACGCACGCGGTGCCGATGCAGCCCATTCGCGTGTCCCAACTCGGCACGTGGGACTCGTTCGACAAGAGCGTCTCGGTCGATGCGGCCTACCATGCGCAGAAGGGGCTCGAGTACTTCCGCGTCGTCCACGGAAGAAAATGGCCTCGACAGGCGTGGGAGCCCCGTCGTCGTCGTGACCACGACACCGCCCTCCGGGGACAATGCCGCCTACCGGCCGTGGTCGAGGAGATCCACTTCCGGGGACGGAACGGTCGGCGGCGCGTTACCATGGACGGCGCTCTCGTTCGACGTCGTTGTGCACGAGCTCGCGCACGGCGTGATCGCGGCGACGTCCGGCCTCGTCTACGCTGCGGAGTCGGGCGCCCTCAACGAATCGTTCGCCGGACGTGATGGGCGTCTCGGCCGCCCACTGGTTGCCGGGCTCCGAGAAAAAGGCCGACATGCGTGTCGGGCGCCTGATTCTACAGAATGGGCAGGGTATCCGCGACCTCGCGGCACCACGGATCTTCCAGCAGCCCGACTACATGGCGGGCCGATACCTAAAGGGGCCCGCCGACATGGCGAACGACAACTGGTGTGCACTACTGCTCAGGGAATCCCCAACCAAGCCTTTGCGCTCATGACCATCGGCGGTGGCCTCGGATATTACCGGGTGCCGAAGCCCCTCGGTTTCGAGGCGACCCGCTACATCTGGTTCGAGCCGCTGACCTCGCTCCGAAACCCGCGAGCTTCCGCAAGGCCGCGATGGCCCAGACGTTCGAGGGCGGGCCTGCTAGGCCAGGGACTCTGACCAGCGTGGGGTGCGCATGGATGGCCGTCGGCGTCCTTACCCCCACCGACTCCGGCCCGTGGTGGCATCACATGCGGAGATCGCTCGCGGCTCTCGGACTGCGCAGATCGTGAATGGGTACGCGTGCCATGAGTCGGCGCCCTACGCCGCTTCCGTCTGTCGAAACGGAGCCATCGCAGGGGGGCATTTCTGTGCGACAAGCTCGAACAGCGCTGCATTCGTCGTGGGCCGTACGACTATCCGGGCCCGCCTGGACACGTTAGGTCAGCTTGCGTGCGAGGACATCAAATAAAGAGACACCCCTCTGTGCGCTCGTCCTCGCCCTCGTCGCGACGGCGACGGCCTGCGTCCCCACCCGCCGGCACGGGCCCGTGCCCGCCCCGGCCGCGGTCGGGAGTCGACCCTCCGCGGCTCGTCGCGTCGCTGCGCCGTGACTTCCCCGGGGCCCGGTCGACCCGTCGACTCCCGTCAGATCGTG
This sequence comes from Myxococcales bacterium, assembly GCA_016712525.1. Lineage (NCBI taxonomy): Bacteria > Pseudomonadati > Myxococcota > Myxococcia > Myxococcales > Myxococcales bacterium. Next base: position 9,245 of record JADJQX010000003.1, read on the forward strand.
CGAATCCGCCTCGGCGAAGTGGCCGCGGTCGGCGATCCGAGCTTCGCGAAGGGGGACTCTCGAGGCACCAGGCAGAGCTCAGGCCTCGGGCTTCACCTTCCCGTCGTTCCCGATGGCCCCCTCTTGGTCGTGGGCAGAACGCGACCGCTCCGCGGGTTTGCCGGGTGCCGGCGCGTGCGCTTCCAGGTGGGGTTCGACGACAGTGGGGGCTGTCTTCGTCGAGCGCGAATGCCGCCCCTTCGAGCACCGCCCCCGAGCTACCGCGCGCCCGCTCCCTCGACGGCCACGGGCGACGTCCGGATCCTCGCGCGAAAAAGGGGCCGCTGGTGGGCACTCCGCGACCCGCCTTCTCGAGGAGTCATCCTCGACCGCTACGGGGACGTGTATACGGCCGTCGACAGGGGTCGTTCGAGTCCTCGGACTACGACCTCCTCGACTACGTGCGAACGCTCCCGCCCGCCGAGGTCGAAACGGTTCATGTACGACGTGGCGCTCTCGATCGTCGAGCGAGGAGAGCCCGAGCGGGCCGCCTTCGCCCGACGAGCCGTCCCATGTCATCGACGGGTTCCTCGCGAAGGGACGGGCCGTGAGCCTGGCGCATCGCCGCGGTTCGACCGCCTCCCGAGCCCGCGCCTGGGCCGAGGACAACCTCCACGAGTGACCTCGCGCCCGTGGCGATCCATGTCGAGGAGTCGCTTCGTCGAAGCTTCCTCGCGCGGGAGCTCGGTGGTGCTTCCGGAGGTCACGCCGCAGCGAGCACGTCTCCGGACTCCCGCGACGAGCCACGCGGCCTCTCGGGCGTTCAGGGCCCGGCCCGCGTCGCAGGCTCGTCGCTCGGCTCGTCGCGGAGGGACGCCTCCGCGCGGCCCACGCCTCTTCGCGTGCGCGCTCGACCTCGCGGCGCTCCTCGGCCGTGAGCCGTGGAGCGAGAAGGCGTCGACGGCCCAGGCGAGCTCGGCGTGCCGGGCCTCGTCACGGGCGATCACCGCGAGGTCGCGCGCACCGCGGATCGCTCGCGCGGCGTGCTTGGAAGGCGGCCTGCGCCCGCGCCGTACGTCTCGCCCACGCAGCCCTCGCGCGCGTTCTCGAGCGCCATCGCGAGCACCGAACGCGGGCTCGGGCTCTCGACGGCGACCTCGGCGCATTTCCCCGCCGAACGCCTTGGCGAGCAGGCGCATCATCGTCGTGTGGCGGATCTCGTCACGAAGCCGCTCGCCGCGCGGCCGCGAGGGCTTCGGCCCCGCCCCGAGCGCCGGGCTCGCGCTCGAGTGTACGGAACGCAGGCACGCTCGCTTCTTCAGGTGCGTGCATTGCGCAAGAAATCGACCCGCCGACGTGAGGCCCGCAGACGTGTGCACCTCGCGCAGCCCCTCGGGGCGACGCCCCCCACGCCCACCGGGGCGAGACCAAGACCCTTGGATTTTCGGTGACGACACCGCTCGCGCTCACGTCGAGGGGTGTAGCCGTATTGCTGCTGCATGGAGGGCCGTTGACCCGCGCGGACCACGTAGCCACCACCCGGCGACGCGCTCAGGGTCGTCGCGTCGCACAACGCGCCGTAGCCTTGGAGGCGCGCGACGGGGAAACGGCTTCCGAGGGCGAGTCGACCGGGCGAGAATATGGCCCGACCGCGTTCAGCTTGTGGAACGACCGAAGGTGTCACCCTGGTTCACCACGAGCGACTCGACCGAGCACTGCCGAACTGCGCATTGCGGGAAGCCGAAGCGAGTGCCGATACCCGCGTACGCCTCGAGGCAGCGCGCCTTGTCGGTCGCGTTTCCGCACAACGCTCCTTCTTTGCGCGGATCTCGAGCGCTGGCGGCCCCCGCGTCGGAGCCCCGCCGCCATCCCCGAGGCTCGTCGACCTCGT
>JADJQX010000004.1 GCA_016712525.1 Myxococcales bacterium
CCCAGGTCGACGCAGGGCACTGGGCGCGAGGGAAGGCAACGATGGACGCGCCCCAGCGGTCACGGGCATGCGCCGTGCGGCAAAGCGCGCCTGATCACCGTGTCCCGCGCGGACGTCGTCGTCCCGTCACGGGGCCAGCCGGAGACGAACGGAATCGCTGAATATCGGCGGCGCGCTTTCGCCTTGCTCCGCCGCCCAGCGCCGAGGGACCTTCGCCCGACCATCGCGCTCGGCACGTTGGCTTTGTTGCTCGGATGCACCTCGGGCAAGGAAGAGAACGTGGGTCGAGGTTGCGACGTGGAGCCGAAACTCTCGCTCGTCTCCGGACGCCGTGTGTGGAGGCGTCGCGAACAGGCCCATCGCGATCTGACGGCGTGGCGGCCCGATCGTCGCGTCGTCCGTCGCGACGACGAAAGATAATCCGCGTCGCGATCACCCGTGGACAAGCCCGAAATCCTGCGCGTCGTGGGGACGACCGCTCTCTCGGACGAATGCCGCCGGGCCACGGTCCGGGTCCGCGCGCCTTCGCGGAAGGAAGGCCACGGTCCGGTTCTGTCGGCGCGGACGGCACCACGGTGGACCTCCCCGTCGAGGTCCTCCCGCACGACGCCTCGAGGTCTCTCCCTACCTCGCTGCGCTCGCCTCCCAGGTGGACCTCCCGACCGAAGGCGACCGGAAGCCGGAGGCCCCTGGGAAGATGACCGTCCTTCGCCAGGTCGAAAGGGGCCGGGCGACGTGGCAACGAAGCTCTTCGCCGCGGACGGGCGAGAGCCCGTGGCCGCGCCGGGGTCACCTATACGATCCCGGCCGGAGTCACGGCCGAGCCCGTCGCCGAGACGACCGATCTCGAGCTCGCCGAGCTCTCGGCTTCGGCCAAGGTGGCGGGAGAGCTCGAGGCGCGCGCCGGCTAAGCCTCCTGGTCCTCCCGATGCAGGTGGTCGGGCCGGATGCCGTCGCCGGAATCGAGATCTTCTCCCAGGCCGACGAGCTGAACCCGCCGTCGAAGACCGCGGACAAGGAGCAGCGCTTCACGTTTACGCGTGCAGGCCAAGGACGGAGAGGGCGCCATCCTCCATGGCGCTCCGTTCGACCTCGTTCTCGGCGGCAAACCGATCGGGCCGGGCGGAGAGCTGCTCACGTACGCTCACACCCGGAGCGGTGGGCTCCGGCCCTCGTCGCGACCGTGAAGGGGCAGCCCCGCGCGCGCCGAGGTCTCCCTCCGCACGGCGGCCGAGCCTGCGCCGAGCCGCTCTGCCGGGCACGAGCTCGCCGGTTGCTCGATTTCGGGTCGCGGCCTGTCGGCGGGCGGATGGCCACTCGCCGTGTCGGCCGTCGTGCTCTCGTGGCTCCGAGGGCGGCGTCGACGAGCGGCGTGACGGTAGACGCGTAGCCCGAGCCGGGCCATGATGCGCGCATGGTCGCAAAGTGCGTACGCCACGAGCCGCTACCGTCCCCTCGAGATCGCCCACGAGTACGGGCCCAACGCACCTGCTCGACGATCCGCTCGCGTGGACGCAGCTCGCCCGCCTCTGCGCGCGCGACACCGTCCAGCCCGAGGTCGGGCGGCTCGTGCGCACGCTCTACGAGAAGCTCTCCGAGGTGATGGTCGCGGCCGAGTTCCCGCGCGAGCGTGTGGCCGTGCCCACGCGCATGGTGATCAAAGCGCTTGAGGCCGTCTACCGCGGGCCCGCGATCGATCCCAACACGCAGGTGGTCACGATCGGCATCGCGCGCGCGGGCACCATGCCCTCGCAGGTCGTCTACGAGCTCTTGAACGAGGTCCTCGATCCCGCGGGGGTCCGGCAAGACCACCTCTTCATGTCCCGCGCGACCGACGCCGACGGGAAGGTGGTCGGCGCCACCTGGCACGACGCGAAGATCGGCCGCGACGTCGAGGACCGCATCTTGGTGTTCCCCGACCCGATGGGGCCACGGGCTCTTTCGCTCAACAGCGCGCTCACGCACTACAAAACGCGGCTCGAGGGCAAGCCCAAGAGTGCATCACGATGCACCTCATCGTCACGCCCGAGTACATTCGCAACGTGCTCGACAAGCACCCCGACACGGTGATCTACGCGCTCCGCCTCGACCGCGGCCTCTCCCCGGCCGACGTGCTCGCTACCACGCCCGGCAAACGCTGGAGCGAAGAGCGCGGCCTCGACGAGCACCAGTACATCGTGCCCGGGGCAGGCGGCGTCGGAGAGATCCTCCAACAACGCTTGGGTGTAGTCTGCATGTGGACCGGCGCCCGCTCGACGGCGCCGGGCTCGCGATCGCCGCGACGTGCCGAGCGCGTGCGGCATCGTAAGCTCGAGGTTCGTCACGCTCCTGAACGGGCGTGCGGCCCATCGTGAGCCCTCTCGGCTACAAAAGTCCTTCAATTCCAAGGGCTTGACGAACGGCCGAGGTGCCCGCAAAAACCATTGCGCAGTGCACCAGGTTTGGTGTTCGCGTTGCGGCAAAACCTAGGTATAAACGCGGGCTCCAGAGCTGCGGCCGCGGCTCGATTGACGACTCTGTAAGCCCCGTCCCCGAAAGCACCGTTAGCCCCCCGTGGAGGCCACCGTGACCGAGAAGGTAGAGATCAAGATCAAGGATGCGACGTTCGAGGCCCCGGTCGTCACCGGGAGCGAGAACGAGCGCGCGATCGACATCGGGAACCTGCGCGCCAAGACGGGCCTCGTCACCATCGACCCGGCGTTCATGAACACCGCGTCGACGACGAGCTCCATCACCTTCCTCGACGGCGAGCAGGGCATCTTGCGCGCTACCGCGGCTACCCGATCGAGCAGCTCGCCGAGCACTGCGAGTTCATCGAGGTGGCGTACCTGCTCATCTTCGGCGACCTGCCGAACGAGAAGGAGCTCGCGCTGGCGCACGCTCCTCACGCGCCACTCCCTCATCCACGAGGACATGAAGCACTTCTTCGACGGCTTCCCGTCGACGGCGCACCGATGGCCGTGCTCTCCGCCATGGTGTGCTCGCTCTCGACCTACTACCCCGAAGAGGTCGACTTCGCGAACAAGGAGCAGCTCGAGATCACGTACGCGCGCCTCATCTCGAAGATCCGCACGATGGCGGCGTTCGCGTTCAAGAAGTCGATCGGCCAGCCGTTCGTCTACCCGCGCAACTCGCTGTCGTACTGCGCGAACTTCCTCAACATGATGTTCAGCGTGCCGGCCGAGCCCTACACGGTCGACCCGGAGATCGAGAAGGTCATGAACCTCCTCCTCATCCTGCACGCCGACCACGAGCAGAACTGCTCGACGTCCACGGTGCGCCTCGTCGGCAGCTCGCGCGCGAACATCTTCGCGAGCATGGCCGCCGGCATCCTCGCCCTCTGGGGCCCGCCCACGGCGGCGCCAACCAAGAGGTCATCGAGATGCTCGAGGCCATCCAGAAGGACGGCGGCGACGTCACCAAGTACGTCGCCCTCGCGAAGGACAAGAACTCGTCCTTCCGCCTCATGGGCTTCGGCCACCGCGTCTACAAGAACTCGACCCGCGCGCGAAGATCATCAAGGCCGCGGCCGACAAGGTGCTCTCGTCGCTCGGCGTGCACGACCCGCTGCTCGACATCGCGAAGCAGCTCGGAAGAGGCGGCCTCAAGGACCCGTACTTCGTCGAGCGGAAGCTCTACCCGAACGTCGACTTCTACTCGGGCATCATCTACCGCGCGCTCGGCATCCCCACGAACATGTTCACCGTCATGTTCGCGCTCGGTCGCCTGCCCGGCTGGGTGTCGCACTGGAAGGAGATGATGGAAGACACGAGCACCAAGATCGGCCGCCCGCGCCAGATCTACACGGGCGCCACGGCGCGCGACTTCGTGCCGCTCGAGAAGCGCCCCTGAGCGACGCCTCTCGCTCGTGTGTGTCGGAAGGCCGCCCCCGGGTGGCCTTTCGGCTTTTGTGGCGTCGCGCAAGCGCTCGACACCATTATTCATTCTCTCCGTGGGGACGCACCACGTTCCAGGCGCGCCCGTTTCGTGAAAGCCTGGGGGCACGATGAAGCTCTCTCGCCTGTCGTTCGTGCTCCTCGCCTCGTCTCTCACGGTCGCCGCGCACCAATCCGAACCGGAGGGGCAGAAGCCCGCCGCGAGCGCCGCACCACAGGCGTCCACGGCGTCGGCACCGCAAGCGTCTGCGAGCGCGAAGGCACAGGCCTCCGCCGCGCCCCAGGCGAGCTCCTCCGCCGCTCCAAAGGGGAAGACGGCCATCTCGAAGGAGACCGCGAAGGCCTACACCGAGGCCCTCAAGAAAGGGCGCGCGGCGACGCTCGCGAAGAAGTACGACGAGGCCATCGCGGCCTTCGACGCGGCGCTCAAGGCCCTCCCCGGGGATGCACGCGCCCTCTCGGAGCGGGGCTACGCGAAGCTCCTCGCGGGCAAGCTCGACGACGCGCGCAAAGATCTGCGTGAGGCCGAGGCGTCGACCAAGGACCCGAAGCTGCTCGGGCAGATCCACTACAACCACGGGCTCGTCGCCGAGAAGCTGGGGCACGCCGAGGAGGCCAAGGCGTCGGTCGCCAAGTCGAACGTGCTCGCGCCCACCAAGGCCGCGGCCACCAAGGCGGGCACGTCGACCTGCGTGGCCGACGTCGAGACCCAGAACACCCGCGCGAAGCTCGCGAAAGACTTCCAGGCGATGTTCGACGCGCTGAAGACCGAGGCGAAGGACCAGACCAAGGTCGGCTCGAACGACGAGGCGAAGACCGGGCTCTTCGCGCGCATCCCCAAGGAGGCCCAAGACTTCGTCGTGGCGTACCAAGCGGGCGGCGAGGACGGCGGCGGCGCGTGGGAGATTCACCCCTACCTGAAGACGCCGGACGGGCTCCTCTTCGGCGTCGACACGGTGTCTACGTATTACGACTTCCCGTGCGGCGGGGACATCTCGGTGACGACGAGCGAGTCGTCCGGGCTCAGGCTCGTCAAGGTCGTGCACGCCGCGGGCATGCGCGTCCCCGTGTGCGAGGCGGACGGCGGCGAGCTCACCGGAGTGCGGCGAGAACGACACGCCGGTGTCGTCGGCCTGCAGCACGGACGATCCCAGCGTCACGTACGTGGTGTTCGACGCGGCCAAGAAGCGCATCGTGGCCACGGTGGGCTACACCGACGACGGCAAGGGCCCCAAGGTCACCATCGACGGCCGCAAGCTCCACGTCGACGGCGCGGGCTGCGCGGTCGCCCAAGACCTCTGAGTCGCGGCGACATATCCGGGAAAAAACGCGCCCACTCGCGGTAGGGGTGGGCGCGTGACCGCTCCTTCTACGCCTCGCCCTCGCATCCTCACCGGTGACACGCCCACGGGCCGCCTCACATCGGCCACTGGGTCGGGTCGCTCGAGAACCGCGTCCGCCTGCAAGACGACTACGAGTGTTTCTTCTTGCTCGCGAACATGCACGCCTTCACGACGCGCGCCGATCGCCCCGACGATATCCGCAGGGACACGCTCGAGATCGCGAAGGACTGGCTCGCCGCGGGCATCGATCCAGAGCGCTCGACGCTCGTGCTCCAGACCGAGATCCCCGCGATCGCCGAGCTCTCGTGGTACTTCGCGATGCTGCTCCCGTTCAACCGGGTCATGCGAAACCCCACGCTCAAGACCGAGATCGAGCTCAAGGATCTCGGCGATCGGTACAGCTTCGGCTTCCCGCTCTACGCGGTCGGTCAGTGCGCCGACATCCTCGCGTTTCGGCCCGAGCTCATCCCGGTCGGCGAGGATCAGGTCGCGCACATCGAGATGTGCCGCGAGGTCGCGCGGAGGTTCAACTGGACGTACACGAAGGTCGCCCCCGAGATGCCCGACGAGGAGCACCTCCCGAACGGCGGCGTCTTCGGCATCCCGCAGGCGCTCGTGGGGCGCATCGGCCGCCTCCCCCGGCACCGACGGGAAGAACAAATGTCGAAGAGCCTCGGCAACGTGATCTACCTGACCGACTCCACCAAAGAGGTCAAAAAGAAGCTCGGGCAGCTCTACACGGGCCGCCAGTCGATGACCGAGCCGGGCGACATCACGAACGCGCTCTTCACCTACGTGCGCGCGTTCATCAAGGACGAACCCAAGGTGAAGGAGCTCGAGGACCGCTCCTCGCGCGGCGACAACATCGGCGACGGCCACGTCAAAGCCGACATCGCCGCCGCCCTCGAGGAGACGCTCGCCCCCATGCGTGAGCGGAGGGCCGCGCTCGAGGGCGAGAAGGGCGACGCGCGCGTGCTCGAGATCCTGCGCGCGCACACCGACCGCGCGAACCGCGTGGCCGAGGAGACGCTCTACCTCGCGAAGCAGGCCATGCGCCTCGACTACGGCCTGCGCGACCTCCGCATGCGCCCCTGACGGCACGCGCCCGATGCCCCTCGGGGCGAGGGTCTTTTCCATTCCAGGCGCCTGGAAAAATTTCCAGGCGCCTGGAATGACGAGGGCGAGGGGCCCGAAACCCTATGAAAAAGCCTCGCCGTGAGACGAGGCTTTTTCGTTTTCGGCGGAGGTCCGCGCGGCTCGATTTTTTCGGGTCAGTCGACGTCGGTCTTGGTGCGGCGCTCGAAGTACTCGCGGAGGCCGATGAAGTAGGTGCGGAAGCCGAGGGCCTTCATCTCTTCGTAGGCCGCCTTCGGCGCCACCTTCTGGTTCTCGACGCGGTGGAGTCCGACGACGAGCCTGGTGCGATCCCGCCCGTGGCGGCAGTGCACGTACGTGAGGTTCGAGGGCGAGGCCTTCGCGAGCTGGGTCATCGCGGCCGTCATCTGGTCGTCGAAGCGCTGGCTCACCGCCGGCTCGAACGCGCTCATGGGGAAGCGCACCACGGGGATGCCCGCGGCCTTCGCGTCGCGCAGCTCTTGGGCGATGACGCCGGGCGTCGCCTCGATGTAGTCGGCGATCTCGAGGTCGACGATGACCTTCACGCCGCGGCGCTTGAGCTCCTGGATGCCCGCCGTGTTCGGGTGACCGCCGCGGAGCAGGCCCGGCGAGACTTCGCGGAAGTTCGGGAGCGGCTCCTGAGCCTGGGGGCGGAGTCGTCCTCGGCGGTGACCGCGGCGTCTTCTTCCGAAGGCTCGGTCGTGTCGGCGGCGCAGCCGGCCGCGAGGAGGGGAGAGCAACGAGGAGGGGCGAGAGCCATCGAGCAGTCATGCCGAGCCCTTAAGCATCGGCCGTGCCACGCTCGAGCTGCCTCGAACCTCGGGGTTTTCGCAGCAGTTCCGGAAAGATGCCGAAACGCAGGATCCACCTGAGCCGGACCGGATCCGTCCGCCAAGCAGCGTGGGAGGGCCTCTCCCCGGGGAGAGGACGGAACGTGTCCTGCGCTCGGGGGAGGCTCAGACGAGGTGCTTCTCCGCCTCGCGGACGGAGAGCTTGGCCATGCGATCGCGGTGCGCCTCGAGGTAACGACGGACCCAGGCCTCGTCGGTCTTTCGCGTACTCGCGGAGCGCCCACCCGATCGCCTTGGCGAGGAAAAATTCGCGGTCTCCGAGAGAGGGGGCGAGCGCGTCCTCGAGGAGCTTCGTGTCGGTCCGGGCCTTCGCGTGGAGCTGCGCCAAGACAGCGCTCCGCCGTAGCCAGATGTCGTCCTCACGGGCCCACGCGCACGACCTTGGCGGCCTCGCGCGGGTGCGTCACGAGCAGCGGGCCGAGGGTCTTCGGGGCGGCCCAGTCGACGAGATCCCACCACGCGCCGGTCACCACCACGTGCCGGAGGAGCGGCACGACGCTCGGGGTGCGCACCTTCTTGGCGCGCGTGCAGGTGAGCAGCTCGAGCGCGGCGTACCTCTCTTCGCGCACGCGGGCGCCGTCCCAGATGGCGCGCACGTCGGCGAAGAAGCGGGCCTCGTCGTCGAACGGGCGACGCGAAGGCGTGCCCTCGGGGTACCTCGCGAAGACCTCTTTGAAGAGGCGCTTCGCCTCGGGCATGCCTACGCCCGCGTACGGCATGGACGACTTTGTGGGCGCGCATCTGCGCGGCGCGCTCGGGATCCGCGCGCTCTTCGAGCCCTCGCCGCACCTCGGCGAGCCATGGGTCGCACCTTCGTCATGGTCACCCGAGGATGAGCCTGAGCCAGTCGTCTTAGTGAAGCAAGATGTGCTCCCCGAAGAAGAGGTACTAGAACCAGCCGAGCACGAGGCACCGGCCGAACGCGAGCGCCGACTGGAGCACGTCGCCCTCGCCCTTCTCGTCGACGTCGTTCAGGAGGTCTTCTTCGAGGAGCTTCTTGGCCTCTTCGTCGCCCTCGTCGGCGAGCTTCTTCAGCTCACGCCGCTCCTCGAGCACGCCCTCGGGCAGGGCCAGCTTGATGCCGAAGAGGCGCATGCCGAGCGCCGCGACCGAGCCCTGGATCGACCCCGCGAGCAGCACGAAGAACGCGCCCCGGTAGCCGAACCACGCGCCGGCGAGCATGAGGAGCTTCCAGTCGCCCATGCCGAGGCCGCTCCGACCGCGAATGGCCTTGTAGAGGCGATCGAAGCCCGCGAGCACCACGAACGAGCCTATCCCGCTCGCGAGCGAGTCGACGAGGGACATGCCGCGCAGCGTGGACGTGGCCGCCCCGATGATGGCCCCGCCGATGGAGATCGAGTCGGGGATGTACATGAAGTCGAGGTCGATGAAGGTGGCCGCGACGAGCGCCATCGCCACCGCGAACGTGGCGCCGTAGACCGCGAGCGCGCGCGGGAGCTCCCACTCGCCCGAATGCTGCAAGATGCATGTTTCGGTGAGGGCCAGGCCGATGCCGAGGCCGAGCGCCTCGACGAGCGGGTAGCGCGGGCTCACCTTCGCGCCGCAGCAGCCGGCCTTGCCGCCCACGAGGAACCACGAGACGAGCGGCAGGTTGTTCCACGGGCGAATGGGCTTTTTGCACGCGAGGCAGTGCGACGGGGGCGACACGACCGACAGCTCGCGCGGCACGCGGTAGATGACCACGTTGAGGAAGCTGCCCCACACGAGCCCGAAGAGCGCGCCGAAGAGGCGGAAGAACCACGGGGGCAGGGTGGCGATGGGCATACGACCCGAGACGATACCAGAACGTGGGCGAGGCTAGGTGCCCGCGCGCGACTCGGCCCTCGCGACGGAGGTGGCCGGTTCGACGCCCGCAGCCTCGGGCTGCTATGCTGTGCGCTATCACCGCGCCGGACAGGCGCGCCACGTACGAGGACATCCTCGGCCTCCCGGAGCACGTACGGGGCAGCTCGTGGCGGGGGTTCTCCATGCGCAGCCTCGCCCGAGCGCTTCGCATGCGCGCGTGAGCTCGCGGCTCGGGATGACGCTCGGCGGGCCGTTCGACATGGGCAGCGGGGGAGGTGAGGGGGGATGGATTCTCCTCTTCGAGCCGGAGCTCCACCTCGGGGGCGACGTGCTCGTCCCCGATCTCGCGGGGTGGCGTCGGACGACCATGCCCGAGCTGCCTGAGGTCGCGTACTTCACGGTGGCGCCCGACTGGATCTGCGAGGTCCTCTCGGCGGCCACCGCGCGCCTCGATCGCGGAAAGAAGCTCCCGAGGCCTACGCGCGCGAGGGCGTGCCTGTCGTGTGGCTCGTCGACCCGGAGTCGAAGACGCTCGAGATCTTCACGCTCGAGGCGCGGACGAGCCTCGGGCCGCGGTACGTGCTCGCGGCTGTCCATGGAGGGGACGACATCGTCCACGCAGAGCCGGTCGCGTCGTTCGCGCTCCGGCTCGCGGGCCCTTTGGGAGAGGTGAGCGCGCCCGCGATCACTCGTCGGCGGTGAGGAAGCGCTTCGCGTCGTTCGGGGCGGGGGGGCCGCTGAAGAACTCGCGGCTCGTGAGGCGCGGCGAGGGCGTCGCGGTTCGTTTGTCGACCACGAGGCCGAGGGCGCGGCCGCGCTTCTCGACCTTCACGCTGCCGTCTTTCAGGCCCTGCTTCGCGCGGAGCTCGATCGACTTGTACATGAGCGTCGGGTCCCAGCCGTTCAGGCGGAGGTGCGGCTCGGTGGGGGAGGCCCAGCCGCGACCGAGCGTGAAGAGCCGCGCGACCGAGACCTCGTTGCCCGGGTTCGTGGTGCCGCCGATGAGCGTCATGGGGATGCGCACGTCGAACTTCCACTCTTGGCCCATGTACGGCTCCATGAGGCCCGCGAGCCGCAGGAACGACATGCCGAACGCCGAGCAGCCCGAGCCCTCCTGGTAGAGCGGGCGCACGAAGCCGTACTCGTCCTCCACGTCGCGTTTGTCGTACTCCTTCACGTAGTCGAGCAGCGCGTGGCAGGCCTCGCCCGAGATGCCGTAGCGAATCGTGCCGATGCGGCCCGACGCGTAGCGATCCTTCAGCGTGGCGTCGAGCTCCGCTTCGGTCTCGAGGGCGCGGGCACGGTGCGGAAAGAGCACGCCGAGGCCGGCCTTCTCTTTGAGCACCATGGTGCGGAACTCGTCGCCCGTGGACGTCTGCCCGACCTGGCGCGAGGTGGCGGGCTTGCCGGCGATGGCGCCGCAGTCGACGCGCACGAACACGTGGCCGATGGCGCGCGAAGCCGAAGCCCTCGTTGATGAGAGTGCGCCGCGCGAGGCCTCCTACGAGAACCAAGCCGCATGTCGAGCCTCCGAGGAAGCTCTCAGAATACGGGGAGCGCACGCGCTGGCTACGTCTTTCGGGCGTCTCGGTCGGGGCGCGACGTGCCCTCGGGGCGCGAGCTCCGAAGGATCGGCGCTTCGTGTGTGGATCCCCGATGGCCCAGCGCTCACGCCACCTCGGGGAAGGGCCCTCGCCGGTGCGGGAAGAGGCCCGCACGTGCCGAAGACGACCGAGGACGAAAGTGGTCCTCCGTCGGGATGGATCGGCGCTTTCTCCCTTGAATGGAGGAGGTTGCGGCCATACCACGCGCTCGCACACGGCCTTGTGGGGCGGGAGGCAAAAGTATGGTTTCACGTAGCAAATTCTTCGGTGTTTTCGCGGTGTTGACTGGGATCGTGGGCTCGCTCCAGGCGTGCTCCGAGGCCGTCGTCGTCGTCGAAGAAGAGAGCGACGGCGGCACGATCACGTCCGTCGACGCGAGCACCGATCGCAACGCCCCCACGAAAGACGCGGGCCGTGACTCGGCCACCCGGCCGACGCGAGCCGCCCCGACAGCGCGGTGCCCGTCGACGCGGGTGGGGACGCGGCCTCGGGCGATCGCCCCGGCGACCCGTTCGATCCGCTCGCGCCGAAGCCCGGCGACCCGTGCCCCACCGGCGTGCAGGTGAACGACACGATCGACCGCCGCTGCGGCAAGTGCGGCACCCAGCGCGCCCTTTGCGACGTGGGGCGCGTCGTCGGGGCGTACGGCGCGTGCTCGAACGAGCGCACCGAGCCCACCGCGTGCCTCCCCGGAGAGCGCAAATCGCAGGCGTGTGGCACCTGCGGGCGCCAGTCGGTCCAGTGCGACACCACGTGCGCCTACGTGACGGGCGCGTGCACGGGTGAGGTCGCCGGGGGCTGCGTGGCCGGCTCGGTGCGCTCCGTCGCGACGTGCGCCGACCCGAACGAGGTGAAGCGCCAGGAGTGCTCGGCGACCTGTCAGCTCGGCACCCCCTGGGCCGTGCGCGCCGCGCGGCGCCGACGTGTCGATCGCGGTCGCCCAGACCGCGGGCGGCAAAGGTCACCCAGACGCTTACGGTCGAGGCCACGCGCAAGGCGCTCGCGCTCAACGTGCCCTTCTGCCCGACGCAGCTCCACGCGAGCATCATGTCGGTGTTCGGGTACGTGATGCTCACGAACGCCGGCGCGCAGCCCGCGAACGTGACCGTGGTCAACAAGAGCGCGACCGAGGACGCGGTCTTCGCGGCCTACGCGGGCACCTCGCTTCCGGCCGACCGCGTCGCCTGCCAAGACCACGTCAGCATCAACCGGTTCACGGTCTCGATCCCGGCGGGTGGCAGCCAGCTCGTGTACGTCGGCGGCCTCAGCGCGGCGGCGGCCGGGCCCTACCCGCTCGAGGTCGTGACGAACTTCGTGGGCGCCGAGGTGGCGGGCATGCCCGACCACACCCTCGCGATCTCGCAGACCATGGGCAGCATGGTCACGCAGGCCCCTCACGTTCAGCACGACGAAGTTCGCGCCGGCCACGGTGGGCCTCAACGCCACGGTCGACTACACCGGCGAGCACCCGTGCCCGGTCGTCAAGATGGGCTCCGAGGTCGAAGCAAGGTACGTGCGCCTCACGAACAGTGGTGCTGCCGATCGCACCGTGAACCTCGTGACGACCAGCGCCGGCGACGACTCATACATGGCTGTCTACACGGCCGTGCCCACGCTCGCCACGCGGCGCGCGTGCGTCGGCACCTACAACGACGACTGCACGGCGGCCGACTACAACGCCTGTCTGAACGGCGTCACCGTCCCCGCCAACGGAAGCGTCGTGGTCTACGTCGGCCAAGACACGGCCGACGGCGTCTACGACACGAACACCCTTCAAGTAACGACGACGAACTGAGCCCGCATTCGTGGCCGAGGTGGCGACGACCCTGCGATGATAAGTAAGTGTGGAGAATGACATGAAAATTCGTAACGGTGTGATCGCCTTCTCGGCCTTGAGCCTCTTCGTTGGAACGGTCGTCGGCTGCGCGACCGAGGCCGTGGTGGTCGACCCGCCGGACGATGGCGTCGTCGCGGCCGACTCGTCGACTGCCGACACGGGCAAGGTCGACTCGTCGAAGCCCGACTCGTCGAAGCCCGACACGGGCCGCCCCGACACGTCGACGCCCGACGTCGACGCCGGACTCCACCACGGTCGACGCGGCCGACGCCGCCCCGACGTCGAAGCCCGGTGATCCGGTCGATCCGCTCGCGCCGAAGACGGGCGACATGTGCCCCGCCGGCGTGCAGATCAACGACGTCATCTCGCGCCGCTGCGGCAAGTGCGGCACCCAGAACGCGCTCTGCGAGGCCGGTCGCATCGTGGGCGCGTGGCGCCTGCTCGAACGAGAAGACCAACGCCGACGCGTGCCTCCCGGCGAGATCATCGTCAGCGAGTGCGGCTTCTGCGGCTACCAGGTGAAGCGCTGCGACAACACGTGCTCCTACACCGAGGGCGCGTGCCTCAACCAGGTCGCTGGCGGCTGCACCAAGGGCGAGATCACCTACCTCGAGGGCCTCTGCCCGACGCAGACCGACGTTCGCCGTCAGGTGTGCTCGCAGGCGTGCGTGAAGGGCTCGCCCGAGGCCTGCGCGCCGCGCCCGCTCGACGTGCTCACGGTCTCGCAGACCGCGGGCATGACCGTGACCGGCAACTTCGCGACGACCGCGCAGCTCAAGGCTCCGCTCCTCAACGTTGGGACGTGCCCGGTCACGGCGTCGTCGACGGTCCAGTCGCTCTACCACTACGTGCGCATCAACAACACGGGCGCCGACAGCGTGAACATCACGGTGACGAACGCCATCCCCGCGGGCTCCACGCGCCCGGCGGTGACGTTCGCGACCTACACGGGCACCGCCATCCCGGCCGCTCGCCTCGCGTGCACGGGCTCGACGACCACGTCGTCGCCCGAGTCGCTCACCCTCAACATCCCGGCGGGTGGCTCGGTCATCCTCCACACCATGCTCGACTCGGGCACCGCCACGCAGGCGAAGCTCGCCCTCGAAGTGAAGACGAACTTCATCGGCGCCGAGGTGGCTCCGGCCCCGGATCACATCCTCACGATCGGCGCGAACCTGAACGACACGGTCACCCAGTCCATCTCGTTCTCGGCCACCAAGGTCGCTCCCCGCGTGAGCACGAGCGGCGCCTGCCCGCGCACGCTCACGACGACGACGGCGTACCGCTACGTCCGCCTCGTGAACCCCACCGCGATGGCCAAGACGGTCGACGTCTCGGGTGACGATCCGGAGGACACGGTCCTCGCGATCTACCCGGGCCCCGACGGCCCGCTCTCGGCCGATCGCGTGAACTGCGTCGGCTCGACGAACGACACGTGCTCGGCGGGCATCGCCACGGCCGACTCGTGCCTCACGGGTGTGACCGTGCCGGCCAACGGGTCGATCGTGGTCTACATCGCCGAGTACTTCGGCGACGACTTCAACAACACCACGCTCCGCGTGACCACCAAGAACTGAGCTTCGCGCAAAGCTCTTCGAGGGCCCCGTGTTCCACTCCGGAGCGCGGGGCCTTCGTGTTGCTCGCGCCCTGAACGGAAGGCCAGGTGTGCGGTCCGCGCGTGCGCGAGGGCCAGGCCGTGCTACGTCTCCAACACTACCGTAAACCGCGCGGGGCCGGTCGAGCTCGGGAGTGAGGCCACTTTGCGCTACGCCGCCCCAAACGGCGACGGGTCGCGTGGCGGCTCGCTAAGTGTGGAGAATGACATGAGAAATCGTAAGAGTGTGTTCGCCGTTTCTGCCATCGGGCTGTGCATGGCGTGGGCCGCCGGCTGCGCCACCGAGGTGGTCGCGGTGGACCCGCCGGACGACGGCGTGGTCGACTCGTCGACGCCCGACACGAGCAAGCCCGACACCGGCAAGCCCGACACGTCCACGCCCGACTCGGGCCGCGACACCGGCAGGCCCGACACGTCCACGCCCGACACGTCCACGCCCGACGCGGCCGACGCCGCGCCGACCACGAGGCCTGGCGATCCGGTCGACCCGCTCGCGCCCAAGCCCGGCGACATGTGCCCGGCCGGCGTGCAAGTGAACGACGTCATCTCGCGCCGCTGCGGCAAGTGTGGCACCCAGAGCGCGCTCTGCGAGGCCGGTCGCATCGTGGGCGCCTACGGGGCCTGCTCGAACGAGAAGACCGCGGCCGACGCGTGCCTCCCGGGCGAGGTGCTCGTGAGCGAGTGCGGCTTCTGCGGCTACCAAGTGAAGCGCTGCGACACCACGTGCTCGTACACAGAGGGCGCGTGTTTGAACCAGGTCGCGGGCGGCTGCGCCAAGGGTGAGGTCGTGTACCTCGAGGGCCTGTGCACGCCGGTCGAGAACGTGCGCAAGCAGACCTGCTCGCAGGCGTGCGTGAAGGGCGCCCCCGAGGCGTGCGCGCCGCGGCCGCTCGATGCGCTCACCGTGTCGCAGACCGCGGGCACCACCGTAACGGGCAACTTCGCCACGACGGGCACGCTCAAGCTCCCGCTGCTCAACACGGGCACGTGCCCTGTGACCACGTCGACCACGATCCAGTCGCACTACCACTACGTGCGGATCAACAACACCGGTGCCGACAGCGTCAACGTCACGATCTCGAACGCCATTCCGGCGGGCTCGTCCACGCGCCCGGCCGTCACGTTCGCCGTGTACGACGGTGGCACCATCCCGGCGGATCGTACGGCCTGCACGGGCGCGGTCACGACCACGTCGCCCGAGCGCGTCACGCTCAACATCCCCGCGGGTGGCTCGATCATCGTGCACACGATGCTCGACACGTCGGCGGCGACCCAGTCGAAGCTCGCGATCGACGTGAAGACGAACTTCGTCGGCGCCGAGGTCGCGCCGGTGCCCGACCACGTGCTCACGATCGGTCCGAACGCGAACGACACGGTCACGCAGGCCGTGAACTTCGTGAACACGAAGACGACCGAGCGGCCCTCGACGGGCACGTGCCCCGTGTCGCTCTCCTCGTCGGTCGTCGGTTACAGGTACATTCGCCTCGAGAACCCGTCGGCGGCCGACAAGCTCGTCGACGTCTCGGGCGACGATCCGCTCGACAGCGTCATCGCGGCGTACCCCGGCCCCGACGGCCCGCTCTCGGGCGCGCGCGGCAACTGCCTCACCACGGTGAACGACTTCTGCCCGACGGCCGCCGGCATCGCCACGGCCGACTCGTGCCTCACGGGGCTGACGGTCCCGGCGATGGGCTCGATCGTGGTCTACTACTCGCCGTACTCGACGGTGACGTTCGGCGCCGCCACGCTCCGCGTGACGACGAAGAACTGACCCGCGTCCGCGGGTGAGAGATGGCCCCGTGGTCCCCTGGTGGGATCGCGGGGCTTTCGGTATTTGTGGGGAGAGAGTGACGCTTTGATCGACTTTGCAGGGAGGGTTGTTGTTGCGTCGTCGACTGGCAAGCGCGCCGCTATTGACGCATTTGAGCACTCTGCCGTTGTCGTTGATCTGAGCACGGGCAACATCTCGAACAAGCTCGAGACAACCTTCGCTTTCGGTGGAAGGCGTCTGGCACTTTCGGACGAGATGGATGCCGGTGTCGCGGCCGCGTTTCACACCTACGGAGTGGCTTCGTATTACTGCCGGACGGGACGGGAGATGTGGCGGCGGAAGGATATCCAGGTTAATTTCGGATGTTTGCCGAAGTTTGGTACCTGAAAGGTGAGAGATGGGGCATCAACTGAACCCCAGAACGGGCGCTATCCTTCCAGCGGCCGAGGTGGTTTTTCGGCTTCAGAAAGAATTCCGTATCGTGAAGACGGATGCCGCGGAGGGTATGCGGCAAGCGCTGGGGATGGCTGCGTGGATTGAGCGCATGCCCGCGCGCGCTTTCTTCGGCCGCTACGAGGCTGCCTTGGCGCGAGCGGGGCGATTGCGAGCTCTTGCCCCCGGTGAGGCGCTGGTGGTCGAATTTGGCGATGAGCCCGACCGAGCCCTCAGAATCTATGTGATTCCCGAGGAACCGATCAAGTTCGGCTATGCATCGGACGAACACGAGGTGCAGTGCAGGCCGCTCGTCGAACGGTGCGCTCGGGTGCTCGATTGCGACGTGGTGTTGTTCTAATGGCTCTCGAGCGCGCGACGGGTACGGGGTTGTTCGTGCTTGCCCGGCATCTCGAGCTAGGTTGGAGGTCGAGGATCTCTATGTTCACGATAAGTCACTGGGATCGTTGGCAGGAAGAAGACCCTGGGCTGGACGTGCTCCCCGCGCTCAGGGACAGACTGCTCGTTGCGGATGACGAGCACCGGACGTGTCGGTATGCCACGAGGATACGGGCTGGTATCTGTCGGCCCACAACAGTGGGCGCGTTGTCTTGTTTCACCTTGGTACGCGAGCCGCCAGACATCGACGGGGCGTGTCGAAGGAGGAGACGCTCGAAATGTGGCGAAAGCTGATCGCGGGCGAGATCGATGCGCTCCTCGCCGAGCCATGGTCGCCAGGCTTCGGGTAGCGACGCGGAAAGCAATGTCGGTTGGCGTGCGCTTCTGTTGGAGGCCGTATGCCGGAACATGACGAGGCGGGTTCTTCATTCTCACGGGGTTTCCTGCACCATGAACACGCGCGACGAGAGACTGAGACAGTTCTTCGGTGGCTCCTTTCATCAGGATTGGGACGCGGAGGGCGCCGCGTCGTGGCAGGACGTGATCAAGCATTACGCAGCCACCGTTCCGCGCCCGCTGGTCGTTGGCATTCGGAACGACTTGGAAGAGTGGTTGAACGAATCGGCTAACGACGAAAGCCAAAATCTGCCGCCATCGTTCGGGTGCGACTACGATCCTCGCTCGGATGGGTTCACGGAGCGGCAGTGGGTGAGCCAAATCGTCGCCGAGCTCGACCGTCTCTTGCAGAACTAAACGATGTACCGGCGCTTCCTCGCGGTGCTCGTCCTCCTCGTGGCTTTCGTCGACAGGGCGGGGCAGCCGGAGCGATGCCGGATGGGAACGAAGTTCGAGCTTCGGAGTATGGTGATGAATCAGCCAGCGGCGAAGTTGGTGCGAGTCTTTCGAGAGGGCGTGCTCGCGCAGGGTGAAGCGATGAGGCGGGGGGACGCAACGACTGGGAACAAACACGCGAAACGTTACATTGCTGCGTTCCAAGCTCTGCATGCCATGGGCGACGAGGGGCGGGACGCACTGGTGCCACTCATGTTCGAGGGGCCAAACGATGTAAGGTCGATGGCGGCAGCGTGTCTTCTTCGCCACCGACATCAAGACGCGAGACGTGTGCTCGAGGAGATTTCGCGTGGTGAAGGGATGGTGGCCTTCGGGGCGGGCGAGTGCCTGAAGCGTTGGGAGGAGGGGGTGTGGGCGTTGGACCCGGAGGAATCTCCCCATGAAAGCGTGCAAACCTCACCGAATGGCGAGCTCGGTGTGGAAGGAGGTATGCCCTCGAACGATCTCGGCGAACGCCTGGAACAACATGAAGACGCGCCTTTCTCCTTCGTTGGGAATGCGGCCGCAGAGGAGAATGGGCCCGGAGGACAGCAAATTCGGATTTGCGATATTCCGCTCAAGGACGTGAAAGCCGGGAAGGTTTGGAAGGTGACGGACGACCGAGACCCGGACATGCTGAGGTGGTCGATAGAGCCCCTTCGTGCGCTGCCACACGAGGAGGAGACCGTTGTGTATTCGGTGGTCGGGGTACACCCGAGCGGTATGGTTATGCCCAAGTTGTTGATTCGTGAGGTTGGCACGTACGACTGGTGGGGGGATTCCCTCGAGTATAGGGACGGGGCATGGCGAGAGATCGAGTTTGTCGGGGAAGACGGTCCCTGGAGTAAAGCTGAGTACTATGTTGGCTCGCCACTTCCGAACGACCCGTCGTTCTCGGGAGGAGACTCTCATGAGGTGCACCGGACCGCCTTCGCTCGATGGCGGGACAGGCTTCCTGAGTAGCGGCGACACCCCGGAGACGAGTGCTCCTCCGACGCTGCCCATGAAGGAGGAGGCTTTGGCGCGAGAGGTGCCACGTCGAGCCGTGGGGCGTGGCACCCGGGGTCGGAGCGACGCTTGGTGCCCTGACGCTCTGCGTCTCGTGGAGCGCAGGCCGCCCAGACCGGAATGCGCCGTCGTCAGCAGGCGGCCCCACTTTCTCCTCGCGAGCCGCTTGACAAACTATCCGGCCGTCGTTTTTATCTCCGCCACCTCGAAACACGAAGGGGAGGGGATTCATGGCCAGCTCGAAGAAGTCTGCGGCGAATGTCGACTCGCACGTCAAGTCCTTTGCGCTCCTGAAGGAGCGGCTCGCGTCTCTGCCGGAGGACGAGACCGTCGCGATGAATGCCGATTTGGAGCTCGCGGCGACTGCCGGTCTCGTGCTCGTCGATAGGGCACGAGCGGACGGGCGGGCGGAGCTATTCGCGTTGCTCGAGGGCAAGCTCATGGAGGCCGACGTCCTGGCGAAGCTCGAGCGCACGTGCGAGGCGGCGCTGCATATCGTCGTAGAGAGCGCGCGCGAAGAAGCGGCGCAGACGGGCGTGAAGGTGGACCCGGCGACGGTCGACCGCGCAAACGAGGTGAAGCGGCGCATGCTCAAGTGCGCGAGCTACATCCTCGAAGGGAACGAAGAGGCCGAGCGCGAGATCGCCGACATCCGGCGCGGTGCGGGCTACCTCGACACCTCGCGGGACCTCGTGCGGCTCGCGGGCCTGTACGACGTGCACCTGAAGGCGCTCGCGAAGGACCCGAAGAACTACGTCGCGACCGATCACGACGAGGCGCTCCGGCTCGCGAAGTCGATCCGGGACCAGTACCGTGCGTCGCAGTCGAGCGCGGGGACCTTCATCGCGCTGCAGCCGAAGGTGTTCACGGAGGTGGGGCGGCTCTACAACGAGGTGCGGGCCGCCGCGGCGTTCATCTTCCGGAACCGGCCCTCGGCGCTCGCCGAGTTCGAAGCGCTGCGCACGGCGATGGCCACCGTGAAGGGGCGGAGCGGGAGCTCGAGCAAAGAGAGCGAAGGCGGGAGCCCCGAGCCGGCCAAGCCGGTCCAGGGGGGCGAGGACTGAGGGGGGGAGGGCGGCCGTCCCACGTGATTTCAAG
The DNA here is from genome assembly GCA_016712525.1 of Myxococcales bacterium. NCBI lineage: Bacteria > Pseudomonadati > Myxococcota > Myxococcia > Myxococcales > Myxococcales bacterium. The sequence continues at coordinate 19,608 of JADJQX010000004.1, forward strand.
TGCTTGGCGCCAACGTCGGTGGGGTCTCTGCCAGAGAGAGAGCCAGATGATGTCTGTCGCGGTCACGGAGGCTGAACATCAAGTGTTCACGAACCAGTGGCGCGCCCGAATTCCCTACGGGGATGGGACGGCCGCTGCCACTAGAGAGTCCGTCATCGAAGCGGCGCGCGAGATCTACAGGCACTATCCCGAGATCCTGAGGGGGCTTGGCCTATGAGGATCATGCACAGGGTGGCATTCGCCGCGACTCCCGCCGAGAGGCAGAATCTGGATGAGCTTGGCATCAAGATGTCGAAGGTGATAGCGATGCCCGGGGGCGGAGATCCGTTCGTCGCGTTCGACATCGGGGAGGATGACCCAACCTGGCTGCGGCTCCAAACCCTGCTGCGGCGGTGGGGTCACTCGGAAGGGTACGTGTCCACGAGCTTCACGAAGAAGGAGCTCGAGTCCGCGCGCTGGTTGGAGGTCGGCGCATGGCATCACGGTTACCCGCAGCCGCACGACGACGAATTCGGATATCTACATGCGACGTACGACCTGACCGACTGGTGCGAGTCGTGCGGCATCGGCATGAAGCAAAAGGCGCCTTTCCAGATGAAGCGCGAGCCGAAGTGGGGGCGCAACGCGATCATGCAGCTCATCTGGGTGTACGACGAGCTCTTTGTTACTCCCGATGCCTGGATTCGCGCCTTCAAGCCCGCAGGCGTGGGCTGTCGGCCTGTCTTGAATACCAAGGGCGTCGAGCTCAAGACCGTGGTTCAGCTCGTCGTGGAGACAAGGGTTGGCATCGTCACGAATGGGCTCGCCTTCGAGCGATGCGAGCGGTGCGGGCGGACGAAGTACCTGCCCGTCACGCGGGCGCATTTCCGGCGCTTCGTGACGTTCCGACCGCTTCGCTCGTGCGCACGGCCGAGTACTTCGGAAGCGGAGGGCAGGCCGATCAGCGCGTGCTCATGTCGCAGGACGTCGCTCGCGCGCTCAACGCCGCCGGTGTCCGCGGTGCGGTGCTCAAGCCCGTGACGGAGCTCTAGAACGCGGGGGCCCTCGAAGAGAGAGCTGATGGCTTCAGGGCCGTCGCATGTGTGCCATGGCGCCCCAGATGCTTGCCGCATGGGCAACGTCGGTGGGGCTCCGGCTGGTCCATTCGTCCGAGCGGTGCGGGCTCGGATGCGACGACGGTGAGGGAGTGGTTGCGGCCGCAGTTCTTTGATGTCCATGTTGTCTTTGGTAGGCTCGTCCTCGAGAACGTCGCGACAGGAGTATGGTGATGGATCGGAAGGCTGACTTGGTGCGAGTCTTTCGAGAGGGCGTGCTCGCGCAGGGTGAAGCGAGGGACGCGACACTCGGGAACAAACACGCGAAACGTTACATTGCTGCGTTTCAAGCTCTGCGTGCCATGGGCGACGAGGGGCGGGACGCACTGGTGCCACTCATGTTCGAGGGACCAAACGATGTAAGGTCGATGGCGGCTGCGTTTCTCCTTCGCCACCGACATCAAGACGCGAGACGTGTGCTCGAGGAGATTTCGCGTGGTGAAGGGATGGTGAGCTTCGGGGCGGGCGAGTGCCTGAAGCGTTGGGAGGAGGGGGTGTGGGCGTTGGACCCGGAGGAATCCCGTCATGAAAGCGTGCAAACCTCAGCGAATGGCGAGCTCGGTACGGTGGAAGGCATGCTCTCGAACGATCCTGTCGAACACTCGGATCAGCATGATCCGGGGCCCTTCGGCTTCGTTTGGAATGCGGCCGCAGAGGAGGATGGGCCCGGAGGACAGCAGATTCGGACTTGCGATATTCCGCTCAAGGACGTGAAAGCCGGGAAGGTTTGGAAGGTGACGGACGACCGAGACCCGGACATGCTGAGGTGGTCGATAGAGCCCCTTCGTGCGCTGCCACAGGAGGAGGCGACCGTTGTGTATTCGGTGGTCGGGGTACACCCGAGCGGTATGGTTATGCCCAAGTTGTTGATTCGTGAGGTTGGCACGTTCGACTGGTGGGGGGATTCCCTCGAGTATAGGGACGGGGCATGGCGAGAGCGTGACCCACAACCTGGCGGGGAGGATAGTCCGTGGATTAACGCCGAGTACTATGTTGGCTCGCCACTTCCGAACGACCCGTCGTTCTCGGGAGGAGACTCTCATGAGGTGCACCGGACCGCCTTCGCTCGATGGCGGGACAGGCTTCCTGAGTAGCGGCGACACCCGGCAGGGCGTGCGAGAGAGAGAGATGATGAGTAAGTTCCGGATCCATGCTCCCGTACTACTTTGTGCCAGTGGCGGTCCGTTCTTCCGGCGACTCGAGAAACTGTCGTGGCGGCTGCTCGGAAGGTACGCATCGCATGCAGAAATTCTGAGGGCGCTTGGGTCATGAAGGTCGTTCATCGAATCGGTTTTCGGGCAAGTGGGGAACAGCGCCTCGCACTCGAGGCTCTCGGCGTGAAGCTCCCCTCTGCGGTTTCGCTTCCCGAGGGCGGGGAACCACTGCTCACTTTCGATGTGGACGAGAACCACCCGAACTGGAGCTTACTCTCGGCGTTGTTCGACGGATGGAACGTGTTCAACATGGTCCGAACCGAGTTCACGAAGAAGGAGCTCGAGTCCGCGCGCTGGTTGGAGGTCGGCGCATGGCATCACGGCTACCCGCAGCCGCACGACGAGGAGTTCGGATATCTACAGGCGACGTACGACCTCACCGACTGGTGCGAGTCGTGCGGTATCGGCATGAAGCAAAAGGCGCCTTTCCAGATGAAGCGCGAGCCGAAGTGGGGCGCAACGCGATCATGCAGCTCATCTGGGTGTACGACGAGCTCTCTGTTACTCCCGATGCCTGGATTCGCGCCTTCAAGCCCGCAGGCGTGGGGCTGTCGGCCTGTCTTGAATACCAAGGGCGTCGAGCTCAAGACCGTGGTTCAGCTCGTCGTGGAGACAAGGGTTGGCATCGTCACGAATGGGCTCGCCTTCGAGCGATGCGAGCGGTGCGGGCGGACGAAGTACCTGCCCGTCACGCGGGGCGCATTTCCGGCGCTTCGTGACGTTCCGACCGCTTCGCTCGTGCGCACGGCCGAGTACTTCGGAAGCGGAGGGCAGGCCGATCAGCGCGTGCTCATGTCGCAGGACGTCGCTCGCGCGCTCAACGCCGCCGGTGTCCGCGGTGCGGTGCTCAAGCCCGTGACGGAGCTCTAGAACGGGGGCCCTCGAAGAGAGAGCTGATGGCTTCAGGGCCGTCGCATGTGTGCCATGGCGCCCCAGATGCTTGCCGCATGGGCAACGTCGGTGGGGCTCCGGCTGGTCCATTCGTCCGAGCGGTGCGGCGGAACGTGTCAACGCGTTTGAGACAGCGAGTACGTGAGTTCTATGGGGCGACGACCTGCGAAGGTTGCTCCGGCTCCGCGCGGCACGGACGTCGGGCGCGACGAGTGGCGGGCGCGCCGCGCGGTTCCGCACCTCCGGTCGAGGGGCGCGTGTCGATGAGGGGCGGGTCGTCCCGGTGGTCGGTGTCGTGCGCGCGGACCTCGCGCCCCTCCACCGTCGCCGCGGTCGGTTCGGCAGAGATGGGATTGATTTCGACCTTCGTCGGTGGCCGACGGACGGTCGGTTGTCCGTTCGGAAAGCGTTCCGGATGGGCCGCGTAGGCAGCATCGAGCGCGCGCTGCCGGTCTTCGGCGACTTGGTCGACGCGGCCGTGGAAGACGTCGGCTGGCGTGAAGAGCGCGAGGCCGGCGTGGTGATGCTCGTCGTTGTGCCAGCCGAAGAAGGGCTCGAGCCACCCGCGTGCGTGCACCTCGCTGGCGAAGCGGACCGGGTAGTCGGGTTGGTACTTCAACGTCTTGAACTGCGCCTCGCTAAAGGCGTTATCGTCCGAGACGCGCGGCCGGCTGAAGCTCCGCGATGCGCCGAGGTCCAGAGGAGCTGGGCCAGGGTGTCGCTCTTCATCGCGGAGCCGCGGTCCGCATGAACGATGCAGGCCGGGCTCGATGCCGTGGCGCGCGATGGTCTCGGCGAAGAGCGTGGCAGCGAGGTGCTTGCATTCCTTGGTCGCGACCATCCAGCCGACGACGAAGCGGCTGAACAGGTCGATGATGACGTAGAGATGGAAGAACTTGCCCTTCTCGGTCGTCGCGAGCTTGGTGATGTCCCACGTCCAGACCTGATTCGGTGCGGTAGCCGTGAGCGACGGTGTCGGGTGCACCTTCGCCTCGCGAACGTTGCGCCGCTCCCGGACCTCGCCCGAGTCGGCGAGCACGCGGTACATCGTGCGAATCGAACCGATGTACGCGCCTTCTCCGAGCAGCGTCGCGTAGACCTCAGCCGGGGGCTGATCCACGAATCTCGGATCGTGAAGCGTGTCGAGGATGCGCTTCCGCTCCTCTTCCGTGAGCGGAACGTGTCAACGCGTTTGAGACAGCGAGTACGTGAGTTCTATGGGGCGACGGCCTGCGAAGGTTGCTCCGGCTCCGCGCGGCACGGACGTCGGGCGCGACGAGTGGCGGGCGCGCCGCGCGCATCCGTACCCCCGGTCGAGGGGCGCGTGTCGATGAGGGTCGGGTCGTCCCTGTGGTCGGTGTCGTCTGCGCGCGTAACCGGCCAGGTTCGCGCCTTCGAGTCTGACCTGATTTCAATGCGTTACGGCCAACGTCGGTGGGCCCTGGGCCGGGACCTCGGTGGCGAGCCGCGGCGGTCTCCACAGAGCCCTCGCGGCCCACGACGCGACCCGCTCCCCACGCCTCCGAGGCACCCTTCCTAAGTCTTTTCAGCTACTTGGCGCCAACGTCGGTCGCCCCGCACCCGTCGAAGCGCCGCAGGTGCTCGCGCGCTGCCCCCACCCGTCGCTCACACCCGCCGTGCCCAAAATGGGTGCCCGACACCCATCCGGAGCACCGGCCGTGCCCAAAATGGGTGCCCGAGACCCCACCTCCGGCACCGGCCGTGCTCGCGGCACCTGCCCCGCACCCCCGCGAAGCACGCGCCGTGCTCCGCGCGGCTCGGGCTGCCTCGCGAGCCCCTCTCCGTCCGCGGGTCCCCGGCCTTTCCCCGCGCGGTCCGGGCTACGCTCCCCCCCGATGGTGACCCTCGAAGGCGAGGTCCTGCGCACGACGTACGAGAGCGACACGACAGGGTTCCGTGTCGTGCGCGTCGCGCCTGCGGGATCGCGACGAGGCGGTCACCCTCGGCGTGTTCCCCGCGCGTACACGGGCGCGACCGTGCGGGCCACGGGGACGTGGGAGACCGATCCGCAGCACGGGGCGCAGCTCCGCGTGTCGGGCCTGTCCGTGCTCGAGCCGAAGACCGCCGCAGGCCTCGAGAAATACCTGGGCTCGGGCGTCATGCCGGGCATCGGGCCGACGTACGCGAAGCGCATCGTCGAGGTCTTCGGGAGACACCCTGCGCGTGCTCGACGAAGCCCCGAGCGCCTCTCCGAGGTGCCGGGGCTCGAAAGAAGCGCATCGTGGGCATCGTCGAGGCGTGGCGCGAGAACCGCGCCCTGCACGACGTCATGGTCTTCCTCCAGGCGAACGGCGTGCTCCCCTGGCTCGCCGCGCGCATCGTGAAACGCTGCGGGCCGCGCGCCGCGCAGATCGTGGCCGACGAGCCCTACCGCCTCGCGCTCGAGGTCGCCGGCATCGGCTTCCGCACCGCCGATCGCATCGCCGAGTCGGTCGGTGTGGCGCGCGACTCGCCGCTCCGCCACCAAGCCGCGCTCCTCCAGGCCGCGCGACGAGAGACCGAGAAGGGGCACACCTTCACCCCCGAGGTCGACCTCTTCGTCGCCACGCGCGCGCTCCTCCAAGACGACGTGCCCACGGAAGATCTCGCGCGCGGCCTCCACGCGCTCGTCTTGGGCGGCCACGCGTACGTCGACGTGGGCGGAACGCCTGGCTCTCGCGGAACGTCTCCACTTGGCCGACGTGCTCGAGGCCGAGGCGCGCCTCGCGAAGCGCTCGTGCCCTCGCGAAGAGCGAGCCCGATCGCGGCCTCGACGTGTCCGACGACGACCTCGCCGCCATCGTCGGCGCCTCGGGGTGGCCCCCTCGGACGAACAGCGCCTCGCCCCCGAGGCCGTGCGAAGGTCCCCCGTGCTCGTCGTGACCGGGGCCCCGGCGTCGGCAAGACCACGCTGCTCTCGACCATTTTGGCCCTCTTTCGCAGAGGTCGCCTGATCGTGCGGCTCTCGGCCCCGACGGGCGCGCGGCCAAGCGCATGAGCGAGTCGTCCGTCCGAGGCCGTCACGCTGCACAGGCTGCTCGAGGTCGATCCGAAGACGCTCACCTTCAAGCGCAACGGAAGCTCCCCCTCGACGGTGACGCCTTCGTCGTCGGACCAGCATGGTCGACATCGCCTCGCCGACGCGCTCCTCGCGCCATCCCCGACGGAAAGCGGCTCGTGCTCGTGGGCGACGTCGATCAGCTCCCGAGCGTGGGCCCCGGCAACGTGCTGCTTCGACGTGATCGCTCCGGCGTCGTGTCCGTCGCGCGCCTCACCACCGTGTTCCGCCAGGCGCGCACGAGCCGCATCGTGCTCGCCGCCCACGCCATCAACCGCGGCGAGGCCCCGAGGAGCTCGCGGCCGGCGAAGAGAGCGACTTCTTTCGTCCCCTCGAAGGACGCCGCGAGCACGGCGCGCATCGTCGAGAAGCTCGTCACCGAGCGCATCCCCAGGAAACTCGGCCTCGATCCGGTGCGGGACGTGCAGGTGCTCACGCCCATGCAAGGGCCCGCTCGGCGCCCTCGCCCTGAACACCGAGCTCCAGCGCCTCTTGAACCCCGGCCAAGGTGGCCTCGTCCGCCGCTCTCGCGCACCTACCGCGTCGGCGACAAGGTGATGCAGGTCAAGAACAACTACGACGCCCAGGTCTACAACGGCGACGTGGGGCTCGTCGCGCCTCCTCGACGACGACGCGGGGTCGTCGTGTCGTTTGGCGATCGTCGAATTCACCGCGAGATCGGCCGCCCTCGACGATCTCGTGTTGGCGTACGCATGCACCCTAAATCGCCGGGCAGCGAGTACCCGGCGGTGGTGGTGCCGCTTCTCGTCGTCGCCCCGTGTTGCTGGCGAAGAACCTCGTCTACAGCCGTCACGCGCGGGCGGCTGTCGCCGTGCTCGTACCGCGCGCCGCTCTCGCTCGCCCTGTCCCCGAGCCACGCGACGATCGCCGCACGGAGCTCGCGCACCGGCTCACGCGCGAAGCCGGGAGCTGACACGCCGCTCGAGACCAGGCCCGCGCGGCCGAGTTGCCGGGCTCCCCGCGAAGGAGGAGACCTTTTCTTTCCGGGTTCATTATGCTCCGGGTGGCCGCAGGATTTTCTCCCCACGAGCCCATCGCCTATGTTCCTCGGCGACTCTTGTCGGTCTCGTCCTCACGCATGATCCTCGGCCGTGGTCGCGGCCATCTTGGTGCAGGGCTCGGCCTCTCGGTCACCACCGGGGCGACGGCGTTCGGCCGTACCTGGCCGCGGGCGCGACGGGCCTCGTCGCGGGCTACATCTGGGCAAGCCCGTGGTCCGCCGACGGCCGGATCGAAAGCCGGCCTCAAAGGCGCTTCTTTGCATGCTCCTCTCGCCGGCGCTCTTTCGCTTCGCTCGTGGGTGCACGTCCCCTCGACCTGACCGCCCCTCAAGGCCGGCGCGGTGAGCTCGGCCCCTCGGCCGCGACCGCCTCCATCGCCGGCGTGCTCGGCGGCTTCTTCGAGCCCGACAACACCGGCGAGAGCGAAAAGAAAGAGGGCAAAGACAAGGGCGCGAAGGTGCGCGTGGCCGACAAAAGCCGAGAGCGAAGAGCTCGCCGACGAGGAGCTCGACGGAAGAGCCCGCGAAGAAGCGCCGCGGCTGATTCAGGGATATCTCCAGCGCTTCCGTAGGTTCCTCGAGCGTGTCTCCCGCGCGTGCCCTCTACCCCGCCTCGACGGCGGCCGTGCTCGTGGTGCCCGCGTGGAGCGTGCTCCGCGGGCCCGTTGCCGCTCGAGGTCGTGCTCGGCATCACGTCGGTGTACGTGGCGCTCTCGCTCGTGGGCGTGTTCTTCCTCGGCCTCCGCATGTACACCGATGCGCTCGTGCGGCTCCCCCGAGGCGCGCGCGGCGTGGCGCTCACGTTCGACGACGGCCCCGACCCCGTGACCACGCCCAAGGTGCTCGACGCGCTCGACGCGCACGACGCCAGCCACCTTCTTCGTCATCGGCAAGAAGGCCGAGGCGCCCCCGAGCTCGTGCGGGGAGATCGTGCAGGGCAAAGCTCCGGTCGGCATAGACTCGTACGCACCATGGGCTTTTTCCCTGAAATCGCCCGCGTACGTGCGCGCTTTCCACGCGCGCGCTCGGCGTGCTTTCGAGGAGCTTGGGCGAGCGCCCGACGCTCTTTCCGGCCCCCACATCGGGCACACGAACCCGATCATCGCGCGCGTCCGCCGACGGAAGCTCGGAAGCTCAACGTGATCGGCGGCTGGTCAGCGGGCGCCGGGACTGACCTCGCCGGCACCAGGAAGAAGACGTGCTCGCGCGCCTCGTGCCCGCCGAGGAGACGCGCGATCTTTCTCCTCCACGACGCGCCGGAGATCGGCTCACTCGACCCCGCAGGTGTCGCCCGCTACCGGGCTCATCGACAAGCTCCGCCGAGCGCATCCCGGTGGTGCCGCTCACCGAGCTTCGTGGCGCCAGTCGCGCGCGCTCGCGGCCAGGAGCGCGTCCTCAGGTTTGCCCTCGGGGAGCGTCACGGGAGACCTCACGCCGGCCGTGGCTCGTGTCGAGCGAAGGTGGTCCCACCGGACCGGCTCGAGCCAGGCCCGCGGCACACGGCGAGCCCCAAGCCCCGTGCCCTCGCCCGTCTTCGTGGTGGCGGAGGGGCTCGAGCCTGAGTGTCGCGCATACCCTCGGGCACGCCAGGGCCACGTGTCCTCCACGTCGATGCGCACGGCGCGGGCCGGGAGGAACGGAACGCCCCCTGGCTGACTCAGTGCGCGTGGCTACCCTCCACGGGTGCTGCCGCTCACGCGGCTGCCCCGCGTTGAGCACCGAGGTTCAAGAGGGGGTACCTGCGTTGAGGCGAGGGCCGGGCATCGCCAAGAAGGGGCTCGTCGAATCAGTCTCGAGGGAGACGTCGCGGAACTCCTTCTGAGGCGCGGCGAGCGCGCTCACGTCGGCGAGCACGGCGCCCACGTCCGAGGCTCTAGGCCCGTCCTCCGAGCGGGGAGCCTCGGGGCGCGAAAAGTCGAGTAGATCTCGCAAGATGCCGTGGATGCGCTCGGTCTCCTTTCTTGCTCCTTCCGGACGAAGTCGTAACAATCCTCCGGGCTTTCAGGGGTCGTCGACGAGGTCAGCATGGCGAGC
>JADJQX010000005.1 GCA_016712525.1 Myxococcales bacterium
AGATGCCTTCCGTTCCCGCTCACAGGCCAAGCGTTTCGTGCTTCAATGGGGCCTCCCAGTTAAGGGGAGGAGATACGGACCGCTCACCACCATCACCACGCGAACCGCGAGGCTTCAATGGGGCCTCCCCAGTTAAGGGGAGGAGATCGATGGGCTGCCCAGAACCACCCCATGCGCCTCGGAGCTTCAATGGGGCCTCCCCAGTTAAGGGAGGAGATACCTGATGGGCGGTGTAGCGCCGCGCGTGGTGCGAGGCTTCAATGGGGCCTCCCCAGTTAAGGGGAGGAGATCCCGATCCTCGAAGAGCACGAGCGGCACGGCGCACGAGAAGCTTCAATGGGGCCTCCCAGTTAAGGGGAGGAGATCGCCGTCCTTCTGGGACTTCGCCGACGCCGTCGGTGCACGCTTCAATGGGGCCTCCCCAGTTAAGGGGAGGAGATGGTCTCACGGGGCGAAAACGAGCCGCACCTAGCTTCAATGGGGCCTCCCCAGTTAAGGGGGAGAGATCGGCAAAAGAGGGGGGGCTGTGGTGAGCGTAGAGCGCGTGCTTCAATGGGGCCTCCCCAGTTAAGGGGAGGAGATCCTCTCCCCGCTCGCTCAGTCACTGATCGAGATCGGCTTCAATGGGGCCTCCCCAGTTAAGGGGAGGAGATCCCAATCGTCAGTTGAGATTGGCGGGGGCCCCAGGCGCTTCAATGGGGCCTCCCCAGTTAAGGGGAGGAGATGGGCTGGCTGTAGAGGGTCGCGCAGGCGGTTGCGAGGCTTCAATGGGGCCTCCCCAGTTAAGGGGAGGAGATGCAGAAGGGTAAGAAGTTCCACACGTAGGGCGCTCGCTTTCAATGGGGCCTCCCCAGTTAAGGGGAGATATGCTCAAGCTCGGGCCCGAAGTTGCTGAGCACTTTGCGCTTCAATGGGGGCCTCCCCAGTTAAGGAGGAGATTGACGCCTCTGCGCTGACATGTTTCGCCTCAACCCAGGCTTCAATGGGGCCTCCCCAGTTAAGGGGAGGAGATTCCCCTGGGTTCACTGTGAGAAGTGCCACACTGGAGAGCTTCAATGGGGCCTCCCCAGTTAAGGGGAGGAGATCGGACTGGACCGACTAACGATCTGCGGGCCCGCGGGGCTTCAATGGGGCCTCCCCAGTTAAGGGGAGGAGATGCGACGCCTGCTCGGCTCGCGGGACCATCGCGCCTCGCTTCAATGGGGCCTCCCCAGTTAGGGGAGGAGATGGCGGAGTCGAGGATCGAGGTAGGGCGCGGGCGGATGGCTCAATGGGGCCTCCCCAGTTAAGGGGAGGAGATAACTGGTAGCGCACTACGTTCTCGCCAAAGGCCACATGCTTCAATGGGGCCTCCCCAGTTAAAGGGAGGAGATACGGCGACGGCGACGCGGCTCGCGAGGCGGTCGGAACGGCTTCAATGGGGCCTCCCCAGTTGGGGAGGAGAGGGCCCCCGCGGCCCGCGGCGGCCGGGCCCCCCGCCCGCCCCCCCCCCCGCCCCCGCCGCCGCCGCCCCCGCCCCCCCCCGCGGGTAGGAGGACGATGAAGGAGTGCCGCGGGGGCGGTACAAGCTTCAATGGGGCCTCCCCAGTTAAGGGGAGGGGAGATATCGGCGAGGTCGGTAGCCAGGAGTATGAGGAAATCCGCTTCAATGGGGCCTCCCAGTTAAGGGGAGGAGATGATTGCACATTCTGATTGTTCTCCTAGCGGTGTTGAAGCTTAATGGGGCCTCCCCAGTTAAGGGGAGGAGATTCCAGGTCACGGCGGTGCTGCGCTCGATGATCGAGACGCTTCAATGGGGCCTCCCCAGTTAAGGGGAGGAGATGCCGATCGCCCGACGGGGCACTCCTCCTCCGCGATCGCTTCAATGGGGCCTCCCCAGTTAAGGGGAGGAGATACTTAAAATAAGAAACTATCAGGCCCAGCTAATCCTGCTTCAATGGGGCCTCCCCAGTTAAGGGGAGGAGATGTCCGGCGGCGGTGGCTCGGGCGGGACTGTCGATGTGCGCTTCAATGGGGCCTCCCCAGTTAAGGGGAGGAGATTCCGCCCGTCCGCCATCGATGTCGCAGGAGCTATCGAAGCTTCAATGGGGCCTCCCCAGTTAAGGGGAGGAGATCGAGGCCACGATCAACGCGCTCGCAGGCCGCGGTTTTGCTTCAATGGGGCCTCCCCAGTTAAGGGGAGGAGATAGAGCCGGCCGCCTCGTTGCGGGCGTTCGAGCAGGTGCGCTTCAATGGGGCCTCCCCAGTTAAGGGGAGGAGATCGGCCGGACGCTGCACCTGCTGGGGTACCCCGAGCCAGCTTCAATGGGGCCTCCCCAGTTAAGGGGAGGAGATACGTCGACGCCGAGCTGCGCAAGCTCGGCCTGCTCGACGAGCTTCAATGGGGCCTCCCCAGTTAAGGGGAGGAGATACCCCCCGGTCCAGATGGCCTGGATCGTTGGGGAATTTTGGGGAGGACGCACGCGGGGCGAATTCGCGCTGAAATTCTGGGGCTCTTGTTCGTCAGGTCGAATTTTGAAACAGCGTTTTGCCCGGCCTACGAGGGGCTATAGGGCATTTTGCACGCAAGCCCGGGACTTTCGACATCGTCGGGCCGCGTGCGTGGTTCCAGTACCACAGGCGTGGGTCCCCTAGCAAGGGGGTGAAGGCAAGGCACCCGCGCGCAGGCCAAGTCTGTCCAACGCTCAAGTCGACCTCTGCCGAGATCGTCTGCGCGACGCCGAGGCTGTCCACGCCTCTGCGAGCCCAGGAGGCTACGGGTCCTGGCCCGCGGAGCGCTCGTGTATCACACACCGAGCGCCAGCTTGAACAGGTTATCGTCGCTCAGACCCCGCCTCCGCCGCGGAGCGCCTGTGTATCACACACCGAGCGCCATCGGTGTGGGGGCGAAGGCACCGCTCAAGGCGCCTCAGTTCCCACCACTCGAAGCGCTCATGCATCATGCATCGCTGAAGCGGAGGATTGTGCCACGGAGGGCGCGGATGCGGGCCTGCATGCGCGATCGAGAGGGGATGGTCCGCTGCGGCGCAGAACGAGCTAGCGCGCTCCGCGATGACCAGAGACGAAAGGGCCCGGGCAAAATGAGACCCGCGGCGGCGCAGGACGAGCTAGCGCGCTTGGCGAGCGGAGGCGACGCCGGATCGCGGTGCGGCTCAGCCACCTGGCTCACTGTCGATGAGCTTGGCCCGGGCCTTGAGCTTGTCGGGACCGACGTTCGTGGCTTTGTCGGCCTTCTTCTTGCTCCGCCAGTCGGAGAGCCAGGCTGGCCGCAGCTCGCGCACGGCGGCGACGAAAGCGGCCCGCTCGGCCGGGGCAGTGAGCTCGCCCTTCTCGACGTAGCGGCGGATGAACTCGGCTAGCTCGGCCTCGTTACTCTCCTCGACCTCGCGACGCAGACGCCCCTCGGGGGTGCTCAGCGCTTCGGCGCGCCGCCTCTCGCGGGCCTCGCGGGCGAGCGCCTCCGCGAGCTTGCGCGTCTCGTCAGCGACCTCGGCGAAGCGGCCGTAGCCCACGGCTGTCTTGGCCCCTGCACCCTCAAAGCGCAAGGCATCGCGGAGCCAGCCCTGGACTCGGCCGAGCTCCCCTTCGCCGCGCCTCGGGGCGATGCCGAAGAAGAAGTACGCGCCGGGAGCCGTGACCAAAAAGGGCACGGGCCTCGGAGAGCGCCAATCGCCAGGCGGATCCTCCGGGGTCCAGGCGGCGCTGTGAGGCGTGAGAATGTCCACCTCCAACATGACCGGGGCGACGGGGATTGCATCAAAGAAGAGGATCGACCCCTCACTGCCCTCGTCACCCGCAGCTCCGAAGAGGCGGGTGATCGCCTACTCGTCGACCTCCTTCTCCCCCCTTGTCAACCCCATAGTCGCGCGCCCACGCGCGCACGAGCCCTTCAGCGACGACCCCGGCAGGTAGGGGACGCCGAGCGAGGGATGGAAGGCGAAGCCGTTCTCGACGGGATGCGAACGTCCCAGGCCGGTGACGAAGCGGCTCTCGGCGCGAAATAGGCCCCACACCCCGCCGGCAGCCTCGACCACCCAGGCAAGACGCAGCCGAGCCTCGGCGAGCTGACCCGCATCCCCGACCGAGCCCCCGAGGGTCTTGAGCCACTCGTGCTTGGGGTTCTGCTTGTCTTTACTCTGGAGAGACCACGACTGGTCGTGGGGCCAGGTATCCAAGAACTTGTCGTACCAGAGCCCGGCGTGGCCAGCATCGCCGCGCTTGGCACCCTGGGCCGAGCGATAGAGCGGCCGTACCATCGCTACTCCCGCTCCCCCGCGCGGGAAGGTGGCCCGGCAGAGCTTCTTGTGCCACACGAGCCAGGCGATCGCCTCAGCCTGGGCGCGGAGGTAATGCGACTCATCGCCCCCGACGATCGCCGCGAGTATGTCTCTCTGGCCAGGGTAAACGCCACCATTCGGCCGACAGAGCCAGCGGTTGAGGTTATGGTAGAGCTGAAGGTGGGCCTCCGCCTTCGTCCTGCCCTTGGAATCTGCGTCGCCCTCCTCGCGTCGCCGCTCCGGCTTCGTCCCGCTCTCGTCGCCTCCGCCAGCGGCCGCTTGCTCGCTCGCCAGCGCCTGGCCGAGCCCGTTCATCACGATTCCGGGCCCCAGACGCTCGACATAGGAGCGGTAGCACTTCTTGAACTCAACCCCGCGTTGGGCGAGCTCGTCGACACGGGCGAGCGCGTCGGCGGCCCGGAGCTGTTCGAGCGTCCTCATCCCTCACCTCCCAGGATTCGTACCGCGCACCACCCCTGCCCGACGGTCTCGTTGCCCCCCACCTGCAAGTAGGGCGCAGTCGCGGGGAAGAGGCCGCAGAGCTCCTTGCGGGCGGCCTCGCTGCGGGCCCCGACGAGCGCGTAGAGGATCGTCTCTGGCGGCAGCGTCTCCTCGTACCAGAGGTTCTTGCTCTGCTTGGTATCATCATTGAGGACGTTTCGCGCCTGGATCGGCAGCCCGTAGCGGGCGAACCACGCGAAGTCGTCGTCGTGGAGGACCACCAGGCGCTCAGCCAGGCGCTTGCTGGTCACCTCGTGGAGGATCAGCTCGGCGAGCGCGGCGACGAGCCCCTCGTCCGGCGCCTCCTGCACCTCGAACTCGCGCTCTTCGAGGAAGAGCCGCTCCTTCGTCCGGGCGCGGGCGAGGACCGGCCGCGCTCCACCTTCGACGGCGGTGAGGACCGGCACCTCGAAGTCGACCGAGTACCCGGTGTGTCGCATCGCTCTCCACACGGGGGCTCCCTACTGTTTGATTCACGCTCTGAGCGGGGACTAACCCTCTGAGAGCACGGGCGGATCGTGGCGCGGCTCTCCGCATCGAGGGCGGATCAACGCACGGGAGCGGCGCTCAGCGGCGCTCAGCGGCGCTCAGCCGCGTTACCGTGCTGCGGGTCGATCACCGGTAGAAATGTACTAATTATTCCACACTGATCTTGCAGGACCTCGTCGGCATTGAGTCGAGGAACTGGTCAAGGCGGTGGGATCGGGCGGATACGTTTGGTGTGAAACAAAAACAACCGGGCGGGACCATCCCGCCCCCGAGCCACCGCGAGGCCGAGTGTACATGCACGCAGGCTACCCGTCGAGCGTGAAGGGGGTACCGTGATCGCCACCGACGTCCACGATCGTCACGAGCACACCAGGCGGCTCGCCGATCCGGACGCGTATCGGCCGCAGCAGTGTCGGAGCTGCTGTCGGCGGATGCACGCGCACGGCACACGCACGCGCAGGCCGGTCGGTGAGGCGCCGCTCGAGATCCGGCGCTACATCTGCCCTCGGTGCGGTGGCGTCGTCCAGATCGTGCCCGCCTTCCTCGCGGGCCACCTCTGGCGCTGCTGGCCCGCGGTCGAGGCTGTCGTCGTCGATGGCGCGGAAGG
This sequence comes from Myxococcales bacterium, assembly GCA_016712525.1. Lineage (NCBI taxonomy): Bacteria > Pseudomonadati > Myxococcota > Myxococcia > Myxococcales > Myxococcales bacterium. Next base: position 5,875 of record JADJQX010000005.1, read on the forward strand.
CCCGCCCAAGGCCGCCAGGATCGCGCCGAGGACCCGGCGGCGCTGGCGGGCGAGGGCGAAGGAGCCGGCGCGTCTCGCCTTGCACACGCTCAGCGCGGAGCGCGTGCCGCGGATCGCGACGGCGCTCGCGGCGATCGGCCTCGATGCGACCCGTGGCGCCCTTCTCGCGGCCTTTCGCCCGCTCGCCTCAGCGCTCGGCGCCTGCGCTCTCCTTGCGAACCTCCTAAACCTCCTACTACCCGGGCTGCGTATCATGTGACCCAAAAGACATATCCCTTCAGACAGATCGTCCTGCGAGCGATCCCACCCGAAGTGGCCGGACCCAGGCGGTAGAAGGTCGCCATGGATCCCAACAAGCGACGAGAAGTGGCCGAGTGGCGCCTCTCCATCCTCGGCCCGCTGATCAGCGCGCGCCTCGATCACGGCGAGATCCGCGAGCTCCTGGAGGAGGCCGCGGCTCGCTCGTACATCTACCTCGATGGTCAGCCGCGGCGCTTCCGCTGGCGCACGCTCGAGGGCTGGCGCTACGACTATCGCGCAGGTGGACTGAGCGCTCTCCGAGCCTCACACCCGCGCGGACGCGGGCACGTGTCGTGCGATCCCCGAGCTCGTCGCCCGCAAGCTCCTCGCTCTCCGGCGCGAGCAGCCGCGTCGGAGCATCCGTACGCTCATCAAGGCGCTCGAGCGCGCCAACGACGTTCTGCCTGGCACGCTCGCCCCGTCCACCGTCCGGCGTCTCCTGGTCGCGCACGGCCTCTCGAAGCGGCCCACACAGCTGCCCACGCGCGAGCGGCGGGCCTTCACCGCCGAGCACCCCGGCGACCTCACCATGGGTGACAGCATGCACGGCCCCCCGGTGATCGGCCCGGACGGCGTGATTTATAAAAATGCTACCTGCTCAGCCAGATCGACGTCGCGTCGCGCTTCGTGCCCCACCCGAATTTTATTTGAGCGAAGACGCTGCGCACCACGAGGAGGGGCTTCGCCGGGCGATCGTCGCCCACGGAGCGCCGCGCACCTACTACGTCGACCTCGGGGCCGCCTACGTCGCCGCTTCGCTGAAGCAGATCTGCGCCGAGCTCGCGATCTTTCTCCTGCACGCCGGCCCCGGCGACGCCGCCGCCAAGGGGGTGATCGAGCGCTTCCACAAGACCTGGCGCGCCGAAGTCGGCGCCGAGCTGCCGTCCTATCCGCTGCCGCTCGCCGAGCTCAACCGCCTCCACACCGCCTGGATGACCTGCGAGTACCACAGGCGCGTCCATGCCGCGACCGGCCAGAGCCCCGCGATCGCTTCCTCGCGGGCGCCGAGCACCTGCGTCATGTCCCTCAGGACATCAACATCGACGAGATCTTCCTGCACCGCGAGCGACGCACGGTCCGCGCCGACGGCACGATCCGCTGGGAGGGCGGCTTCTACGAGGTCCCAGGCGAGTACGTCGGCGAGAAGGTCGAGCTGCGCTTCGCCCCGCTCCGCCCCGATCTCCCGCTCCTGCTCTACGTCGACGGCGTGCGCGTCACCGAGGTCTTCCCGCTCAACCGCCTCGCCAACCACCGCCGCCCACGCCGCGAGCTGCCCGGCCCCGAGCCCGCCCCGCCCCGCGTCCTCAAGGGCCCCCTCGACTACATCGACGACGAGTACCAGGCGCTGCTCCGCGCCTTCGGCGACGAGAACGATTCATCATCTGACCCAGAGGACATCCCATGACCTGGCGCGAGCGCTTCGGCATGCACACCGCGCCGCTCCCCGCGGCGCCGCGGGCGAGAGCTTCTTCGAGCGCGACCCGCACTATCAGCGGGCTCGCGCGCGCCTTCTGCTGGCTCGCCACCGAGCCTGGCCTCGGAGTCCTCACCGGCGAGCCTGGCGTCGGCAAATCGGCCGCGATCCGCCACCTCTGCCGCGCCCTCCACCCCGACGAGCACCGCGTCCTCTACCTCTCCGACTGCGCGGTCAAGCCCCTCGATCTCTACCGTATGCTCGCCGCCGAGCTCGGCCTACGACCCAGCGCGCGCGCAGATCGTCGCCGACATCAAACGCGCGCTTGTCACCCTCGTCGACGAGCGCGGGATCGTCCCCGTCGTCGTCCTCGACGAAGCTCAAGGACTCCGCGACGAGCTCCTCCACGAGCTCCACGGCCTCTGTAGCCTCGACTTCGACGGCCGCGACTACCTCACCCTCTGGCTCGTCGGCCACCCCTCCCCTGAGCAGGCGCCTGCGCCTCCAGCAGCACACCGCGCTCGCCCAGCGCGTCCTCGTCCACCTCCCACTCGTCGCCAAGACCGACCTATCTGTCCTTGGAGACATGCTCGATCACGGCCTCACCCACGCCGGCGCCTCACCCGCTCTGCTCACCGACGACGCCCGCGCCGCGCTCCCTCCACGCCGCCCGCGGCCTCCCCCCGGCTCCTCAGCCACCTCCTCCGCCTCGCCCTCCTCCTCGCCGACGAGCGCGCCTCCCCCAGATCGACGCCTCGATCATCAACTCCCGCTCTCATCCTCCTCCACCTCGATCACCCCAAGCAACCCCAAACCCCTCCTAAATCCCGCTTCCAACGTGACCCAAGATCACGCGCATAAACCGACCCGACACACCCGGCGCGTATGCGATCCCGCCGGTAGCGCTCGATGAGATGCGGACAGGTCACCCACCGAAACGCGCCCGTGAGCGAACGAACCGGCAGGAGCACGAGGCGCCCGTCGGCGACGAGGAGCTCCCCGGGCCTCTCCGGCTCGCCGCAGAGCTGCTTCGCGGCTGCGCTCTCGTCGCCTGCCCGGCTCCTTAGAGCCCCCTTGAGGCTAGAGCCGACGATCACCGGATAATCGGTCGCCGCCTCACGCGCGACCGGCAGGTCGACGACGCCCGTCGCCCGACCGGAGCCGGGTGGATCGATGTCTCCGCCAGGAGACCGAGGATCACTGTGTTCTTCACGACTTCTTCTCCTCTCCCACGGGCCATGTCCCGAGGGCCACAAGACCAAAACCCCAGGCCGTCCGCGCGCCGACGCGCAGGAACCCGCCCCGCCGCAGGAGCTCGACCAACCGCCTCGGTTCGCGCGCCTGACAGAACAGCACGCTCCCTGCCGGCATCACGCTGGCGAGCGGTCGGGGCTGGCGCGAGAGCGTGCTCCAGCCGCCGATCCGCTGCGGCCGACCGCCGGCAGCGGTCACCACCTCGACATCGCCAGCGTCGGCCGGAAAACCCGGGTTCGCGCCGAGACGCGCCTCGACATCGACCGGCGTGAGCGCGACCATGAGGACCCTACCGCTTGCCTCGATCGCTGCGAGCGCGCGCGCAGAGGGCGCGACGCCGAGGGGCCCAGACCCGCGGGCGAGCTCAGCGACGCGGCTTTCACCGCCAAGCGGGATTATCTGACCAAATGGCCAGCTCCACTCGTCGGGCACCCCCGCGACCTCGACCCCTATCGACACCCCGCGACCTAACCGGACGTGGCGCGAGCTGTAGAGCATGCCTGGCTTGGCGGCGCGGGTGCTCGGCTCGAGCGCGAGCCCGACCCGACGTTCCTCGACCCACAGCTCCTGAGCTCTCGACCACCTCGCTGGCGCCCGGCACCTGACCATCGAGGACGGCGACGAAGCCAGCCCGAGTGAGCCATTGATCATCGCCCGGTCGCGCCCGAACGCCGGATTCCAGGCCCTCTCGCGGGCACCTCGGGAAGCGCACCGCGGGGCCGAGGTCACAGGCTATCGGCGAGCCCGGCCGCAGCAGCGCCTTCGGCAGCCAATGCACCCTCCCGACGCGTCTTTAGGATCCTACCAGATGGCGAGGCGCCGGATAGAGCGGCTCGCCCGCGCGGAGCAAAAGCGGCCCCGTAAACGTGAGGCCCGACAGATCGGCGCCGTCACCGAGCACCTGATCCAAGGCTGCCGGCCAGCGTCCGGCGCCACTCCACCCTGCGCCCGCGCGAGTGCAGCGCGCAGCGCGCCGACGACGGTCGGCGGATGAGGGGAACACGCCGCTGACGTCCTCCTGGGCGCCATCGGCGAAGAAAGGCACACCATCCCCGAAGAAGAGTGTCCAAGGGAGTGAGCTCCAGGCTGATCATCACGCGTCCTCCTCCGCCCCGCCGGTCGCCAGGAAGCGCGCGAGCAAGAGCACATCCAAGCCAACCTCGAGACCCGCGCCCGCAGCCTCCTCCGACCCACGCTTCCGCTGTCGCCGTGGCAGGAGCTCGGCGAGCATCGTCGAGCGCTTCGGCTCGATCTGGCGCGGCATCCACATCGACCCCGCGCGCCATGAATGAGCGCCTGACCTCGGCGCCGAGGAAGGCCCGAATATCGAGGCCTGGCAACGCCTGCGCCCACAGCCCAGGGCGCCACTGCGGCCAACCAGCGAGGAGTCCGAGCGTCGCGTGCATGCGATGGAGGAGAGACGCAGAGAAGCCGACCTCGGCTTGGTCGTCGCCCTTCAGCGCGCTCACGAATGAACCGAGGTGAGCGACGGCCGAGCCCCCATCTCGCCACCAGGTGGTCGTCCACTCGCAATGGAGGCCGCCGCGCTTCAGCACCCCAGTGGCCAGCGAATCGCGGCCGTTCCGCCCTTCGCCACGTCATCGAGGAGGCGCCGCGCCCTCGTCGAGGGCGGCGCGGAGCGGCAGACGGACGTGTGCGAAGACGACGGCGGCCGAGAGCGTCGCACTCGCACCCGCGGGGAACGACGCGGCGTAGGCCTGCGCAAGCGCCTCGGCGCACCTCGAGAGCCTGCGGCACCGGCAGCATCGCGAGGACGTCATCACCACCGGCGTACACGGTCACGCCATCGCACGCCAGCACACCCAGGTGCCACCGCCGTGAAACGCGTGAGCGCCTCACCCACCACCTTGCCTCCGAGGTCTCGAACCAACCGGCCGAGCTTGTCGCCGTCAGCGAGCAAGATCGCGTAGTGGGTGGAGGGAGCCGAGCCCACGGCCTTGCACAGCCCGCGAGGCGCGTCACGAGCTCACGGCGCTTCCGGCTCCTGCTCGATCTCTCCGACCAGCCCCAAAGGACAGAGACGTGGATCGGCGAGAAACGCCCTGTGAAAGTAGTTGGCGTCGAGACGGGCAAAATCCCCAGCGTGAGCGCACATATCCCCGGCGAGCGCCGGCACCGTCTCGGCGAGGACATCGCCGGCGCTCGCGCGCACCAGCCCGGCGAAGCTGCGGGCGGCCTCGGGTCGGCTCACCGCGACCCCGCGCACCCACGGCAGTGCGCCGAGGTACACCGTCGACTGCCAGTGCGACGTGTCGAGATCGCCACCCAGCGTCGCCTCGGCGATCTTGGGTAGAGCCGCTTCACCAGCGCGATGGCAGAGAGCCGCTCGTTGTCGCGGAGATCGGGGGCCCGAGCCCCTCGCGCGGCTCGCAGCTCCGCCCAGAAGTCGTCCTGCGCCTCACGGGCCGACGGCCCGCGTGCTCGCAGGTGCCCCGGAGAGCTCCTGGAGTTCCGGGCATCACCGTACACTTGTCGCCGGGCTCGTCAGGGAGCCGATGCGTCCGCCACTCCTTCCGACGATCGAGGAGTCCATGACCCCCTGCGGACCCGCCGCCCAGGTGAACTCCCAGAACCCCCAACCTGATGATCCCAGATCGCCCGCGTCCCCGCCCCTTCTGCGCCTCGTCCGCTCAACGAAGGCGCCCCCAAACCGCGTCGCAGATCTTCATCCAGGCCGCGCGCAGGCCTGCCTCGCCGCGA
>JADJQX010000009.1 GCA_016712525.1 Myxococcales bacterium
GTCGGCGTCCTGAAGCCTGCCGTGGTCGGGCCGCCGATCGGCGTGTCGAAGCGCGACTGGGGCACCTGCCACGGCTCGGAGGACGTCACGTCGGCGCGACGCAGAGCGTCTTGACGCACGCCGCGCAGCCCAAGGGGGCGATGACAGCCCGGAGATCGTTTGAAAATTCGGCGACCGAACGAGGTTGTAGGCCGCCCGCGACAGGGTGCCCCATGGCGCTCACGCACGCACGCAGGACGACCATGTAAGTCAATATGGTACGCAGATGAGCCGTACGATCGCTGCCGCAGCGTTTCGATCTTTCGGTATGGTGGTGCTGCATGGGGAGCACGTTCAACGTCACGCGCGGCAGGCGCGCATCTCACGGGAGGCCGTGGGTTCAGCGGGATGCCGATTTTCGAAGGCCAGCCTCCGATGGGGCGGGGGCGTCAGCACCGGGCGTGAGGTTTCGTGCCACGCATGCGCGTTTCGGCATCGGGGTGGTCGCTCCGGCGAGGAGGGAGGTGAGGTGACTCGGGTGGATCGCGATCCCCTCTCGTTCGAAGAGGGCTCTTCTCCGATGCGAGGTCGACACGGCGGTGTACCGCGTCGCCGCCGTGCAAAAAAGCGGTTTACAAGCTCGCCGCGCTCGCCACCATCCCATCGCCGAGCGGGGCCGGAGAAGCTCACCTGACCCTTCATGTTCGCCGAGCCGAAAGGCGAGGAGGCGGCGCGGTCGGTCGGTCGGCGGTTCCGAGGAGTTGTCGACCAGAGCTCCGCGAGGCCGTGCGAGCGCAGACCGAACCGCTCAGGATGCTCGTCCTCGCTCACGCGTTCTCTCGAACCGGCCCGGTGAAGTCGTCGTGACGGCTGCTCCTGCGCGGTTCCTTGCTCGCTCGGCGTTCGGAGCCGGCTCGAGAGCATCGTCTCCTTTCATTCAGGTTCGGGCGGCCTGACTCCGAGCGCTACGTGGTGAATGAACGACGGCGGCGAGTACGTCGTGAGGGGCCGTACGGAGCTCGCGGCCTTCGCAGAAAGACGCCTTCCGACGACGTCGAACACGTACCGCGCGCTCAAGGCCAAGCACTTTCTCTTCGACGATGCCAGCGAGTGTGCGCTCGATCTGTTTTGCGCTCATGCGTTCGCGCGCCGAACGCATCGCGCACTCCACGGCCCATTATCTTCGTGCTCACGCGCTGCGGTGCGACCACTCAAAGCACTATCGCCAAGTCTCCCGGCAGACGGAAGACAAGGGCGCGTTCGACATGACCTCCTCGAGCACGCCGACGCGGCGCTCGACGCCGTGTTTCGTAGCCCGTCGCGCGCGATCAAGATCGAGTTCCAGGGCGGGAAGCCGTTGTTTCGCGTTCGAGACGCTTCAAACACGTGGCGTTGCGCGCCGAGGAGATGAACGTCGCCTACCGAAAGGGATTCCTCGCCTTCGTCGTCGCGACGAACCTCCTCCAAGCCGAGGACGAGCACCTGGCCTTCGCCAAAGGAGCACGGGATCGCCTTTTTCGACGTCGTGCTCGACGGCCCAAGGACCTTCACGACGCGCGCGCCGCCTGATGCGCGGTGGATCGAGCTACGACGCTGCTCCTCCGCGGCATCACCCGGGCGTAGCGCCAGGCGCTCGGCCCTCATGGCGTGACTGCGCTCATGACCACGACTCCGGACAGCCTCTACCGCGTCGAGGACATCGTGGACGAGTACGTGCCCGGCTTCCAGGGCATCTTCTCTGCGAAGCTTGAGCCCGTTCGTCTGCGGTGAAGACGAAGCCTCTGCGGAAGCTAAGTATCGAGGACCGGCTCCGCTTCACGAGCGGGGCCTCGCGCGGGCGATCGGACGTTGCGGCGAGCGGGGTGCCGTTTCGTGAGGGCATGACGAGCATCTTGCTCCACAAGATCTTTCGGCGCCGGGTACCGGGTACGTCGACCTGCAATCGTGCCGGCGGAAATCGGCAACGGCGCCATCGTTCATAACTACGACGGCGCGGTGTACGCGTCCGACGATACCCCGCATGCTCGCCGGAGATGGGCGACACGTCATTCGGCCTGGTCAGCCTGGGGTCGACTCGTATGAAGCCATGATGACGCCGAGGCCCTTGTCGCACCCCCTCGATGACACGGTCTCGAGAGCAGCCCGATGCGCACCGACTGCCCAGCGTGCCCGCCTTACTGCGGCGCCGATCCTGCTCACCACCGGGCCACCCAGGCCGACCGCCGTGGGCCATAAGGCGCTTTCCATGGCGCTTGCACCAGCAGACCCACGTCCTCGGCCATCTCCTTGCGGTTGCTCGAGGACGAGATCCGCGCGCCCGCAGAGTGCTCCTGTGCGGGTATGAAGCCGCTCCCAGCCATGGGCCGGCATCTTCGCGCGCTCTGTACCCCACCGACGGATGGGGGCGTTTCATCGCCCGACTCACCGACGACCCCGACCCCGGCCCCTGAATTGGCGCGGCAGGCACGTGTTGCTCGTGCGAGGCGACACCGTGCCCTTTGCGGCAGGGTTCTGCGCCTACTTTGCACGGACGGCGACGCGACCGCGATCGCGGTGATGCGCAATGCGTACATGCTCAAAGAGCTCCATCACGTACGCACCGGGGACGCGGTGGCGTCGGTATTCGGCGCGGCGCTCGGTGAACGGGCCTATCGCCGTTCCGTCTCCGACCAACTCGATCTTGGTGACGGAGCGCTGCGACAACTACCGCCTCATGTGCTCCCAGCCGCCGGAAGCCACAGGACGGACTCCTGCGCTCGCGACGAGGCGTTTCGCTGGGTGCACCTCAGGACCCTGACACCGCTGAGCTCTCGGGATCACTGGGGCGAGCCGGGCTGCTTGAGAGCGGCTCCCGCAGCTCGTGTCGCACATCGAGCGCTGCCTGACGCGCACGGCGCCCACGTGTTGTCGAACGTTGCCGTCGCTTCGCCGACCCCAGCCCGGGCGCGGGCGCTCGCAGCGGCTGGCCACCACGACCTCGCTACGTTGGCACGACCCCTCTACTCGGATTTTTCCGAAGAGCACGACTACGGTGCAAGCGCGGGGCAAATACTCGAGACCCTTCGGGGCATCCTCGCGCTGGAAGCGCTGCCGGGGTACGGGTGAGATTCGCACGGTGATGCACGCGCAGACGTTCGCGAGGCCAAGCTGCGGGAGCTCGCCATCCATCGTCCGAAACCTGCCTTCGTCGACCATGTCGCGCTCATGGGGCTCGAGCTCATGGGCTTTGGTGCGGTCCAATCTCGCGGAGCTTCGGGATCGATCCCGTGGAGTACCAGGGGAGCAGTTTCGCCGCGGCGGTGGAGATCCTCCACCGCGCGGGCGCTATGGTGTCTGCTCCGTCTACCGACGCCGCTTTGCTCGCTGCCGGAGGTGGCCTGCATCGCTTGCGCGGCAGAGCACCTCCGACTGGAAGAACGCCTACACCGACGACCGTGAGGGCTGCACTTGAGCGAGGCTCGTGCGCGGGATTCTTCACGTCGTCGACGCTGCGCAAGAGCGCGCATTATCTGACCCTTTGGCGGCAAGGCAGCACTTCCGCGAGCCCGACACCCGTCGCTTGACTGACCCACCCTAGAGACCCTGGAGCAACTCAAGGGAAAGAACGCCGCTTTGTATTCCCAGTCAGGTCGCCATCCGGCGTGTCGACGCCGCGTCGGGGATGCTTGGCGCTCAACGTGCGGCGGCAGATCGCGCGGTTTGCGGGAGATTTTCGCCCATCGCGATCGGCCAGCCTCGGCGCATCGCGATCACGGAAATCGGGTCATCGCGATCGGAGCGGCGACGTCTCCCTGAGGCTCTGGATTGACGGTTCCAGGTTCGCGAGCAGGGTAAGCGGCCCGCCCTGTTGGTTTCCTAAGTTTCTGGATTCGATTCTTCCCGCGTCTTGCGCCGCGAGGCCCGGTGAGCGCGATCCTTGTGAGCGTCGTGGAGCACACGATCGCAGATGGCGTCCGCGACGGTGGGGCGGGCCAGGCACGTGCCATCGGTCGGGTCCGATCCGGCTCGTGAAGACGGTCGCGCCAACGCCGTAGCGGCCCTCGAGAGCGATCTCGAGCAGATCCGGCGCGCCTCGCTAAGGGGAGCGAGCGCGAAGTCGTCGAGCACGAGGACGTCCGCCTCGCGATCCGGAGACAGGACGCGGTGGTAGCTGCCGTCCGCGCGCGCGCTGGGGAGTCGTCGAAGAAACGCGCCACGCGTCGATAGACGACGCGGAAGCCTTTGCGGCACGCTTCATGTGGCGAGGGCGCATGCGAGGTAGCCTGCCCGTCCCGGTGGCTCCCGTGACGATCACCGTCTGGTGCTCGGTGACCCAACGACATGTCGCGAGCCGGCGCACCATGGGCTTGTCGAGCTGACGCTCACGGGCGAAGGAGATTCCTCGATGCACGCGTCGGTGATCCGGAGCTTCGCGTCGCGGAGATTTTTTCGCGAGCCGATTTTCGCGAGCGAGCATCTCGGCTTTCGACGAGGAGTGCGAAGCGATCGTCGAAGGCCATCGCGAGGGTGTCGGGAGACTTGTCCTGCGGAGCCAGGCGGAGGCGAGCACGCCCAACCGCATGGCGTGAAGTTTCTCTAGAGTCGGTTCTCTCAGCATGTCTTCTCCTTGTTTCTCTCAGTGGCGGTAGTCGGCGCCGCGGACGTTTTCGTGGACTGGACCGGTCGCGGCGGGGGCTTCGGGCTGGGGCAGCGGCTGCGTGTCGAGGTTGTGTTTCAGGATCGTCGGCACGGAGCGGCAGCTGCGCGCGCCCACGTAGAGCGCTCGACGGCAGGTCGCGTCGAGTCGCTCGTTCCGCACTTTTTCGCGAGCCGAAACAGTCCGAGGCACGAGCGGTAGCCCAGCTCCGGGTGATGACGCCCTCCGAGGATGGCTTCGCAGAGGCTGCGTGTGTGAGGGCCGATCTGCTCGGCCCAGTCGAGGATGCGCGAGGGGTCCACTCGGCCTGAGCACGGTGGTTGCTCGGCATGTGCTCGGTCGTGGTCGTGAAGCCTCCGCGGCTGTAGCTCCGCACGTGCGCGGCAACGCTTCGCGCCCGTGGAAGACTTCGATCGCGCTTGGCGTCGCCCGAAGCCAGAGCTCGACGTCGTCATGACGCAGGCCGTGCGGGACCGAGTAAAGTGGCCGTCGAACGCGACGTGGTAGTCGACGTTGAGGCCAACCTTCCCACGTCTGCGTCTCGAACTCCTGCTGGGGGAGCGGCCCGAGGGCAGGCTTGTCGAGGCGCTCGAAGAGCTCGCGGCGGCTCGCCTTGTACGTCTTCATCGTCCGCGTGTTGAGGTCCGAAACGAGCTCACGCAAGCGCGCGTTGAGCTCGCCAAGGCTCGAGAACCTCTCGTCCCGGATGCGCGCGAGCAACCACCGCTCGGCAACCTGGACGCCGACCCACCTTCGCCCCGTCGCGCGGCGACTTCGGCCGCGCCGGCAAAATCGTGGTGCCGTAGTGGCGCGCGAGCTCGGCGGTGGTGCGTTGCACGCCAGGGTCGTCGCGGCACGCCCTTCACCACGGCGCTCTTGAGCTGATCGGGCACGAGCGCGCGCGGCACACCGCCGAAGAACGTGAGCGCCCGCGCAACGCTCGCGACGAAGTCGGGCACCGGCCGCGCCCGCGTCGCCCCGGCGTACGTGAAGCTGCTCGCCCCGAGAACGGCGACGAACAGCTCGACCTCGACGACCTCTCCCGTCTCGGCTCCACGAATCGCGGACGCATCCCGGCGTAGTCGACGAACATCTTGTCGCCCGCGACGTGCGTCTGCCGCATCACGGGTGAGCGTCGCTTCTGCCACGCCCGGTAGCGATCGCAGAACGCGGTGTACCGTAGCCCGTCCGGCTGGGCCGCCAGGTACTCCATGTGCAGGAGCGCGAGCGTCACCCCGGTCGCCGCAGCTCGACTGCAACGCCGCGCAGTCGGCTCAGGACGCATGCACGACGGTGGAGCTGGGGGATGAGGTACGTCTCGAGCTCCGCGTCGGAGAGCGCTTCCACGCTCGCCGCCGTCAGCCCAGTGCGACCTCGCGTCGGCGAAGACCGCCGCCACGGTGCTCGGGCTCACGCCGACCGAGCGCGCGACCTCCCCGTGGCTGAGGCCGAGGCCAGCTTTTGCCTTAAAATCTCTCGTAGACGGTGCATCGGAAGTCTCTCGGTCGCCATGCCGCCGTCGTAGACGCCATGGGCTGGAGCCCCCAGGAGACCGTCACCTCATGCCGCGATCGCGATGCCCGTTTTGGGTGATCGGCATCCCCCGTTTTGGGTGATCGCGATGCGCCGTTTTGTCCGATCGCGATGGTCCGAAATACGCAGCGCGGCGACCCGAGGACGAGGAGAACCCGCACGAGCCGCTCACCCTCGCGCTCCCCAACACTCACTCGACGGGCATGCTGCTCGCGCACCGCTCGCACTCGTCGCACCGGTCGCACTCGTCGCACCGCAGCCACTATTCGGGAAACCACGCGGGGGTGGCGGTGGCTCCGGCTACGACAACGGCGGAGGTGGGAGCGACTACGTTCCCCGACGCCGGCCCCAGCTCCGCCGCCTCCCCAGCCGGCGAGCGTGTCGATCGTGGCCTTCCCTGGCGGCAAGATCACGCTCAACGGCAAGGTGGTGGGCACCGACGCCACGCGGGCACGCTGTCGCTGCCCCGGGCCTGCACGAGGTGCGCATCGAGAACCGCTTCGTGGGCGACCACAACACCACGATCAACGTCTCCGAGGGCAGACGGGCGTCGTGACGGTGGAGTGGTGAACATCGACAGCCAAGGACCGAGGGAAGAAACGTGAAGGCTACGACTTGCGGGCATTGCGGCGGCTCGCGCTGAGACGAGTACAGGGCCATGCCCCTTTGGTGGAGCGGATGCGTCACCCCCGGAGCCGGCGGCCGGGCGAGGTGTAACGACGCGATGCGCCGGTGGGGCGCGACCATTTTCGGTGCGCCGAGGGCGATGGATCGGCTCGTCAGCAAGATCGATGTCCGCGACGAGGTGCCCGAGCGGCTCGTGACGCAGGTCTATCGCCGCGACTTCCGTGAGGAGCGCGCCCCTTCGCCGAGAGCGGGGACGACTCTGCCGAAGCAGTCGGGAAATTCGCTCGACCCCTTCGAGCTCTCGCCGGCGGCCGTTCGGGCCGAGACGGAGCACGTCACGACCTGCTCGTACTCAGGAGGGGCGGGCGGGGCCCGTGCAGGGGCTGCTCGGGAAGCGGCAGGCGCGCGTGCGGCGGCTGCGGCGGATCGGGCAAGGAGGTGAAGCACTACAAGAACGGCAATACCCGCTACATCAACTGCAAGATATGCCGCGCGACGGGGTCGCTCTCGTGCCACGGGTGTGGCGGCGGCGGAACCATTCAGTGCGACGTGCACGGGCGGAGGCTTCCAGCTCGCGTGGTACGCGTACTACGAGACCGAGCGATGGGACGTGCGGATCGAGCCCGCAGCCCGGTGCTCCTCGCGCACGGGCAGCCGGGGAGGCGCGCGCCGTGAGCCGCGACGACCTCAAGGCGTTTCACGTCGTCGCGATGCAAGAGCACAAGGGCCCGCTCGCTTCCGGAGGCTACCGCGACGTTCCTGCGGCGCTCGTGGGAGCGGCACGCGTCGAGCCGAGGCTCGAGCGCATTGGCTACCAGCAGTACGTCAAGATGTCCGTCGTCCGGCGGGACGACCTACGAGATGGCGGGGACGTCCGGCACCGTGGTGCTCTCGGGGAACGATCTTCGCGGCGCCGCCGAACCGAAGGCCATCGCGCCCATGCGGCGGAGGCAGTACCTATGGGCGGCGGGTACTCTGGTGGTGGGCACCTCGGGTACTCCTTGTCGAGCGCGCTTCGCGGCAAGTCCGCCTACTTCGCGGGCTCGTCTGCCTGGTTCGGGCTGCTCATCATCGCGACCATGGCCGCGGCCGCTCCGGCGCTGGGCGGGCTCCTGCGCGCATGGCGGCCGGGCTTCAGAGAGGGAAGGGTCGAAAGCCTCGAGCTCGCATCGGCTGCCGCGGCCGCCTTCCTGCTCTTGGCCACGGGTATCGGCGCGGCCCTCTCACGGCCATCCCTCGGGGGAGGTCGAGCGCGCGCTCGCGCGGGGGCGACGCGACACAAGCGCGCGCCGTCGTCGACGCGCTGAAGGAGACGAAGCCCGGGTCGCCCGACCTTGCGAAGGCCGAGGATGCGGTCCTCTTCGCGGAAGCGCAGAACGCCGCCAAACCGGACGAGCGGCTCGAACGGCTCGACGCCGTCGCCAAACGTGGTGGTGACCTCGCCGCGAAGGCTCGCGACTTGGCGAGGAGGGAGCGCCTCGGCGCGGTGCGCACCCAGCTCGATGCCAAGGCTGGAAGGAAGGCCCTCGCCGAGATCGAGCGCCTCTTCGGCGATCCGAGCCCCAACGACGCGGAGCTCGCTGAGCTTGGCGCCAAGGCTCACGGATCGTGGCCGACGGGTGCAAAGACCCGGGCTGCCAGCTCGTCGCCGCGACCGCCGCGCAACGAAGGGCCCCGAGCGCCCCGCGGGAGGCGCGTGTAGCCGCCGTACGTGGCGAGCTCCTCGCGTTCCTGAACGCGAAGGCAGTCGCGGGGGAGGCGACCGCCCCCAAGGTGGAGCGGCTCGAGCGCATGGCGAACGCCGCGGGCGCGGCCCTTACGGTGCCAAGCGTAGACGCCGAGCTCAAGACCGTCGCGACCGAGACGATGGTGAAGGCCGCCGCCGAGAGGGCCCAGACACCGCTCATCGGGAGCGACGTGGCAGCCATCGAGAGCCTGCTGAGCGTGAAGCTGCCCGAGGGCGGGGCGTTCTCGAGCGCCCCCCTCGACGGGATGAGCGTGTACTTCGTCTTCGACGCGGCGAAGCGATGCAAGGGGATCTACGCCGTGGGAGCGAAGCCGAAGCACCGCGCGATGGTGGGGACCACGTGGACGCCGGACCGGTTGCTCTCGCAGGCGGTGGGCCGAGACGTGAAGGTGAAGGCGGCTACGCCGGCGGGGCCGTGACGGCGCGGTGGTTCGAGGCGCCAGTGCCGGTTTGTGGCGCGGTGGAATGGAGGGCGTTGGTAGAGATACGGTGGGGGGATGTGGGACTCCAATAGGCCCTGCATAACGATCTAGTCAACGACATCTCTGCCAAATCGTCCGGTAGAGACTCGTGAATTGCTTCAAACACATCAAAACGCACAGCACTGTAAGGATATTTGAATGGACAAGCGGCCTTCTCGCGAAGAGCTCCAGCGCTGCTTGAAGCCCTAGCCGCGCGCCCAGGGTGCGAGCAACAAGGTGCCTCAACGATAGGAAAAAGTTCCAGTCGAGGGACACAAGCATTCAGGCTTCGTTCGTTATGTTCCTAATTGGGCGGGGCCCGCCTTCCTTTCCAACTCTGGCGTGCTGGAAAAGCGATCCGGGTATGTCCTTATCTTTGAAAGGGGGCGCCGGTCTGTGTTCTCTCCAGCAACCCGGGGAGACCCCTTCAAGATCCTCCCGAAGAACAGCATAGCAGAAGCGTCCCAAGAGATCACCCCTGCGACTGTTCACGAGCAGCAAGACCACGTACGATAAAGCTGATCTGCGTTCGATGAATATTGCAAGCTCGAGTATCCGAGCGCGAACCATTGAGGACGTAGATCTTGAGAGCACGATGCCGTCGTTCACCGCGCACCGTTCTGCTACCTCGTGCACTTCGGTTCTCGGAAACTGGAAAACATACTCGGTGACGCCAAGTGTTGCTCGAATTCGTCAGCATCAAACAAGGCTCGATATCAAACAACTCGCTGATTGGGGGCAAAGTAGGGTCCTGTCTGATATGAAGCCTGCCAAGTCGCGAAGGATTGACTTTATTGATGCTTGCGAACGCAACAAGGCTATCCCTCAAGCCTCCGCATCGTGGCGACCGGGGTGCTTGTGGATGTTCATGCTCTGCTCGAGAGGGAAGAGCATGGTGAGCTATCTCTCGTGTCGACGAGCCACACAGGTAAATCGCCTACGCCAGAAGAACTTCGAGGGGCGATTGAGGGTTGAAGCTGAGACGTTGGCCGTGACGCAAGAGGTGACGCGACATCGGGATGGGACAACAGTCGCAGTCAATGTTGTAGGTAACTCGGTCGGACGTGTCGGAGTGCTCCGTCAGAATAAGGACTCGTACTCGCTAATCTGCTCGTCGTTGGATGGTACCTGTGATTGTCGATGAGTTGGAAAGAGTCGACCTCGATAGGTGCCTGGCTCACGAGCAACAAGCTGTTTACCGTGACGTTTTCAGATCCATCGTACTGCTATCTCGACGGAAAACTCTACCGAGACAACAGGCTTCTCGCCGACGCTAGGCTCGTTGCTGGTATGCTGGAAACCGACTGGGACCTGACGAGGGCTACTTCGGAAAAGCCGGACGGAAGTTCGCGCTCCGTGCCTGGCTCCGACACCTCTTTGGTGTGACAGAGCTTATGCTGTCGAGCGACGATGCTTTGATATCTGACGATCTGGGTGACGAATGGGCCGACTATATCTCGGTGTCGAACCGTAGTCCGCCTACGATAAGATTTATTCACTGCAAGTATGGTGAGCCGGCGCTTGGTGCGTCGCAGTTCCATATTGTCGTTCTCAAGCGCAAAAGAATCTCGGTCGTCTATTTGCATCTGAAGACGACCTGGTGCGCAAATTTAAGTCGTGGGGTAAGAAAAAACGGATCGTCGGCCAGGCTGCGGGGAGTCCTGAAAGGCCAAGTCTGCCTTTGTGAAAGCAAATTCGGATCCAGACAAGGCGGGAAGTCTGGCTGGTCGTCGGCTTCCTTTGTCCAAGTCTGCCTTTGTTGCCGAGCTGGACAAGCTAGCGAAGGGCGCGGCGTCTAGCCCCGAGAACGTCCAGCTCTTGTGGCTGTTGTCGTCGTTCATGAATGTCTGCATGGAGTCTGGCGCGGTGCCTCGCATCAAGTGTCTGGTAATGCGCTTGCGCGAAATGTTCTTGTTGCGCGGTAGGTTCCTTTCGGGTGGGGGAGCGGGCCAGCATATCGGGTGGGTTGGGTTGCTATGCCCTTCAGGAAAGTGGAGCCCCTCCAGTAGCGGTTTCCGCGCGCGTTCAGGCAGGGCGTTCGCCCCCGCCCCACGTGCCATCGTACCGATGGCTTGGCGCGCCAAACGCTCGTCACCGGCGAGTCTAGAGGCGTCCCGGACGTCCTCGTACGGCGGCAGCTCCGACGTCGATGCCGCGGGCGCCAAGGGCCGTTTTTGCCCCCTTTCCCCGATCCCCCGCCGCCCGAACGCGTGTACGCTCTCCGTGTTCCCCTAGCCCACGCCCCGCGAGGCTGAGCCGAGTCTCCCGGGCAACCCCCCCACCCCCGTGAACACGCCCTCGCCCAACTTCGCCTACCTCGCGCATCACGATGCGCGGCTCGTCGCGCTCGCGACGCAGGCCGAGGAGCACTTCGCGGGGGACCCTTCGGTCACGCTCTTCAAGCTGCGGCAGTTCGGGGAAGTGCTCGCAGAAGCGGCGGCGGCGAAGGTGGGCCTCTTCATCGGCCGGAAGAGAAGCAGCAGCAGCTCATCGACCGCCTCTTCGACGGAACGTGATCGGCGCGACGCAGCGGTCGCTCTTCCACGACCTTCGGCGCGTCGGGAACGCGGCGGTGCACGAAGGGAGGGCGACCACCGCGAGGCGCTGCACCAGCTCCGCATGGCGCGGGAGCTCGCGGTGTGGTTCCAGCGGAGCTTCGGCAACGACCGGAAGTTCGAGCCCGGGCCCTTCGTTCCCTGCCGAGCCCAAGAAGGCCGGGACCGAGCTGCACGAGGAGCTCGCGCGGCTTCGGGACGACGTCGAGGCGCGGCGCCAAGAGCTCGAGGCGGCGCAGCGCGCGATCGAGGAGGCGCGGAAGGCCGCCGAGGCCGAGTCCCTCGAGAAGCTCACCGCCCAGGAACGCGCGGCGAAGGCCCAGGCCGACGCCGAGATTTGGGAAGAGCTGGCGAACGAACAGATCGAGGCGCACAAGGCCTCGGCCAGGCCGAAGCCATGAAGAGCGCGGCGCTCGAGGCGCAGAACCGCGCGCTCCTCGCCGAGCTCTCGGCCCTCCAAGCCGCCGCGCAGGCGTGCCGGCAGGCGCTCTCGAGCGCCATCGACAAGGCTAAGAAGGCCAGTGAGGACATTGCCCTCGACGGGGCCGCCACCCGGAGAATCATCGACCGTCGGCTCCCGCGAGGCCGGGTGGGGAGGTCGATTCCCCAGCGGCTCACGTTCGAGCACGGCGTGCGCCCCTCCAAAGGGAAGAACATGGCCATCGCCGAGTGGCCGACCCTCACCGACGGCAAGCAGGGGTGGGCCGACTACGTGCTCTTCGCCGGGCTCCAGGTCGTCGGGGTCGTCGAGGCGAAGCGCCGGCACAAAGACGTGATGGGCGTGCTCCGCAGGCCAAGCGGTACTCGCTCGGATACCAGGTGCACGCCGACGAGGTTCTGCCAGAGGGGAGCCCTGGCTCGACACGAACGGCGCCGCGCAGAAGGTCCCGTTCCTGTTCGCCACCAACGGGCGCCCGTTCTTGCGCCAGCTCCGCACGAAGAGCGGCATCTGGTTCCTCGACGCGCCGGCCGCAGAACCACGCCGTGCCGCTCGAGGTGGTACACGCCCGCGGGCCTCCTCGACCTCCTCCGGCAAGACGTGGACGCCGCGCACGAGCGCCTCAAGGTCGAGCCGATGCCCTACATCGACCGCGAGTACCAGCGAGGCGCCATCCTCGCCGTCGAGAAGGGGCTCGAAGAAGGCAAACGCGAGCTGCTCGTCGCCATGGCCACCGGCACCGGCAAGACGCGCACGTGCATCGGCCTCTGCTACCGCCTCCTCAAGACCAAGCGCTTTCGCCGCGTGCTCTTCTTGGTGGACCGCAACGCGCTCGGCAAACAAACGGCCGACGCCCTGAAAGACCTTCGGCTCGAGAACCTCCAAACCTTCACCGACATCTTCGACGTGAAGGAGCTCGCCGACCTCCAAGCCCGATCGCCAGACCAAGCTCCAGATCGCCACCATTCAGGCGATGGTGAAGCGCGTGCTCGGTCCGTTCGACGACGGCGAGGGAGACGTGCCCCCCGTCGATCAGTACGACTGCATCGTCGTGGACGAGTGCCACCGCGGATATCTGCTCGATCGTGAGCTGTCGGATCGGGAGTTCCTCTTCCGGGACGAAGACGACTACGTCTCCAAGTACCGGCGGGTGCTCGACCACTTCGACGCCGTCAAGGTAGGCCTCACGGCGACGCCCGCGCTCCACACGAAAGAGATCTTCGGCGCGCCGGTGTTCTCGTACTCGTACCGCGAAGCGGTGGTCGATGGCTTCCTCGTGGACCACGAGCCGCCCATTCGCATCGTGACCAAGCTCGCGCGCGACGGCATCCACTACGACGCGCGAGGAGGTGCTCGTCCTCGACCGGACGACGCAGACCCTCAAGAAAGAGGAGCTCGCGGACGAGGTCCAGTTCGACGTCGACACGTTCAACAAGCGCGTCATCACCGAGCACTTCAACCGCGCCGTGCTGCGCGAGCTCGCGAACCACATCGACCCGGAACAAGACGAGAAAACTCTCATTTTCGCGGCGACCGACGAGCACGCGGACATGGTCGTCCTCCTCTTGAAAGAGGCCCTCGCAGCGAAGTATGGCACCGTCGACAACGACGCCGTGCAGAAGATCACCGGCGCGGCGGACCGCCCGCTCGAGGCCATTCGGCGCTTCCGCAACGAGCGCCAGCCAAACATCGTCGTCACGGTCGATTTGCTCACGACCGGGATCGACATCCCCAAGATCGCGAACCTCGTCTTCCTCCGTCGTGTGCGAAGCCGCATTCTCTACGAGCAGATGATCGGGCGCGCGACGCGGCTCTGCCCCGAGATCGGCAAGGAGCGCGCCCGCATCTTCGACGCCGTGGACCTCTATTCGGCACTGAAGAACGTGACCGACATGAAGCCGGTCGTGGTGAACCCGCTCGTGAGCTTCGAGCAGCTCGTGAAAGAGGTGCTCGAGGCCACCGAAGACGAGCACCGCCGCGCCTCGCTGGACGAGCTGCTCGCGAAGCTCCACCGCAAGAAGCGCGTCTTCAAGGGCGAGGTCGCCGAGCACTTCGAGACGGCGGCGGGCATGACCGTCAAAGACCTGGCCCAGCTCCTGAAGGGCGGCAGCGTGGCCGACGCGGCCGACTACCTGAGGGCGCATCCGTCGCTCGCGCCGTTCCTCGATCGCACCACCGGCGGACCGTACAAGATGGTCGTCTCCGAGAAGCACGACGAGCTGCACGAGGTGACGCGAGGGTACGGCAAACACGGGAGCCGCCCGCCCGGCGACTACCTCGAGGCGTTTCGCGCGTTCGTATCGAACAACATAAACCGCATGCCCGCGCTGCTCGTCGTCACGCAGCGCCCGAAAGACCTCACCCGCGAGGACCTTCGGCAGCTCAAGCTCGCCCTCGACCAAGAGGGTTTCAGCGAAAAATCCGTGCAGACGGCCTGGCGGGACCAGAAAAACGAGGACATCGCGGCCACCATCGTCGGGTACATCCGCCAGCTCGCCCTCGGCTCGCCCCTCGTGCCCCACGCCGAGCGCGTGGACCGCGCGGTGCAGCGGCTGCGGAGGGCGCACAAGCTCACCGACCCGCAGTCGAAGTGGCTCGACCGCATCGCCAAGCAGGTCAAGCTCGAGACCGTGGTCGACCGCGCCTCCCTCGACGCCGGCCAGTTCAAGGCCGACGGGGCTTCACGCGCCTCAACAAGGTGTTCGACGGAAAGCTCGAGACGCTGCTCGGGGAGCTCGCCGATGAGGTTTGGAAGGACGTGGGCTGAAGGTGGCGATCCGGGAAAACCATTCGAATCTACCTCGCCGACGGGACGCCCGGAGGCATCCGCCACGCCGAGCTTATGAACTGAAGCGGCCAGGCCATCGTCTGCCCGCGGAGCCGCTTCAATGAGCTTGCGTCGTGGTCGGAGGCGCAGCGGCCAGGCGTGTACGTGTTGGTCGGCGACGACGAATCTGGCAGCGTGATCTACGTCGGCGAGGCGGAGAACGTCTTCACTCGCCTGCAGAACCACCTGAAAAATAAGGACTTTTGGACGCGTGTGGTGTTCTTCACGAGCAAGGACGAGAACCTGACGAAGGCACACGTGAAGTACCTCGAGGCACGGATCATCGAGCAGGCCACGGAGGCTGCCCGTTCGCGTGTTGAGAACGGGAACTCGCCGCAGCGCCCCGCTCTTCCGCGAGCTGACCGCGACACGATGGAGGAGTTCCCTGGGCCCATTGGCGTTGCTCGGCGCCCTTGGATTTCCTTTCTTGCAGCCGGTTCCAGCGGCGGCCTCGAGCGCCGCCTCGAACGGTGCCGCGGGCCGCTTCTACTTTCGGCCCGCGAAGCGATCGATCGACGCGGAGGGCGCCTGGGCGGACGACGAGTTCGTCGTCTTCACGGGATCGGTCGGCGACCTCGAGACGCGCCACCACCTGAAGGGCGGCTACCTCCAGCAGAGGCAGGCGCTCTTCGAGGACAAGTCGGTTCAGAAGGTGAACGACAAGACCTTCCGTTTCGTTCGCGATGTGCTCTTCAGCAGCCCATCGGCGGCCGCGGCTGTGCTTGCGGGTGGTGCCTACAACGGCCGCGAGGCCTGGAAAGACATCAATGGTCGATCCATCAAGGCCATCGAGGAAGAGCTCGCCGAAGCCTCAGGAAAGAAGACGAAGAAGCGCTAATGCCCACGACCCAAGACATCGTCCAAAAGCTCTGGAACCTTTGCCACGTCCTTCGGGACGATGGCATCACGTACCACGAGTACGTGACCGAGCTCACGTACCTGCTCTTCCTCAAGATGGCGAAGGAGACCGAGACGGAGGGGCAGATCCCCAAGGGGTACCGGTGGGACGACCTCACCAAGAAGGATGGCGTCGAGCTGCTCACGTTCTACAAGCAGCTCCTCATCGACCTGGGCGGCAAGGGCTCGGGGCGCGTGCAGGCCATCTTCGCGAACGCGTCGACGTCGTTCCGCCAGCCGCGCCACCTGAAGCAGGTCGTGAGCGACATCGACTCCCTCGATTGGTACAGCGCCAAACACGAGGGCCTGGGAGACCTTTACGAGGGCCTCCTCGAGAAGAACGCCGAGGAGACCAAAAGCGGCGCGGGCCAGTACTTTACGCCGCGACCGCTCATCGACGCGATCGTGGCGCTCATCAAGCCCGCCCCGGGCGAGCGCGTGCAAGATCCGGCGGTGGGCACGGGCGGCTTCCTCACCGCGGCCGACCGCTACGTGCGCTCGATGACGGACGATTACCACGACCTCAAGACCGCGCAGCAAAACTTCCAGCGCCGCGAGGCCTTCTCGGGCGTCGAGCTCGTGCCCGACGTTCAGCGCCTCTGCCTCATGAACGCGATGCTCCACGACATCGAGGGCGACATCGTCCTCGGGGACACGCTCGGCCCCACGGGCGAGAGCCTCCCCAAGGTCGACGTGATCCTGTCGAACCCGCCCTTTGGCACCAAGAAGGGCGGGGCGGCCCCACGCGGAGCGACATCACGTACCCGACGCGCAACAAGCAGCTCGTCTTTCTCCAGCACATCTACCGTGGCCTCAAGCCCGGCGGCCGTGCGGCGGTGGTGCTCCCGGACAACGTGCTCTTCGAAGAAGGCGTGGGGCAGAAGGTCCGCGCCGACCTCATGGACAAGTGCGACCTTCACACCATCTTGCGCCTGCCGACGGGCATCTTCTACGCACAGGGCGTGAAGACGAACGTGCTCTTCTTCACCCGAGGGGAGAAGGACAAGGGCAACACCAAGGCCGTCTGGTTCTTCGACATGCGCACCAACATGCCGAGCTTCGGCAAGCGCACGCCCTTCACACGCGCGCACTTCGCCGAATTCGAGAAGGTGTACGGCGACGACCCGCACGGAAAGAGCAAGCGAAAGGACCAGGGAGAGACGGGGCGGTTCCGCAAGTTCACCCGCGAGGAGATCGCGAAGCGCGGAGACAACCTGGACATCTCGTGGCTCAAGGACGACAGCGTCACCGACCACGCCGACCTGCCGGAGCCCGAGGAGATCGCGGCGGAGATCGTGGCGCAGCTCCAAACGGCGCTCGAGGAGATGCAGGCGCTGCAAGAGGAGTTGGGGTCGTGAGCGAGGCGCTTCCACGGGGTGGGCGCGCGTTCGACTGGATGAGGTAGCCGAAGTTCGCCTGGGCCGACAACGCTCGCCAGATCGTGCGAATGGCGACAACATGCGCCCGTACATGCGTGCGGCGAATGTCACGTGGGACGGCATCAGCCTCGATGATGTGAAGGAGATGGACTTCTCGCCGAAAGAGTTCGTCACCTACGAGCTGAAGGATGGCGACATTCTGCTGTCGGAAGCGTCTGGAAGCGCGTCCGAGGTGGGGAAACCCGCCATCTGGCGCGACCAAGTTCCGGGGTGCTGCTTTCAGAATACCCTCATTCGCGTACGGTCACGTGGCCCGCTCCCTGAGTACTTGCACCTTCACTTTCTAGCGGACGCTCGGCTTGGGCGATTCGCCGCGGTTGGGAAGGGCAGTGGCATCAATCATCTCGGCGCGGACAGGCTGTCGTCCTGGCCGACAGCACTCCCCCCCCTCAACGAACAGCATCGCATCGTCGCCAAGCTCGAGGCCCTTCAGGCTCGGAGCCGTCGGGCGCGTGAGGCGCTCGATGCCGTGCCGCCGTTGCTCGAGAAGCTCCGCCAATCGATCCTCGCCGCCGCCTTCCGCGGCGACCTCACGAAGGACTGGCGCGCGAAGAACAAGGACGTGGAGCCCGCGACCGAGCTGCTCAAGCGCATCCGCGCCGAACGCAAGAAGAAGTGGGAGGAGGCCGAGCTCGCCAAGATGAAGGCGAAAGGCAAGCCCCCCACGGACGACAAGTGGAAGGCGAAGTACAAGGAGCCCGAACCGGTGGATACGACGGGGCTGCCGGAGCTGCCGAATGGGTGGTGTTGGGCGAGTGTGGATGAGCTGACGGGGCTCGTTACCAGCGGATCACGTGGGTGGGCCGAGTACTACGCCGACACAGGGCCGCTGTTCATCCGTTCGCAGGACATCAATACCGACAGCTTGAGCCTTCATGAAGTCGCTCACGTACAGGTGCCTGCCAGCGCGGAGGGTGCTCGTACGCGAGTGCGGCAGTTCGATCTGCTCATCACCATAACGGGAGCGAACGTGACTCGATGCGCCTGGGTGACCGAGCCGCCCGGAGAGGCGTACGTTAGCCAGCACGTTGCGCTGGTGCGGCCGGCCTTCGCGGACTCGACGCCATATATGCATCTTTGGCTTGTCTCGGAGACCGGTGGTCGAAGGCGCTTGAAGCAAGCTGCCTATGGTCTCGGTAAGCCAGGGCTAAGCTTGGACGATGTGGCAACCGTTCAAGTTCCGCTGGCCCCCGCCGAAGAACAATCCGAAATCGTCAGGCGCGCTGCCGAGCTCCGTCGCTCGGCGACTAGCACCGACATGCTACTGAAGGCGCAACTCGTTCACCTCGGACTTTTTGAACGCTCCGTGCTCGCAAAAGCCTTCCGCGGCGAGCTCGTTCCCCAAGACCCCAACGACGAACCCGCGGACGTGATGCTCGCGCGGCTCGTGGCTGAGAAGGCCGACGCCAGCGTTCATGAGCGCGGCGCCAAGAGAGGTGCAGCCAAACGAGGCGCTCGTGCCTGAGCCTTGTCCTGTCCCCTACGCGAGCTCGCTCCCGAAGCTTCGGGACTTTCTGCACGCTGCTTGCGAGGAGAAGCTGTCGATTGAACGTGCGGGTACGAAAGTGCGGCTCGCACGGCGCTTTCACCTGTACTTCGCTGAGGCCGCCGAGGTGTTGGGTTTCGCCGCGCGTAGGTCGGGCAGGCTCATACTTACGCCGCTCGGGCGGAGCCTCCTCCGGACGGTTCGACGGTCGGCGGAGGAAGCCGACACTTTCTCCGAGGCGATCGAGCGGAGCACTGTTCATCAGGTCGTTCCCGACTTGCTGAGCCCGGAGGGACCGAGAGGTGGACCGGTGGAGGCGCTCCTTCGTGCGGGCTTCACGCGGTCGATGGCGGACCAGCGCGGCGATAGTCTCCGGCGTTGGCGAGAATACATCCTCCGGGCGATGGCGGGAAGGCAGCTTGAGCTTCCCTTTGCGAGGGCGAGGCAGGTCGAGTACGAAGGGACAGCCATGCTTCGCCGGCTCGAGGTCCACGGGTTCAAGGCCTTCGGTGAGGGGGCGGGCGGCTCCGTCGTGCTCGACGCTGCGCCGCTCACGCTCCTTGCGGGCCCGAACGGCGCCGGCAAGTCCACCCTGCTGCAGTCGCTCGACGTGCTCGGCATGCTCGTCCGAGGCACGATCTCCGAGCTCCTGGACGCGCACGGCTGGGTCTACAAGGACCTCCCCCACCTCCTCTCCGACAAACAGACCTTCGGCTTCGTCGTGGACGTCGAGCTCGGCAAGCGGACGCTGCGATGGTCGCTGATGCTCGGCACCCGGCGAAGACCAGGCATCGCTCGCGAGGTCGTTGATGTGATCGGTGAGAAGACGCCTCCCCTCCTCGACCGCGCGTTTCGTAAGATCAGCGTCTACGTCGAGAGCACGGGCGAGACCGTTAGCCACCCCCCATTGACGCTCACCCAGTCATGGCTCAGCACGCTTGACCCGAAGGAAGACCGCGGGGCCCATCCAGGGCTGCTCGCCCTGCGCGAATGGGCCGAGCGCATCTTTCCGTTCTGGTCCCTAGACCCTGCGCTCCTCCGCGCGCCTTCCAGTGGTGTGGCGAGCCGCGTCGGGCCTCGTGGCGGCAACCTGGCGAGCTTCTTGGCGAGCCTGAAACGCCGCAACAGGGATGCGTTCGACGCCTTCGTGGCCCGCGTTGCGGCGTACTACCCGCGGCTCCAAGGCATCGACATCAAGTCCGATGCCTCGGGCAAGAAGACCGTGAGCATCCAGGAGGCCTGGGATGGTGCCCCGGTCGGCTTCAACGCCAACCAGGTGAGCGACGGGCTCCTTCGGCTGCTGGCGGTCGCGTCGATCCCAGATTGGGAGCACACGCCGAGCGTCGTCCTGCTCGACGAGATCGAGAATGGCCTCCACCCGCGGCTCATCGGCGGCATCGCGGAGCTGCTGAGCGAGATAAGCAAGACGACGCAGGTCATCGCGACGACCCACAGCCCCATCACGCTGAACTACGTGCCGGCGGAGTGCACGCGGCTGGTCACGCGGGGCAAGGGGGGAGCCGTGACCATCACCAACCTGAAGGATACGAACGGCTTCGCCGAGCTCCGCGAGCACTTCGAGCCCGGTGAGCTTTGGTACAATGTGGGTGAAGATCGCCTCGTGGGCCTGCCTTCCAAAGGCAAGAAGGGCCGCTCGTGACCGCGGTCCGGCGGGTGCTCGTCGTGGCCGAAGGCCGCAGCGAAATCGGCGACCGCGACGCGATCGCTCGACCGACGGGGAAGCGTGCCAAGGCCGTGGTGGAGGGCTTCGTCCCCCGGTCATTCGCCGGGAGCTCGGCGGCGTAGAGCTCGAGGCTCGGAAGGTCACCGTGCTCGGCCGGTTCGGCGTGAAGGCGAAGCTCGAAGGCCACGCCGACAGGGCGGCCAAAGCGCTGGCCCTCGCTTCGACGCTAGGCTTCGACGTTCTCGTCTTCGTCAAGGACGTCGACCGCGAAGGCGGCGTGAAGAAGTCCGCGAAGGAGCGCGCCGCGAAGCTCGAGACGATGCACCACGAGATCGAAGAGGGCTTCGACGCGGTGAAGAACGCGCAGGGCGTCGCGCGTGTGAAGGGCACGCCGTGCCGAATGATCGAGGCGTGGGCGCTCGGAGATCCGGTGGCGTTGAACGAGGTCGCGGACCCCCGAGCGAAACGCGAGCCGTGCCCTCCTGCGCCCGAGGAGCTGTGGGGAGACAAGACGGACCCCGCCTCCGGATACCCGAAGAACGTGTTCGCGCGTGTGACGGGGAGGGAAGCGACGGCCGAGGTGCTGGAGGAGATCGCCCGAGAAGCCGACCTGGACGAGGTCGCTCGGCGCTGCCCGCAGAGCTTCGCGCCGTTCCTCGAAGAGCTCCGCGCCGTCGCGAGCCCGGCTCGCGCGACGCCCGGCACCACGAAGCGCCGCGGGAAGTGAGTTGTGTCCGAGAGTCGGGGTTTTGCTGGTGAACGGTTCCGGGAACTGAATGTGCCACAACGTCGTCCGGACACCCTGTTCAGTTATTCGAAAAGTTCGAACAACTGAATAGCGGGCCCCGCCGACCGAGTGCGATCCCCGAAGCCACGGCCGTCATTTGACCCTATCCTGCTCGGGCCCTCGCGGGCACGGTCCAACGCTCGCCAACCCCGCCGCCACCGAGTAATCCACCCCCATGACCCTCAAACGCATGGACAACGTCGGCATCGTGGTCGAAGACCTCGACGCCACCATCGCCTTCTTCGCCGAGCTCGGCCTCGTCCTCGAGGGGCGCTCGCTCATCGAGGGCGAGTGGGCGGGGCGCGTGACCGGGGTGCGCGGGCAGCGCGTCGAGATCGCCATGATGAAGACGCCGGACGGCCATAGCCGCCTCGAGCTCTCGCGGTTCCTCGCGCCCGCCACCCTGGCCGATCACCGCACCGCCCCCGTGAACGCGCTCGGCTACCTGCGCGTCATGTTCGCCGTCGAAGATCTGGACGACACGCTCGCCCGCCTCAAGAAGCTCGGCGCCACCGTGGTCGACGAAGTGGTCGACTACCAGGGCATCTACAAGCTCTGTTACATCCGCGGGCCCGAGGGCATCCTCCTCGGCCTCGCCGAAGAGCTGGGAAAACAAGCCTCCCGCCGCGACCCGCTCGAGACGTGAACGACTAGAACGACTCGCGGCGAAGTCCGAGGCCGAGCACGGGTACCACGGTGGACACGTCGCCGGCGAAGAGGTCGACCCCACGTGTGCGGAGGGGCGAAACCCGAAGAACCCGAGGACGTCAATGTCCACGAAGAGGCGACTGAAGAGCTCGATGCGTTGGCTCTCGACCACGTCGCGCGCCGTCGTGGTCGACGTTGGCCCCGCCGTCGTGGCGTCCTTGACCGTGGAGAGCTGGAGGACGTTCGCGTCGACACGTGCGCGGAAGGCGAGGTAGGACGGCACGGCGTTCCATTGCGCCCGGAGGCGTGCCTCACCGCGCACCACGACGGGGCTCTCGTTGCGGAGGACGAGGCTCTTCCCGGTCGCATCCACCGCGCTGAAGTCCTCGCCTTGGACTCCGCCACCTGCGGAGACCGCGAACGCGAAGCCTCGGCCTGCGCGTGCACGGAGGCCCAGCGAAGCACCGCCATGGCCAACGAGCGACGTCTCGTCGGGGCGGACCGTGCCCGTTCCGACCACGAAGCGACCGCTCGTCCCGGCGTCGTAGAGGAGCACGCCGCCACGAAGTCTGAGCTCGAGCTTCACGTCTTCGCCGAGCGATGGCCACCAGACGGCCTCGGCACGCCCCTCGTAGCGGTCCACGACGGTACGCTGTCCTTGCGGCGTGTCGAAGGCATGGTGGTGAACGCTGCCAAATCCCGAGACGCCGAACACGTCGCTCGCGTAGCCGAGCAGGAGATCCCCGTCGAGCAGGGTCTCTTTGCCCAAGATCGGGAACGTGGCGTTCACGTCGAGGAGCACGCGCTCGGTCCATGGCGGGAGGGAGACCAGGAGCGACCTCGCCAGAGCCTTCACGTCGTCGTCGGTCTCGAGGGTCACGATGCGCATCAGCAAGCGCTGTGAGCCGTCGTCGACCATCGGGACCTTGGGGGCCGCCGCCTTCCCCTCGAGCATCGCGAGCTCGCGCGCTAGCGCGACGGTGCCTTCGATCCACGCGAGCGCTGCCTCACGGCGGGAAGCTCCTCGCGCCCGATCGAGCTTTGCTCGCGCCTCGTTGGCTCTCGTTCGCGCTTCGGACGCACGGGCGAGAGATGCCTCGATCCCCTGGGGGTCGACCCCTCGCGCCCTCCCGATCTCGCGCCATCGCGTGGCCATCGCGGTCGGAGCGAGCGTGGCGAGCTCCTTCGTCGCAGCGGACAGCTCGACGGCGCCTTGCGCCATGGCCAGTGCGAGCGCGTCCGCGAGCGCGGCAGCACGAAGGCTCGCGAGGGTGGGCCGTGGCTGTTGGGCGACCGCGCACGTCGCCGGCAGCGATTCTGCACGCCCCGAGCCACACGCGAGCTTCGCGATTTCTCCGAGGAGCTGGCGCGCCACGGCGCCGAGGGCCGCGTCGTCGTCCGGGGTGGTGCCTTCGGGCGTGGTGGGGCTCGGCTTGGGGGGCGGGGCGGGCTTCACCGGAGCCGTGGTGGGCGACGGGTCGGGAGGATCGTCGTATTCGTCGGCGCGAGCGGGTGTCGCGCCCAGCGCCACAAGGACCACTCCCGCGAGCGTCCCGAGGCCGACGTGTGCGCCGCCTCGGCGCCCTCGCGCGAGCCTCAGTCGGCGCAGCATCGGAAGCCGACCACATTGCGCGTTCCACGCTTCACAAGGAACAAGCCGCAGTCGGCGGTGAAGCCGAACTGGGTCAGCCCGCCGCCCCCGATGATGCAAAGGTCGTCGCGCCCCGTGTCGGCCTCGCACATGTCGATCATCTCGGGTGCATTGCCGGACATGTCGTAGACGCCCTCGGGCGTCTTGCAGGCGGGGTAGGAGCCGACGGGCGCGAGGGTCTTCGGCGGCGCGCCGTTGACCGATGTGTTGCACGTGGTCGCCTCGTAGACTTGGCCGTAAGGAAACGGCCTCGCGCCCCCGCCGTTGCAGGCGATGCTCCATTCGTTGTCGGTGCGTCTGCCTTCGGTCGCGGAGAAGTCGTTCGCCGTGTACGCGTACTTCGCTGGGCCACCACCCGGGCGGCCGCAGAGGCGCTTTCCGGCCCAGCGGCAGTACGCGGAGGCGTCGCACCAGTCGATGCCGACCGCGGGGGATTTCGCCTGCGTCTCGGTGATTGCGGGCCAGCCAGCGACCTCCGGGGTGTGTCCAGTGCCTTCCTTGAAGCTGCAGGTAGCGGGCATGCCTGGGAAGGTCTTGCCAGGGTCGATCGTCTTCCAGAAGCGCAGGTATTCGGCCGCCGTGACCTCGTAGGGATCGATGCGCACACGCACGGGCGGTCCGTCGACCGTGACGGCGACGTCGACGGGCTTGCATGGCGCGTCGCCCTTGTCCCGATCCGGCGACGACGAGGGACAGGCGACCCAGTCCTTCGAGCTGAGCGGCTTGACGTTGGCTGGCGGGGGCTTCTGGCACTCGGACTTGCCCTGCACACAGCCGCCGGGATCGCAGATCTGGATGCCGTCGAAGTCCGTGCCGTCGTCGCGGCATCGCTGCAACGTGTCTCCGTCGCACGAGTACTCGCCGCGCCCGCAGATCGGCGCAGCCTGGGTGAGGCTGGTCTCCTTGGCGCACGCCGCGACCGTAAGGGACGTTCCGACGAGGAGCGTGAAGAGTGTCAGTCGGCGCAGCATCGGAACCCCGCGGTGTTCTCTCGTCGGTTGTCGGGAACGTAGTTGTTCTCGTTGCTCGCGCAGTCGGACGCGACTCCGTAGTTCTCGGCCGAGCCGCCCGAGCGGCGGCAGAGCAAAAACTGATCGGTGCACACGTCGACGATCTCGGCGACGTTCCCGTGCAAATCGTAGACGCCACCCGGAGTCCTACACTGCGGGAACGAGCCCACCGGGGCGATGGGCCGAGAGGCGGAGCCTTGGTTCTGTCGGACGTTGCAGCCCGTGTCGTTCGGTGCGGTCTCGCAGACGCGTTGCCAAGCGTCGTTGACGGGCGTCGTACCGCGCGCCGCGAAGGGCTCGCGGGAAGGCTTGCCGTCGGTGCCGCCGCAGAGGCGCTTGCCGGCCCAGCGGCAGTACGCGCGCGCGTCGCAGCCGTCGACCCCCGTGATGGGGAGGCGGGCCTGCGCGTCGGACAGAGTGGGCCATCCCTCGACGCTCGGCGTGAAGGGGATGGTCTTCTTGTAGTCGCACTCGACCCCTAGCCCCAGCGTGTTGCGGCCGTTCGCGGTGGCCCGCCAGAACGCAAGGTATTGGCTCCTCGTCACCTCGAACGGATCGATCTTGACCCCGCTCTCGGTGACAGGCTTGCAGGGCGGATCTCCCTTCGTGAGATCACCTCCCGAGCCTGGCGTGCAGTCGACCCACTCGGTAGACGCGATGGGCGCGACCGGCCCGCCGCACGCGGGCGCGCCGATGCACGTGCCTGGGGGACAGCGCTCTACGATGTCCCACCCCGAGCCTACGTCGTTGCAGCGGCGTAGCGTATCTTCTTGGCAATCGTTCGAAGCAGGCTCGCACACCTGCGTGACGACCTCCGCTTCCGTCCGCTTCGTGCAACCCGAGGCGCCCACAGCTCCGACCAGCCCGACGAGCGCCCATGCGAGCACGCGCTCGCTCCCACTCCCTCTTTCCCATCTCCCCATGCGCTCGGAGCTTAGCACCGGAGCCCAAAGGCTGTGTCGCCTCTGGATCAAAAATAACAATCTCTCCGCTCGTCTCGGAGCGCAGGTGAATCTCGTCAGTTTCCGCGGGGTTGCGCTCGGCTCGCGGGCGTGGTGTCACGCACCTGGAGGGTGTCTGTCGGCCCCGACGATGCGGTCTCGGTCGGCGCATGGAGGTCCCGACCCGACCAACGTGAATGCTTGCGCAGCGTGGCCGCGCCCCCTGCCCATGTCGTGCTCGGCGAGCTCGGCACCCCGACGTCGAGCAAAGTGCGCGCGGGGCGCCTCCAGCGAGATCCGCGCCGCGACTCGCGTTCGCGAGCACGGTGACGCCCTCCGTATCCACGCAGCCCTCGGCGCGCCCGCTCGCGTCCGCCACGCCGCCACGCGATCCTCAGGGAATCTCAGGGGGTGCGTTCGCGTAACATCCGCTGTCGCCCCCGCCGCGGGGCGCCATCGGGAGAAGAAGATGCGCAGGTTCGAGCTCGTCGAGGGCACGTCGGCCAAGTTCTGGGAGGTGTGGGTGGCCGCCGCGGAGGTGCACACGCGCTACGGGCGCCTCGGCGCCGCGGGGAAGACCACGGTGAAGGCCCTCGAGTCCGAGGACGCTGCCCACGCGCTCGCCGCGTCGCTGGTTCGCGAGAAGGTGGGGAAGGGCTACGTCGAGACGTCCGAGGTGGCGCCGACTGCGCCGAGTGTGCCGTCGGCTCCGTCCGTGCCGACTGCGGCGACCGCGGCGACTGCGCCCGTAGCCTCCGAGCCCGCGCTCTCTCCCGAGCCCGAGCCCGCGCCGAAGCCTGCGAAGGCCGCGAAGCCGGCGAAGGCCGCCGCGGCGCCGAAGCCGCCCAAGGCCCCCGCGAAGGGGAGCGCGGACTACCAGGCGGGGTGCGACGCCTGGGCCGCGGCGCTCGGGTGGCTCCAGCTCGATCGCATCGAGGAGCTCTCGGCCGAGGGATACGCCGCCGCGCTCGACGCCGCGCTCGCGGACCCTCGCGCGGCCGGCGTGGCGGCACCGGAGGCCATCCTCGACCAAGTGGCGACCCTCTCCCTTCCGGACAGCCAAGTCTGCGACGAAGCCCAGGTCGAAAAGCTCTTTGGGGACGACCCGGCGGAGCTCGCGAAGCAGCAGGCGCGTCAGCTCGCGTTGCGTGCGCGCATCGCCGAGTGGATGGAGGCGAAACACGCCACGTTGATTCGTCTCCTCGAGGCAGGCTACCCCGCGACCAAACGCGCCAAAGGCTCGTACTCGTCGCCACTTGAGAATTTCGTGCGCTCTCTGCCCTGCTCGACGCAAGAGAAGATCCCCTACGCGTGGGACGGGCCGGAGGGCGCGGCGTCGACCACGGCCGCCGATGTGCTGCGCGCCTTCGTCGCTCACGGGAGCGGCGTCTCGGACGACGCGCTCTCGGAGGCCGCGTTCCTGCGCTATCCGGCGCTCCGCGTGCTCGTCGAGGCCGGTGGCGGCACTGGCAATGGAATTCTCCTCGCCTGGTGGAGAGCCACCGAGCGGAGCGCGACCTCCGAGGGGGACGTCCGCGCCGACGCGCGCCGCTACCTCGAGCTCCTCGCGCCCGCATTGCGCGCGGCCGGAGCCGACGGATTGAGCTTCGAGGGGCCGAACGGCGTGGTGGCCGGCGCGCTCACCCTGGCGCTCACGCGCGGCGCTTCGGACGCCGTGGCGGCGCTCGTGTCGGCGGGGACAGCGCTCGATCAGGCGCTCGCGGTGGACGTCACCGACGACGTGCACGTCGGCTCGAACCTCCTCCCCGGCGGACAGAACCAGAAGTTTCGCTGCGCCGCCGGCTTCACGAGCCGCGACGTGGCCGAAGCCACGCTCGACGCCCACGACAGCTGGGAGGCCGCGCTCGGAGACAAGGACGGGCCCCACGTCACCGACGCGCGCCGTCGCGCCCGGGACCGCGTGAGGTCACTCGCAGCCACGCTGGCGGCTCGCGGAGTCCCGGTCTCCGGCCTCCGCGTCCCCCTCGCGCCGGTCGAGACCATCCCGACCCCGCCCACGTTCAAGCCCACCGTCGACGCCGCGCTGCTCGGCTGCGTCGAGCGCCTCGGAGGCGACTCGGCCGAGGCCACCCGTCGCCTCGCCGCGCTTCACCCTGGAGGCTTTGGTCCCTTCGTCTACTTCAAGAGCGCCGCAGGGGCCGTGGGCCCGCTCCTCCCTCGCGAGCGCCTCTCGGAGACCGGCGCCGCGTGGCTCTGCGCGTACCTCGGCTACGACAACGGCGCCACGTTCGAGAACCTGAGCGGCTACAGCTCGGACGCGCGAGCCGTCATCCGCAAAGGCACCCTGCTGGGCGTGCGTGGCTCGGACACCGTCGCCGTCCTCGGCAAAGACGGCAGCGTGGCCTGCGCCAGCGTGCGCGGAGGCGTCGAGCCCCTCGCCCCGGACCTCGAGACCTTCGTCCGCGAAGATATTGGTCGGATCGGGGTGGGGTAGGTCGCCGCTCGAGACGTGAGAGCGCGGAATGCCGAGGTGCGGGCGGGGGCCTCGCCTGGGCCGAAAGTCTTCGGCGGTCCGGCGAGCGACCTTCCGAGCGCTGGGCCAAGAGCCAGTGGACAGCCCGTGACGCCGGTTGGCCGGGCAGGGCCGGCATGCTACGAAACAAGCGTGCTTTTGCAGAAGATCGGGCGGAGCGTGGCTTCGGCGCGGAAGCGGGCGAGCCTGAGCGTGGCGCGCCTCGCCGAGGCCGCGAACGTCGGGGAAGGGGCCGTCATCGCCCTCGAGCGGGGCGAGCCCGGGATGATGGCTTCGGAGCTCGATCGGATCGCGGTCGCTCTTGGCGTCGCGCCCGCGGCGCTCCTCCGTGGTGAGCTCGTCGAGCTTCGGAGCCCGAGCGTCTTCCTCCGGCACCAGGCCGCGATGGACATGAGGGACGCGGACCTCGGGCGCCTCGACGCCGCCATGGTGGAGGGCCGCCTCTGCTCCGAGCTCGGGGCCCGAATCGGAGACGACTCTTCCTCGTGGCGAATGCGCACGTTCGAGCCGAAGGCCGCGCGTGGAGCACACACAGCGCAGGAGGGCTATGGGCTCGCGCGCGAGGTGCGCCGCGCGATCGGTGCTTCGGCCGAGCCCCTCGGTGACGTGCGCGAGCTCGTGGAGAGCCGCTTCGGCGTTCCGGTGCTCGTGACCGACCTTGCCTCTACCAAGGTGACGGCGCTCAGCCTGCGCGACATGCTCGGAGCTGCGATCGTCTTGAATGGCAAAGATGGCGAGCGCGCGCGCAACCCGGCGCTCGCGAGGGTTCACGTACTTCACGAGCTTTGTCACGTGCTCTTCGACCCGTCGAAGGGCGGGCTCCACCTCGTCGTCGACGAAGGTGAGGGCTCGAAGGAGAGCCGCGCCGAAAAGCGGGCACGCGCCTTCGCGGCCGAGATGCTCTTGCCCGAGGAAGGGCTCCGGCGGCTCTTCCCTGGCGCGCGAACCGTCTCCGACCGCGTGGCCGCGAGCGACATGGTCGCCAAGGCCAAGGTGCACTTCGGCACGCCTCACGAGATCGCCGCGAACCACCTCGCGAATCTCG
Organism: Myxococcales bacterium; assembly: GCA_016712525.1. Classification (NCBI taxonomy): domain Bacteria; kingdom Pseudomonadati; phylum Myxococcota; class Myxococcia; order Myxococcales; species Myxococcales bacterium. Next base: position 28,887 of record JADJQX010000009.1, read on the forward strand.
GGCTCGTGTCACCGGAGCTTCGCGAGTGGCTCGTCGCGAACAAGGCCAAGGTGGGCAAGGCGAGCATCGGGACGAACCTGCCTCGCGCAGGTGAGCCGAGCCATCTCCTTCGCCTCCTCGTGGCGCGCGCTCACGACCAGGGCGAAATCACGGACGGTGAGGCTCGCCACGCGCTCCGCCTCGACACCGTCGATCCGTTGCCCTGGGGAACGGGGTGACGTACCTGCTGGACAACAACGTCATCTCGTTCTTCTGGAATCGGAGGCGCGAGAAAGATCTCGCCGCGGCGGCAACGAAGGTGGCGCTCGCCATCGTGCAGGAGGTCCGCGACGAGGCAGCCCGGCATCCGACGTACGGGGCTCGGTTTGGCAAGTGGCTCCCCGGCACGCAGATCGCTTGCCTTGGGATCGCGCTCGGATCGAAGGCGCACGTCGTGTTGGCCGAGCTAACCAAGGCTCAAACGACGACGAAGGACATGGGCGAGCGTGCAAGCGTCGCGCTCGCGTCGACGATGCCGGAGCTCGTGTTCGTCACCCATGACAAGAACGCGACCGTGCTCGCCCATCATGAGCTCTTCGAACGCGGGGAGCGCGTGATCGGGCTCGCCGTCTTCCTCCGACGCCTCGCCGAAGACGCGGGCACGAGCCCTGTAGCGCTGGACGAAGTGATGCAAGTGTCGCAGCTCGACAAGCGACCACCCACGTGGTGGCCTTCGTGGAGGGCGACCCTGTCTCCCTGAGCCCGTAGTGTGTCGACCGCAGCCTGCATCCAGCACGTTGGCGTCGACGATGACGACGGAAGGGCGCCGGGGAAGATATTGGTCGGGTCGGAGCGGGGTAGCCCGTCGAGGGCAGCGTCAGCCCTCCGTCGAGCGACGCCTTCGTAGAGGAATCAAGTCGCCGGGTGCGCGACTCCAATCGTAGAGGCCCCCGCGGGCCGCGAGCTTCTCGGCACGAAAGCCAACCTGCGCGAGCGCCGTGGCGAGACCCACCTCGAGGATGGGGGCACTCTCACGGTGCCTGCCGCCGGTGTCCCCGTAGAAGCGGCCGAGAGGATCGATCATGGCGTAGGAGTCCGTCATGGCTTCGTTGTCTTCGACCACCGGGTCGAGGCCGCGGGCCCGGGGACGTGCGACGAAGGTCCGGAATTGTGTCGAGTCGATGAGGAGGTCGTCCACCGAGCCATCGTTCTGGCCGGCGACGTAGAGCACCTGGAAGACCTTCCACCGGGCCGGCCGCAGGAGCTCGACCAGCTCCGTCATGTCCTCGTTCCAGGTGAGGCGAGTGACCACCGTGTTGAGCTTGACCGCAATGCCGCGCGCGTGAGCCTTCTCGACGAGCGCCACCGTCTTGCGCACGTGCCCTCCGGTCCCTCGCCCGAGCGCCGCCTGGACATCCTCCTTCCCCGAGTCGACCGAGAATCCCACCCAGTCGAGGTCGGATGGCTGACGATCCAAGACCTCGGCGAGCCGTGCTCCGTTCGTCACCACGCACGTCGTGAAGCCGAGGCGTCGCGATTCGGCGAGGAGCGCACCGAAGTGCGGGTGCAAGGTTGGTTCGCCCCCCGCGAACGTGAGCTTCTCGCAGCCCGCCTCGCGCAGCAGCGCCATGAGCCGGAAGGCATCGTCCACGGGGAGGTAGCCGCGCACGTCACGGAAGGTGGCGAAACAGAAGCGGCAGCGGAGGTTGCACGGCTTGAAGATGTGGAAGTTCACGGCCGCAGGTACGGCGACTCGATGCGGAGTCGCCTCGTGATCGACGGTGGGCTCGGTACCTTGCAAGGTTGCTTTCGTGGACGGGGCCATGGGGGCTCGCTTTCATCGGGCATGGGTCGCCCGTGTCGGGGGCATTTCGGACAAAGGGGGGGGGCGCGCGCCGTCTCCTGGACGGCGCGTAGTGTCGAGGGCGTCGCGCTGTAGGCGCGCGCGGGTGCCGTGGCGCTCGGTTCGGCGCGAGCACGTCGCGTCGAAGACCGTCCGCGCCGCGGTCACGCGGGCTCGTCAGCCGGCACACGGCGGCACCACCCTCCCTACGCAGGCAGGGAGGCAGCGCTCAGGTGGGCTCGGAGCGTTGGGAGAGTCGCGGGGACGTCTTTAGAGATTCGTGTATTCGGCGGCGGCGTGGGCGGCCTCGTCGCCGAGGATGACGCGCAGCTTGTCTTCGGCGGCGCTCAGGTAGCGTTTTACGGTCGCGAGGCTCACGTCCAAGGCGGCCGCCGTCTCTTCGAGCGAGAGCTCCTCGCCGTGCCGGAGCTCGAAGGCCATTTGGTGGTCGGCCGGGAGCTCGTGGAGCGCGCGAAGCAGGCGCGATCGACTGTCGATGCGCGTCGAGAGTGACGGACCGGTGTCGAGGACGGTGTGCACCTCGCTGTCAAAAGGGTGGAACCGCGGTGCTTCTCGTAGTGCTTGAGCACCTGAAGGCGCGCGATTCCCCACAGGTAGGCGCGCGGTCCCGAGGTCGCCCGCGTGCGACCCTCGACGAACGCGAGCATCGTCGCCTGGACGAGGTCGAGCACGTCGGCTTCCGGCACCTTCGTGTGAAAGAAGCGCCGGAGCTTCGGCCATTCGTCTCGGATGAGCCTCTCGAGCTCCTGCTCTCGCGTCGTCGTCATCGCGTCCTCCGGCGGTCATGTCCGACCGAGGGGTCGAAACGGCTCAAGGTTTCTCTCCTGCCACGTTGATTCTTGCCAGGACAGGGGGGCGTCCCGGATAGGTGACGGCGAGCGTGCCGGAAGGGACCCCCTTCCGGAGCGCTTCGGTGGCTTCGGGACCTTCGACGTCGAGGGCGAGCGACAGGTGCGGTGCGTCAGCGAGCCCTTCGACGGCCAACGCCCCATGATCGACCACGAAACGTGGGATCCCTGGGGAGGCGCAGTTCTTGGAGGGGGCGTTCGCGTGCCTCACGAGAGTCACGGTCGGCGCGCAAGGCTCGCGGTGCGCCAGCGAAAGCCAGTAGCATCCTGGAAAGAACCGTGGACCCTCGAGCGCTTGAACGTAGGCGCGTGACGTGCGGGTCGGCTTGCAGGCCGATGCCGCGGGCGGGGTGACCAGGGCAGGGGAGCTGGATGCGGCTGCCGCCGAGGCGTCCACGACGGGAGCCTCGGCATCCGCTTCGGAACGGAACGGGAGCATGGCACGCTGCAGGTGTTGCATCGTTCCGTCGAGATCGACCTGAAGGGCTCCGGTGGCGACCAGCGCAAACGCTACGGCCGCGACGAGGCCCGCCGCGAAGAGGCGAAGCGGCCAGCGCGACGCAGCGATAGGGGCCTTCGCGAGCGCGGCGAGGAGCGTCGACATGTCCGGAAACCGGTGTTCGGGCTCGGCGGACGTGGCGCGTCGCAGAGCGTTCCACAAGGGGCGCGAGAGCCAATCCGGGCGATCTCCCGTGGGCAGGGTGGGCTCCCCCGTCAGCGCCTCTACGAGGGAGAGCGCGAATGCGTACTGGTCCGAGGCCGCCGTGGAGATCCCGCGGAGGGCCTCGGGCGCCATGTAGGGCTCGGTCCCAGCCGCCAACCGAGGGTGACTGGGGCTCCCCGTCCGGGGGGACGCGATCGCGAGACCGAAGTCGAGTACCTGGGCGACGCCGTCCTCCCGCACGAGGACGTTGTCGGGCTTGAAGTCGCGATGCACGAAGCGCTGCTTGTGCGCAGCGGCGAGACCGGCGCCGGCCTCGAGGTACACTCTCACGATCTCGGCGACCGAGCGCTCGCCTCCCGCGAGCCACGCACGCACGGTGGCGCCCTGAATGAGCTGCATCGACACGAGCCACAGACGGAACGCACGCCCGTCGAAGGTGGCGCTCACGACCGCCACGTCGTGAACGCGTACCACGTGCGGGTGGTCGAGGCGCGCCAACGCACGGGCCTCCGTGAGCATGCCGGTACCGCTCCCGGTGGCGAGACTGAGCTTCAGCGCCACCGTCCGATCGAGCCTGCGATCGAACGCCGCCACCACCACCCCCGAAGCTCCCCGTCCGAGGAAGCGCTGAACGTGATAGCGAGAGTCGAGCACCGGCCGCGCCGCACCGAGGAGATCGGTGCGCAGAAGATCGGCCCCCAACGCCGTCTCGAGAGCCGAGAGCGCGTCCATTTCCGTTTCACGCTACCGACCGGCTCTTCGGGGTGTCAAGGCAGGGAACACCGGAGCGGACACCTACCCCAACATGCCCCCCACGACCTGTTGGGCAATCGGGTGGTACGTGCCCCGGTACTCGGCAAAGAGATCCTTCGCCAACGCACGTGTCTCGTCGCGCCGCGCGAGCGCGCGATACAGCGGCTTCAAATACTTCATTCGCCCGATGCTCCCGAGCACCTCTTTCACTCGCGGGAGCACGGGCGAATACCCCGATTCACACGCGAGCACGAGCCACGATACGGCGATCTCGAGGTTCTTCGAGGCGGTGAGACCGTACGTCGTGTCGAGGGCGCGGCACACCTCCTCGCTCGAGGGCTTGGGCATCGCCTCGAGGTAGAGCTGCCACTCGGCGGGAGTCCACGTTTTGGCCTCTTCGGCCCCGGGCACGGCGCCGGCCTGCGCGAGCGTGCGCACGGCGGCGAGGCGCTTCGACTGCGGCTCGTAGTGGCGCGGGGGAGGCCAGGGCCGTCGATCCAGGCCTTCGCGTCGACCTCGGCGAGGAGCCCGGGGGCCTTTTCCTCCACGAGCGCGACGAAGTCGTCCGTGGTCGCGGCGCCGAAGCGGTGCGCGCCGAGCCACGCGGTGAGGAGCGTGTCGAACCGCTCTTTTCCTGCCGCCGCCTCGAGCGACTTCAAGAACAGATACCCCTTCTCGTAGGGGACGGCGCTGAACGCCTCGTCCGGATCGACGCCCTCGAGGTGGGTGCGAAGGCGCGTGAGCTCCGGGTGGCTCGCGTGCTCGAAGGCCTGCTTGAGCCGCTCGTACCCGAGCGCCGCGTGCAGCGCGCCGAGCTCGTCGCCCTCGAGCGCCTCGACGATGCGGCGCTCCGCGAACACCGTGAACCCCTCGTTGAGCCAGAAATGCTCGGCGTTCGTGTTCGTCACCAAGTTGCCCGTCCACGAGTGGGCGAGCTCGTGGGCGAGCACGCTGACGAGGCTCCTGTCGCCGGCGAGCAGCGAGGGCGTGAGGAACGTGAGCCTCGGGTTCTCCATGCCGCCGTACGGGAACGAGGGCGGCAGGACCAGCATGTCGTAGCGGTCCCAATCGTACGGGCCGAAGAGCTTCTCGGCCGCGCGGAGCTGCTCCTCGACGACCGAGAACTCCCACGCCGCCGCCTCGATCTGCGCGGGCTCGGCCCACACGCGGCACCGGTCCGACACGTCGCGCGAGACCACGTCGCCCACGGCGAGCGCGAACAGATAAGGGGGAATCGGCTGCGGCATCTCGAAGCGCTCGAGGGCCCGCGCGCCCGGGCCGCTGCCTTGCACCTCGCGCCCGCGCGACGCGGCCGCCATCACGCCGCGCAGCTCCGCGGGGACGTCGAGCATCGCCGTGTAGGTCTGCCTCACCCACGGCGTGTCTTGGCAGGGGAGCACGCTGCGCGCGTGGATCGCCTGGCACTGCGAGAAGAGGTACGGGTGCACCTTTCCGAGCGTCTGCGCGGGCGCGAGCCACTGGAGCGCCGACGCCTCGGGCGACGTGCGGTACACGATGCGCACCGCGCTCGCGCCCTTCGGCAGCGTGATCTCGAGGCGCTGCCCGAGGATCGGATCGACAGGGTGGAGCGTGTGGGGCAGGGGGGCGCCGCTCTCGTCGGTCACCGCGTCGATCGTGAGGCCCCGCGTGTCCAAGTCGAGCGGACCGCCGCGCGAAGGCTCTCGGAACGTGAGCGTCACGGAGCACGTGAGCACACGCGCCTCGAAGTCCACGCGGGCCGTCCACTCGAAGGACGTCGTGAGAGGTTGGGAGTCGTCGGCGTAAGAGTGCGGATCGCGTCGTGCCACGATCCGATACGCTACACCGAAGCCGCGGCTCTTTGGGCGCGACAGCCCCGGCACCTCCCGCGTCCCACACCGGAGCCAGGCCCCATTCCCCACAAGGGCGCGAGAGGAGTCGCACGCGGGCGCCCTCCGAGCCGGCGAGCCTGCGCCCCTGGCACAGGCTGGCACCGACGAAACCCCGTAAATTCCAGAGGAACGGTCGGCACGCCCGTTGCTGAGGGGAGAGCATGCGAACGACCTTCCTTCTCCCCCCTCTTCGCTTTGGCCCCCCTCGCCGTCGGGTGCAGCTCCGACCCGTCGGTCCCCGACCCTGTCGAATGCGACGCCTCGCCTCGGCGGAGCCCGAGGCCGAGGCGAACGGAATGAAGCCGTTCACCTCCGAGGCCGAGCTCTCGGCGACGCTGGGCGAGCCTGAAGCCACCCAGAAGAAGATCCAGGCGTGCGAGGGCGTCACGACGCGGCGGCACGACGAGCGCCCCTGAGATGACGCCGGCGCGGCCGCGGCCCCTCCCTCGAACGACGGCATCACGAACAACCAAGAGGCGGGCGCGGACGAGGGCGGCATCGTCAAGAACATCGGCGACCACCTCGTCGTCCTGCGAAGGGCCGCCTCTTCGCCGTCGACGTGTCGGCCGCGCCCAAGACGAGCGACTCGATCCGCAAGTCGCGCCCACGGACGCTCTGAACAGCGGCGTCTGGTACGACGAAATGCTGGTCAAGGGCGACCTCGTCTACGTCGTCGGCTACCGCTACAGGCCCCCTGCGGCCTGGCGGGCGACCCCGCGCGCGGCGCGACCGAGATCGACACGTTCCGTCTCACGGGGGCAAGCTCACGCGCATCCGCTCGATGTTCCTCGAGTCGAACGATCACTTCGGGCTTCGAACCACGCGAGCCGCATGGTCCAAGGCGAGCTCGTGTTCTCCTATGCCCCACTACGTCGGCCGGCAGAACGAGGCGCTTCGCGTACCCGCGCGTGCTCGAAGCTCGTCCGACGGAGGCCCGCGCGCGGTGGCCCTGATCTCGGCGCGCTCGACGTCACCCGCGGCTTCGAGCGCCTGTACTTCGCCCACGTTCCACACCGTGGTGAAGGGTGCGCCCCCGCCGACGGCTCGCCTGATTGCCACCGGCAAGGCCATCCTGGGCGCACGGTGGCGTGAGCACTACGTCCGGGCAGTGCTTTCACCTCTGGTCGCAGAAGCACGCCTACCGCATGAGCCTCCGCCACCCGCAAGACGTGACCGTACATCGCGGGCGTTGCGCTCCGCGCGACCAGCTTTCGTTCAAAGAGACCGGCTGACTCCCTCCTCGTCTCGGTGCAGGATAAGAATGGAGCTTCGCTCGCGAAGCTCCCGCTCACGGCGTTCGACAAGGCCGGTGGGCAGACGCCGGTCAGCGCCCCCTCAGTTGTCGTACGTCACCGTGAACCGCTTCGTCGGGAGCGCCCTCGCCGCGGGCTGAAGCGTTGCTGCCCGCGAACGCCCTGGTGCCGACCCGCGCTGAGAGCGAGCTCCGTCGCTGTCGACACCGCGACGCTCTCCGTCTCGCGCGGCCGCTCGCGCCGATGCCGTGCGCATCGAGCCCCTCGACGGGGATCGGGCGCCCGTCGCCTCGGAGGAGCCCCTCCGGCCTCGTCTTGTCGGCGCTGTCGACCTCCGACCTCTCCGCGCAGCCGAGCGAGCCCGAATCCCTGGGGTTCGCCAGGGCGAGAGCCGCAGCCACGGGTTCTTCTTCGCCGAGCGCGAGCGGGTGGCGGGACCTTTCGGCTACGCCGTGATGAACGAGCCTGGCTGCTCGTCCGCGTACTTCGGTAACGGCATCTCGAACTCGGCTTCTTCTCGGTCGGAGCGGACCGCGCCCTCGGGGAAGATCGATCATCCCCGCGGGCAACTACGGGGTCGTGCGAGACCTCGTGCATCGACTGGTCGGAACACGCGCCCATCTTTCTCAAGGAGCGGTGTCCGCGTCACGGCGGGAGAGCGAGTCAGCTGAGGTGGCGCTCGCGGGGTGGAGCTCTCCGCGTCGAGGCCCTGCCGAGCTGAAGCTCGCCGCTGGCGAGGCGGCTTATGGCGCCCTGAGGGAAGAGGTTGAAGGCGAGACGCGAGTCGCGCGCCTCCGAGGGCGTGCGGCCCGCTTCGTTTCACCGCGATCCGAGGCTCGACGCGGCCCACCTCCTGCGCACACCGCCGCCATGCTCCGTACCGTCGTCACCGGCTTCCTCGGCGCCGGCAAGACCACGTTTCGCCAACGCGTGGCCCGAGGCTACGCCCGACGCGACGTGGCCGTCGGGTGAACGAGCTCTCCCGGCGACGCGGGCATCGACGGGAGCCTCGTGGAGCGGCGCGCACCTCGCTGAGATCACCGGTGGTGCGGTGTGCCGCCCGCTGTCCGAGCCGCATGCGCCTTCGAGGCCATCAGCACGCGCAGCGGCCTGCACCGTCGCGCGTCGTCATCGAGACGTCGGGGCCGCGTCACCTTCGGACGTCTTGCAGGGCCCCCGCGGAGGGGGGCCATCCGGGAGTTTCCGCTCGACGGCGTCATCACCGCGGTCGACGCCACGCGGACGGCTGGAGCCCGCGTCACGACCTGGCCATCGAGCAGATCGCAGTGTGTGGACGTCGGTGCTCGCGCGCGCCGACGCGACGAGGCCGCGCTCGCGGAAGCCGCCGCGCGAGTCGGGAGCGCGGGACGACCACGGAGCCGGGTGACGTCGGCCCGTGGGACGATCTCGCGAGCGCCGGGCCTCCGGACGCTCGCGGTTTCGTGTCGCCCACGCACCGCGACGCGGTCTGCGCGCGGGCCTCGGGTCACCCTGATGGCGACGCGCACCGCGGGCGGAGACGGCCGTGTCCTCGTGCTCGACGGCGCAGGTCGATGGCGAGGCTTCGCGGACTTATGGAGCGGGATTCGGGGCGCCCGGACCCCGGATTTTGCGGATGAAGGGCTTCGTAGCCGTCGCCGGCGCGGACGCCCGCATGATTTGGCGTGGCCGACCTCTCGCGATCACCTTCGGGGGACGTGGGAGAGGCGCGTCGAGAGCCGTCCTCGTCGTCGTGGGCCCCGGTATCGACGGGGACGCGCTCGTCCGCGCGTCCCCAGGGTCACTGCGAGGCCGTGACGACGAACACTAAAGGCGAACGGAGGCCGGATTTTCCGATCCCGCGCGCCTCCCGTGCCTCGCGCCTCGTCAGATGAGCTGCATCTTTGGTTCGGTCATCCGGAGCACGCGGCTCGGGCCGCTTGTGCCCGCGAAGTCACCGGTCGTCCCGGGGAGCACGAGGCAGAGGCCCCTTAGCCGCTTTCAGGTGACCTGAGGCGTCGAAGCGACCTGGCACGAGGGTCTTGATGGCGCGTCGCAGTCCCCACGACCGCCGCGTTGTCGCTGGCGTTAATGATCATGCATTTCTGGGCGCCCGCGCTCGATGCGGAGGTGCCTGCCGCGCCGAGGCAGGCTCCACTTCTGCGCCGAAGTTGCAGGCGAAGGAGCCTTCCCATGGAAGCCGCCCTTGGGTTCTCTCTTGAGCCTGCCCCAGAAGCCGTCGAGGCAAACGTCCAGCTCCCTGAGGTCCCTTGGAGCGACTTGCTGGTTAGCGTCCAGGAGGGAGCTGCGTCGAGCGTCAGCCTCGAGTGTCGCCACCGCGGACTTTGGCGGCGAGGCCCGACGCGCTGGTGATGCAGGCCGCGACTCCGGCCGGAGGCGAGCGGCACGTACCGGAGCGCGTCGTAACAGCGTCGTTCGTCAGTGAGATCCTCGCGGAGCCGTTCCTCGTGCATCGTGTCGGCCTTGGCCTTGGCGGTGTGCTTCCACGGCTGCGTGTGAGCCATCTGCCTGGATCGAGCGAGGCTTGCAGCGCGACGCGCCCGTGGAAGAGGGCGGCGATGCGGCTGCGGGCGCCGCCTTCGACCGTGCCCGGGAGATCGTCGATCGCGGGCACTTGCGGCTCTGGCAGCCTGGCGATTGGCGCGGGTCTCTGCAGCTCGTCACGGCGGGCTTCTGCTTCGACGAGGTGCGTGGAAGTCTCCTTTGCCTGCGCAGGTGATGGCGTCTCCTTCACGAGGGCGTCGTACGAGGCGAGGCTGTCCATGCTGCATTGCTTCGCCGCGTGCCGGCTGCTGATGAGCGCGGTGAGCCCGCTTCCAAGTCGCTACCCTCTTGGAAACGTCCATCGCGAGGTTCATCTTGCTCTCGTACTGGCTCTGGAGGGCGTGGAGGGACTGGGAAGTCGAGTCAGCCCGGAGTG
>JADJQX010000010.1 GCA_016712525.1 Myxococcales bacterium
ATCCGATGTTCGATCCCCATCCCGAACGTCGGGACGGACCTCTTGTCGCCGTTTCGGCGATGTGATTGGCGCGGCTCGGTTGAGGACGTTACTCGGTGTGGGTGGTCGCGCGTTGACGACGCGCGTACTCGCGCGGCGTGAGCTCGGAGAGGCGCCCGTGGGGCGTCGTTCGCAACGCCTCCAGCGTGTCGAGCAGGTACTGCCGCGGGTTGATCCCGAGGCGGCGGCAACTCAACATCAGACTCCACAGTACGCATCCGTGTTCGGCGCCCTCGAACGAGCCGCGAAAGACCCACGCGTTTCGTCCCAGCACCACGTGCCTCAGGAGACGTTCGCTCGCATTGTTCGTCCACGGAATGTCGCCGTCGGTGAGGAAGCGCGTGAGCCCCTCCCAGTGCCGCAAGACGTAGTCGAACGCCTCCGCCATCGGCGTGCGAGGCCACAGCCTCAGCCGCTCGGTGCGCAACCAGGTGTGGAACGCCTCGAAGCGCGGGCGCAGCACCGTTTCGCGCTCCCGTTGTCGCGCCAGGGGGTCGAGGTCTTGCCACCGTCGCTCGTGACGGGCGAGGTCCTGGTAGAAGCCCAGCGCGTGATCGGCGTGTTCCCGATCGGTCGCGCGCGCGTCGTAGAAGTTGCGCCGTGCGTGCGCGTTGCAGAGCGCGACGACCAGGTGGAGCGACGCGCTCACCGTGCCCAGATGCACCTTCGCCGCGTCGCAGATCACGATGCCGTTGAAGCCCACGAAGCCTTCCAGCACATGGGCCGCGGTGTCGGCCTTGAGCGCGCGAAACACGACGTGCTCCTGCCCGTGCAGAACGTAGATCGTGCGTCGCGCGCAGTGGGGGCTCGCGAAGATCTGGACGCCCGTGCCGTCGATCCCGACGACGCCCTTCGAGCTCAGCACCTCGTGCTCCATCGTCGCGACCACGGGCGCCAACAGGGACCCCACGCGACCCGACACGCGGGAGAGCGTCCCACGATCGATCGACAGGCCCTCCCGCTCGAACACGCTCACGAGGCGATGGAACGGCAGGTGATCGTGGAAGTGCGCCACGACCGTGTCGACCGCGAGCGTGGCGCCGACGGGCCCGGCGCCGGTGCTCGGCGGCTCGGGCGGTGGCGCGATCACGACGCCGTTCTGCTTGCACGCGCCACAGGCGAACTTGCGCCGGTGCGTCGTGACGCGGCGGTAGCGCGCGGGCTCGCGCTCGATCACCGTACGCGTCTCCTCGCCAATCGCGACCAACGCCGTCCCACAACACGCGCAGGTCGTGGACTCGGGATCGAGGACGACGTGTTCGTCCGTCACGCACGCGGGGTCCAGCTCCAACCGCGCGCGGCGGCGTCGCGACGACGCGCCGCGTTCGTGCTCCCGGACCTTCCGTTTGCGTGACGACTCCGGTTCGGTGGGGGGCGTGCCGTCGGAAGGCGCCGACAGGTCCAGCCCCGGCAACACCAGCTCCTCGGGCGTGACGCGTTCGCTCCGCACGCCGAAGAGCGCGCGGCGAACGCGTGCGAGCTCGAACTCCTTGCGCAACAGCTCGAGCTGGAGCTCGGCGATCGTCGCGTCGCGCGCGGCCAGCAGGCGCTCCTGGGCTTCGATTTGCCCTTGCAGCAACGCGATCGTCGCGACGGCCTCGTCCAGCTCCACGCGCGGTCAACGCGTCTCGACGGGACGAAATTCCGGGGGGCGTACGATTTTCAGGGGGTGCGTCGCGTGAAGCCCGCCAGCAGCACCGGGAGCTCGCGCGGTTCGAGTTTCACCGAGCGGTCGGTGGGCTGAACGGCGACGGGGAGCTGGAAGCGGCCACGGTCCAGGCGCTTGTACAGAATCACCAGCCCCGAGCCGTCGTGGAAGAGCATCTTGCAGCGCGTCCGATCGCGGTTGACGAAGAGCACGACGGCGCTGCGAAGCGCGTCGAGTCCGAGCTCGTCGTGGGCGATCGCCACCAGCCGGTCGAAGGAGTTGCGCAGGTGGACGGTGCCCAGCGCGGCATAGACGGGACGCGTGGCGGGCAGCAGGATCACGACGCCTCCAGCACGCGCAGGAATGCGGCGAGTGTGGCGGGCTCGAGGTGCGTGGGGAAGCGCAGCGTGCGGCCGTCGCGCAGCCCCAGCTCACACAGGGCAGGCGCTTCCAGCGTGATCGGGACCAGACGCGGGGCGGTGCGGGCCGCGGGCTCGGGACGAAGCCGACGCCGCCATGCGTAGAGGGTCGGGGCCTTGAGGTTGTGCTCGGCCGCGTAGGCACGAGCGCTCAGGCCACTGCGCGTCCACGCCGTGACGTGAGCGCGCCAGAACTCGGGGTCGCCCGAAGGCGACGGGGATCGGGGAGATCGCATCGTCCCCAGACCTTCTCAACAATACGCAATGCGATCTGCCATGGGGATCTTGCATTGCGCCCAACGCCGCACGCTGCGGGCGCATCGGCGCCGCGCTCGACAAGGTCTATGGCGACATCGAGCGCCCACGACCCGCCTCAAGCTCGCCGAAGCCTCCCGCCTCATCCTCGAAGACTCCGGGACGCGCGCCGTCGACGACGCCTACGAAGAGTCCACCCGGCGCATCGCGCGGGGCGTCCTCCCGCCCGATAGCTACGCCAACGTGCGGCGCCACGGTGAAGCCCACGGTGAGTCCATCATCCAGGGCCGCGCCCGCGCGCAGAAGGTCCGCGCCAGGAAGGCCAAGGCCCCGAAGGCCGACCCCGCCACCGCCGTGAAGGTCACGTCCGACGTCACCCCGCCAACGACGTGAGCGCCCAGAACAAGACACCGGAACCCACGACGCCTGACGGGCGCTCCACCCCCCACCCGTACGCTCCCGGGCGGCCCGGGAGCGCCTCTCGATCGGAGCCCCCTCCCCCGCCCTCCCCCGCCTACGTGGTCGCGACCAGTCTCGTCGCAACTACTTTGATTTCGGGGCTCTGGAGCTCTTGGGAAACCTCGTCGGTCACAGGATCCTTCCGGTGCCAACCAAGGAGGTTCCCATGACCGACGAGCGCCAGGAGTCTACTTCACCGATTCGCATTTCCACCACCCCCACGAGCCGCAAAGATCCACCGCCGTGGACCCCGCAGGCCACGATGCTCCTGACCGCGTGGCAGTCCTGGGGACTGGTCGACTCCCTGCGCGCGCTGCGCTGGGAGCGTTCGAGCAAGCAGTTCGAAGCCGTCGATCTCACCCTCGTCCTGCTCCTCGTCAGCCTGAGCCACGAGCGTTCCGTGCGCGGGTTCTTCCGCCACCTGGGGCCTCACGGACCGATGTTCGCCGCCCTGTGGGGACGGCGCAAGCTGCCCACGCGCTCGGGCTTCATGGCCCTGCTCAAGGCCGTCGACGCGCCGCTCCTGGACTCCTTGCGGGCCCTCTTTTCGTCCGACCTCGCCGCGCGGGTTCCGCCCGAGGGACTGCTCGGTTTGATCGATCGCGAAAACCGCCGGTGGCGCCTGTTCGACTTTGATCCGACCCACCTGGCGTCGTTGCAAGCCCCCGCCGTCGACGACCCGATGCGTCCGCCGGTGCAGCGCCCGCGCGCCGCGAGCACGGCGGGGCGTTCGGGGCGCAAACGCGCCGATGCGATTCGCACGCGGACGGCCGTGCTTCTGGCGCACGCGGGGATGTGGCTCCCGGAATGGCCCAGCCGGGCAACGGGCACCGCGCGGCGCTGCTCGATCAGGGCTGTACCCAGATCGTGGCCTTGTGCCGCGCGGTCCGCGTCGAGCTGGGCTCGGTCGTCGTGCGCGCGGATGGCGAGTTCGGTTCGCAGGCGTCGATCGCGCAGATCGCGGGGCATCAGGTCGGGTGGTTGATCCGCGCCAAGGACTACGCGACCCTGTTGGCGCATCCCGACGTGCGCGCGGTCGTGAGTCGCGGAAGTGCACGGACGATGCAGCAACCGGACAGCCCGATCGTGCGCGAGCTGTTCGACGTGCCCGACCTGGAGTGGAGCCGCCTGGACGGAGGCCCCTCGGTTCGCACACGCCTGATCGTGACACGTACGGCGTGGCCCGCGGCCTGGGGCAAACCCGCGGTGGGGCACCTGCACGACGGATTCGTGTACGAGCTGTTCGTCACCAGTCTGCCGCCCGACGTGGCGAGCGCGGCGGAGATCGTTTCGCTGTACCTGGGGCGCGGGGCGCTCGAAGCGACCCTCGCGCAGGAAGATCAGGAGATGACCACCGATCGGTGGATCACCCACCGCGCGCTCGGTCAGGACCTGTTCCAACTGATGAGCCAATGGGTCTGGAATCACCGCGTCGTGCTCGGGCAGGCGCTCGTGGCGGAGGCCGCGCTGCGCGTGACGCCGTGGGAGGTGGCCGTCACGCCGATTGAACCGACCCCGATCGAGGCCCCGCCCGATGGAAGGACGGCGACGCCCGACGCGCCCGCGACGCCCGACGCGCCCGCGACGCCCGACGTGCCCGCGACGCCCGACGTGCCCGCGACGCCCGACGTGCCCGCGACGCCCTCGGCGCGGGAGCAAGCCCCGTCCGAGTCGGAGCCGGAGCGGTTCGGCCCGGAGCACTTCACGCGCGACGCCGCCGGCCAGGTGCACTGCCCGGCCGGGCAGATTCTGCGCCCCAGCGAGATTCGCACGCGTCGGAGCGGCGACCGCCAACGGTACCGCGCCTCGCTTCCGATCTGCGCGAGCTGCCCGCAGGTGACGCGGTGTTGCGCGAGCACGGGACCGCTTCTGCAAGGCCGTGTCGTCGACCTGCCCGTCGCGCCTTCGGCGCCGCCGCCCGTGCCCCAGGAGCCGCGCTCACGACCCGCGCCGCCCGCGCCGACGCCCTCGCCGTCCCTCCCGCCGACGCCGCGGAGGCCCCGCCGCTTGCCGGTGTGGCACCACGCGAGCCTGCTGTGGACGGACCTGTCGGCGTGCGCCCTGCGTCGGGCGTTCGTGGACACGTTGTGGAGCGAACACGTCGAGTTCGAAGAGGTTCTGAACCCGGCCCCGCCGCGCTCGACGCGGAGTTCCCGGGACCGTCGTGCGCATCGCCGCGCGACCTGGGTCGAGCGGCTGGCCCGCAACGCGCGCGACCCGCGGACGAACTCGCCGACGCTCGTGGTTCACGGGGTTCCCGACGCACTGGCGCGACTCGTTGGGGTGCCGACGAGTTGTTCCCTCCACCACGAAAACCCCGACGGCTCTGCAGGAACCGAGGAGACTGGTCGCGACCACGTAGGCGGGGAGGGCGG